>JAFVPI010000140.1 GCA_017505405.1 Mogibacterium sp.
CCATGCTCGCCACCATGTGCGGAAAGGATATCGTCAGGCTCAAGGCAGAGAACCGCGCTCTCAGGAAGCAGCAGATCGCGCTCGAACAGCAGAGGGACGAGCTGCAGAAGGAGCTCAAGAACGCCAATAATCAGGAGTACATAAGAGAGCAGGCCAAGAAGCAGCTCAGGCTCCTGAACCCTGGCGAGATTCTCTTTACTTTCGAAGAGGAAGAGGCTGAAGACAAGGCCGATGAGGCCAAAGAGAAAAAAGAAGAGAAAAAGTCTGACAAGGCCAAAAAGGATAAGGCTGACAAAGAGAAGGACAAGACCGACAAGGATAAGGACGGAGGCTCTGATGGCTAAAAGGAGCTCCCACAGGGTAAAAACGAGAAAACCGAAGAGCCTTGCCGGAGTCAGGCCTCACAAGAGCCTCGGTCAGAACTTCCTCATCGATGAAGAGGTGATACAGACCATCATTGATGAGAGCGGTGTGACTGAAGATACTCTTGTGCTTGAGATCGGACCGGGGACAGGCGCGCTGACTCTCCCGCTCGCAGAACGCGCAGGCAGGGTCATTGCCGTCGATCTCGATCCCGATATGATAGACGGCCTCAGGGTCAAGACTTTCGGTATGGACAACGTGGAACTGATCCACGGAGACATACTTCAGCAGGACATCAAGGGGATGACCGGCAAAAGCATGGAGGAGCACGGGCTTTCCGAGCTACGCATCATCGGCAATCTCCCCTATTACATAACGACACCAATTATTATGAAGCTGCTCGAGGCGGGTACCGGCGCAAAAAGCATCACCGTAATGATGCAAAAGGAGGTCGGCGACAGGATCGCCGCCGAACCGGGAACCAGGGCTTCGGGCGCAATAACATATCCGGTCCATTACTATTCCGAGGTCACCGAGATCATCGATGTGCCGAGGGAATGCTTCTACCCTGTTCCGGGGGTGGATTCCGTAGTGCTCAGGCTCGATCTCAGGGATAAACCGGCGGTCGAGGTGAAAAGCGAGGAGATGCTTCTTCGCTGCGTTAAGGCGGGCTTTGCCATGAGGCGTAAGACCCTGCTGAACGCGCTGGCCCCAATGGGCGGATATGATAAAAAAACACTGTCGGAAGCGCTCGAAAGCGCGGGCATCGATCCGGGCCGCAGAGCTGAAAGCCTTACGCTCGAAGAGTTCGCAAAACTTGCCGACAGTTTGCAGGAGGCTTAATTTTGCAGGAAAAGATTCGCAGGCTCCTTGCCGTGATCGTTGCTTTCTTAAAGAAGGCCGGTCAGGGCATCAGCAAAGCATTCTATAAGGTCTTTCCGAGAAGAGCGTCAAAATACTTTGACGCGGATCTTCACGAGGGAAGATATATCGGACTCATGGCACTTAGCGCGCTCGCGATCTATATCTACATAGAGGAATTCGCGAGACTTACAACGGGTCCGCTCGAGGGAATACGCTGGGTGTTCACTCATCCGGTGGTTTTCATCTACAACACTCTTATAATCTTCGCGACCATGACCCTTGCGCTGCTGTTCAAAAGGCGCAGGTTCGTGTGGCTCATGATCTCAGTCGTCTGGCTCGGGCTGGGCACGGCAAACGGCGTGATCCTCATGAACAGGATGACACCGTTCACGCTCTATGACTTCACCAATTTCGCAGACGGGCTCACCATTGCAACAACCTACTTCTCAAAGGTCCAGATAGTGCTGTTTCTTATTGCCCTGGCGCTCGGCGTTGCGGCCATCGTGATGATATTTATCAGGAGCGAGAAGTGGAAGAACATAAACTATAAAAAGAGCCTGGCCGTGATACTTGTTGCGGCAGCTGCTGCTTTTGGAGCGACAGCCGGACTTGAAAAAACCGGTGTGATAAGCACCTTCTTCGGAAACCTCAACTACGCGTACAGGGATTTCGGAATGCCGTACTGCTTCATCTCAACATCCGTGAGCGCAGGCATCTCAAGGCCGAGGGGCTACTCCGAGGCGATGATCACCGGCCTGCTTGATGAAAAGACAAAGAAGGGCACGCACACCAAGCTGAAGGAAAAGAATGACAGTACTGATCATCCGAATATCATAGTCCTTCAGATGGAGTCCTTCACGGTCGCGCAGGACTACTCAAACATTGAGGTCTCAAGGGATCCTACGCCGGTATTCAACAAGCTCTACAAGAACTATACATCCGGCAGTTTTGAGGTCCCAGCCTGCGGCGCAGGAACTGCCAACACCGAGTTTGAGGTGCTGACGGGGATCAGCGCCAAGTTCTTCGGACCGGGCGAATATCCGTACAAAGGTAAACTGCGCAAGAACGTGCTCGAGAGCATGGCTTACGTTACCCGCTCACACGGATACAACACCGCTGCGCTCCATGACCACAGGGCTCTCTTCTACAACAGAAATGAGGTCTATGCGAACCTCGGATTCAATACATTCACTTCCGTTGAGTACATGAACAATGTTTCGTTCACTCCTACCAACTGGTGCAAGGACAAGGTGCTCACCGGAGAGATCATGGAGATCATGAAGTCGACCAAGGAGAGAGATTTCCTGCATGTCATATCGGTCGAGGGCCACGGCTCGTATCCGACGGAGAGAGTTTTCAAAAAGCCGTATACGGAAGTCACAGCCGAGGATGAAGAAACCAAGTGGAAGTACGAGTACTACCTCAACGAGTGCCATGAGATGGATACCTTCATCGGAGACCTCATCGACAAGATCGAGGATAGCGGCGAACCGACCGTCATGATAATCTACGGCGATCACATCCCTGCCCTCGATGTCAAGGAGGAGAACTACAAGCAGAAGGATCTGTACACGACTCGCTACGTAATATGGGATAACATCGGCCTGCCTAAAAAGGACCGTGACATACACTCGTATCAGAGCGGAGCGATACTGCTCAAGGATGCCGGCCTCAGCCACGAAGGCATAATCTTTGACTATCAGCAGTCAAATAAGCCAAGCAAGGACGAGAATTACCTGTCCAATCAGGAGGCTCTGGCCTATGACATGCTCTACGGCAGGCATTACGCTTATGGCGGCGAAGAGCCTTACGAGCCGGTCGACATGAAAATGGGTCACAAGAGCATAAAGATCAAAGACCTTGTGAAGATCGGAGACCGGTATTACCTGAGGGGCGACAATTTCACAGAGAGGTCGATAATCAGCATTGACGGCAAACAGCTGTCGACAGTATACCTGTCCCCTACTCTGCTGGCGCTTAACGAGACCATCGATCCGCAGGACGTGGATAAGCTCGAGGTCAGCCAGGTCGACAAATCGAAAGAGACGATACTGACAACAGTAGGAGCAAACGAAGAGCTGTAACCAAAACAGAGCCTGAGCAGAGGCAGATACAAGGTTTGCTTTCGCTGAAAGAATTGCGGAGGCTTCGGGTAACAGTGATCAGGAGTATAACGGCAGCTCAGAAACATTTACAGCACAAATGGAGATGCAATTATCGTAAAGGGACTACTTGAGAGGAATAATACATGAGAAAAAAGACTGAAACGATCGAAACAGTGAACGATACAATTAAAGAAACGAAAGCAAAGACCGAGGAGACAGCTGTTGCAGCAGCGGTGCCTGCGGACGGTGCGTCTGAGGCGTTCTCTGCTGCCAATGCTGCCGCTGCAGTAAAAACCGGTGCCGATGAAGTGGCTCTGGCGGTTGAAACGGCTGCAAAAAAGGCTGCTGCGGCTGAAATAAATGATGATGTCAAGGAGGCATCTGATGCCGGAGCAGCCGCTGCTGCAGACGAGGCGCCGGCGGCTTCTGATGGAGAGGCAGCTGCCGATGCGGCTGAAGCTTCACCGGAAAGCGATGGCAAATACGATGTTGAAGGCATTCTGGAACTGGCGGATGACGGCTTCGGATTCCTCAGGTTCGATAATTTCCTGACTTCAAATAAAGACATATATGTGTCCCCTACTCAGATCAGGCGTTTTGGTCTGAGGACCGGCGACAAGATCCTGGGTATTGCAAGAAAACCGAGGGGAACCGAGAAATTCGGAGCGCTTCTTTATGTGAAGACGGTCAACGGATTCGATCCTATGACTGCTAAGAGAAGGCCGCATTTCGACAATCTCACCCCTATTTTCCCGGATGAGAAAATCGTGCTGGAGAACTCGAGCATCGACCTTTCGACGAGGGTCATGGATCTGGTTGCGCCTATCGGCAGAGGCCAGAGAGGTCTCATAGTAGCTCAGCCTAAGGCCGGAAAGACGGTGCTGCTCAAGAAGATCGCGGCTTCGGTCGAAGACAAGTATCCGGATATTGAGCTGATAGTGCTGCTCGTTGACGAGAGGCCTGAAGAAGTCACGGACATGAAGAGGAGTCTTAAGCACTCTGAGGTCATATATTCCACTTTTGATGAAGAGACCAAGCATCATGTAAAGGTGGCACAGATGGTGATAGAGCGCGCGAAGCGCCTCGCTGAAGCCGGCAAGGATGTCATGATACTGCTGGATTCGATCACAAGGCTCGCAAGAGCCTACAATATGGAGGTGCCGGCGTCCGGAAGGACGCTCTCGGGCGGTCTCGACCCGGGTGCGCTGCACCCGCCGAAGAAATTCTTCGGCACAGCGCGGAACCTCGAAGAAGGCGGCAGCGTAACCATACTCGCGACCGCGCTGGTCGAGACCGGATCGCGTATGGACGACGTTATCTACGAGGAATTCAAGGGCACCGGCAACATGGAGCTCCACCTCGACAGGCAGCTCAGCGAGAGGCGCATCTTTCCTGCCATCGACCTCTACAAGTCGGGCACAAGGCGCGAGGACCTGCTGCTCACACAGGAGGAATATCAGGTTATGTTCATGCTTCGCAGGGCAATGAGCTCGGGAAGCGTAATGGATGTGACCGAAGAGATAATAGACAATCTTTCGAGCACGAAATGCAACGCAGATTTTGTTAATTTCATGCTCAAGAAAATGCACTGATTTAGCGCACAGAGCACCTGGACTCGCCTGCTCCTGCGACGGTAATGCAATCTCGTTAGACTTTGCCTCGCGGGGAAACGATCTGACGCTTTACTTGCGGGACTCGTTCCGGCCGCTCGCCTGCGGTCTCGCTCCGGCATTCCCGGCGTCTTCTGCGCGGCGCTCGCCTTTGCAGCTCTGCGCATGTATTTCAAAACTATTCGTTTAATAAAAAACCGGTGCAGCCGGCAGATCCCACGGCTCACGCCCGGGGGAAACGCCCTGCACCTATCAATTCATAAAATGGCTAAAATCGATTACAACAAAATTTTCATAAAAGGTGCCTGCCCTACAGCTATTGGCGGACAGGCTGTCATGGAAGGTGTCATGATGCAGGGCCCTGACAGGGTCGCTCTTGCTATGCGCCTGCCTTCAGGTGAGCTCTACCTCAAGACCAAGCTCAAGAAGAAACAGTCGCGTGCTGTGAAGATCCCTTTCGTCAGAGGGGTCGTTTCGTTTGTTAACGCGCTTGTCGGAGGCATGGGCACGCTGATGGAGTCCGCTGACATTCTGGAGACCTACGCGCCTGAAGAGTATGCCGAAGAACCGGGCAAGCTCGAGGCGTGGATCAATAAAAAGTTTGGCGAAAAGGCTGCGTGGAACTTCCTTATGACAACTGCCCTTCTCTTTGCGGTAGCGGTCTCTCTCATCTTCTTCGTGATCCTGCCGACCTGGGTAGTGAATTTCCTTGGCAAGTGGGTGCAGAGCGCATTCGTGCTCAATCTGGTAGAAGGCATACTCAGGATAGTGATGTTCGTCGCCTATGTCGCGGCGATACGCAAAATGAACGACATAAAAACGCTGTTCCAGTACCACGGCGCCGAGCATAAATCCATACACTGTTTTGAGAACAACAGAGTGCTCTGCCCTGAGAACGCGGAAGAGTTCTATACTCTGCATCCGAGATGCGGTACCAGCTTTCTGGTATTCGTACTCATTGTGAGCCTGTTGCTCTTCAGCTTCCTGGGCTGGCCGAATCTGGCATGGAGGATCCTTTCGAGGATACTGCTGATCCCGGTGATCGCAGCCATAAGCTTTGAGCTTCTGAGATGGGCCGGCAGATCGAGCGGCATCGTGGTGAAGATACTCAGCTGGCCGGGGCTCCAGCTCCAGAGGCTGACTACTGCCGAGCCGAACAGGGATCAGCTCGAAGTAGCGCTGCTCTCACTTAAGGCAGTCCTTGTGGATCCGGGAGTTCCTGAGATCGAAGGCTTCGTCGACAAGGACGGAAATCCGGTGAGATCGAAGGCCGAGATGAAAGAGATCGAGCAGGAGACTGAAGCCTGGGCGGCAGATGTTGAGGCACATACCGAGGCCAACAAGAAAGCTGCAGCTGCAGCGATCGACGACTTCACAAGGATAGAGGAAAGAACGGTATTTGAAGATCCGGCCAACGGAGCCAGCGATGATGAGATCGTAAGCGCGATAGACTTCCTCGACGGACTCGACAGCGACGGGTACACTATCGTTTCTCCTGAGGAGACGGACGGGCGCACCCTCGTAAGAGCCATCGCAGACAGAGAAGCGATGGAGGCAAAGGCAAGGACTCTTGCGCGCAGATATACAAAAGACATCAAGACTTATGAGAACGCGCTGAGCTGGGGCAAGGCCGCTCTCAGCATGCTTCCGAACGGTAAGAATGAAGCAAGAATGATCATGTCGTACGCGACGGGCCTCGGTACCGCCGAGCTCATCACAAGATCAAAAGAGCTCATGCGCGACGACGATTTCGATGAATTCCAGAAACGCATTTACTCAAGGATCGAGGGAGTGCCGCTCCAGTACATACTCGGCATGCAGGAGTTCATGGGGCTGCCTTTCAGGGTCAACCCTTCTGTCCTCATACCGCGTCTCGATTCAGAGATACTGGCAGAGATCGTGATCAGCACTATCAAACAGAAAGGCCTTATAAAGCCTGAGGTCCTGGATCTCTGCACGGGAAGCGGAGCTCTCGGCATAAGCATAGCGGCAAAGGTGCCTGATGCGATCGTCACCATGACCGATAAGTCCGAGGCTGCACTCCAGACGGCCATGAGCAATGCCGGCCTGAACGGAGTGAACCGCCGCTGCATATTCCTTCTTGGGGATATGTTTGCTGCGATCCCGGATGACAAGCATTACGATGTCATAGTGTGCAATCCGCCGTATATCCCGAGCGCGGTCATCGACACACTCGATGTGGAGGTAAAGGATCACGAGCCGCGCATGGCTCTCGACGGAGGCAGGGACGGACTCGATTACTACAGGATAATCGCTGATCAGGCAGGCATGCACCTCAAGTCGGAAGGCGTGCTCGCTCTCGAGATCGGCGCCGAGCAGGCAACGGACGTAAAGAGGCTGCTCAACAAGGCAAAGACATACCGCGATACGCGGGTGGTCCGCGACCTGGCGAATCTCGACCGCGTGATCATCGCGATCAGAAAATAGAAAAAGGGATAAGGGACAGAGCGTGCTTTGGCAGACAAAGAGAACGAAACGGCAGGGACCGTCTGGGTCCCGGAAGGAGTAAAAAAGCATCAATGTCCGGGTTTTTAATATTATTTGCAGTCGCGCTGATAGTGAGCGCGATAGGATTCAAAAAGTACGTCTGGTTCATATCGATAGGCTACGGGTTCTCAGTGGCGGCCATAGGAGCTGCGCTTCTCTGCCTTTATGGCGGTAGGGCTGATGCGGGACTGATCATCGCCTGCGTACTCTTCATGATGTATGGCATTAGACTTGGAGGATACCTTACCTTCAGGGAAGTCAAGAAAGCTTCGTACAACAAGAAGATGAGATCCGAGATCAAGGACGGCAAGGGCATGTCTGTCATCGCCAAATGCGGCATCTGGATCTCAGCTGCACTGCTCTATGCATGTGAAGTCTCACCTGTGCTGTTCAGACTGCAGAACGGTAAAGGCACGGACGGATGGGTCATAGCGGGCATCATCATAATGGCGGCGGGCGTTGTTACCGAGACCAGCGCTGATGTGCAGAAAAGCCTTGCAAAAAGAGAAAGACCGGGAAGATTCGTGGACACCGGACTTTACAGGATCGTCAGATGCCCTAATTACATGGGCGAGATGACCTTCTGGACCGGAGTGTTCCTTACCGGCATAGGATCAAACAGCGGTGCGCTGCAGTGGACAGCAGCTTTGCTCGGGTACATCGGCATCATATACGTGATGTTCGGCGGAGCCCGCAGGCTTGAGATCAGACAGGACCGTACATATAAGGACGACCCGGAGTACTGGGCATATAAAAACAAGACGCCTATCATGATACCGTTCATTCCGCTCTACAGTGTTGCGAAATACAAATGGCTGGTCGCCTGAAAGCGGGCTTGCAGGGGCTTTGCTCCTGATTGAAAAAGGACACGGAAAATGACTGAAAAAGAAAGAATGGAAGCCGGGCTGCTTTATGATCCCGGTGATGAAGAGGTGCTGTCCGAGCAGCGGCAGTTCGCAGAGAAGCTCAGGGAGTTCAATGACCTCAGACCGTCGCAGACAGAAGAGATCATGCGGTACACGAAGGAGATCTTTGCGGAATGCGGAGAGGAAGTGTATATACAGAGGCCGCTGTATGCAAACTGGGGCGGAAGCCACGTGCACATGGGCTCCAATATTTACGCAAACTTCAACCTGACGCTGGTCGATGACGGGCACATTTACATAGGCGACTGGGTCAAGTTCGGCCCTAATGTCACCATAGTGACAGCAGGCCATCCGGTGCTTCCCGAGCTGCGGAAAGACCCTGCGCTCCAGTTCAACAAGGATGTCCGCATTGAGGAAGGCGTCTGGATAGGAGCCGGCGTAGTGGTGCTCCCCGGTGTGACCATAGGAAAGAACAGCGTCATTGGCGCGGGCAGCATTGTAACAAGAGACATACCGGAGAATTCCGTTGCGGTCGGAAACCCGTGCAGGGTGATGCGGCCGATCGGTGAAAGAGACAGGGAAACTTTTTTCAGGAACGAGAAAATAGATTGGGAGGAACTCAATGGCTAAGGTGATTCTTATAAACGGAAGCCCGAGGGCTGATCAGTGCACGGCGACTGCGCTGCAGGAGATGATAAAGACCTTCAATGAAGAGGGAGTTGAGACTGAACTCATCCATATCGGAAACCAAAGCATCAGAGGATGCGCTGCGTGCGGCTACTGCTCGTCACATGACGGCTGTGTTTTCAAAGACATCGTAAATGAAGTGAATGCAAAGCTTGAGAATGCGGACGGACTTGTAGTAGGTAGCCCGGTATACTACAGCTCGCCGAACGGAACACTCATCTCGTTCCTCGACAGGCTGTTCTACAGTGCTCAGTACGACATGCATATGAAGGTGGGAGCAGGTGTGGTAAGCGCAAGGCGCGGAGGTACCACCGCTTCTTTCGACGTGCTCAACAAGTACTTCAGCATCAGCGGAATGCCGATTGCTACATCCACTTACTGGAACAATGTTCACGGATTCACGGCAGACGATGTGCTTAAAGATAAAGAGGGCCTCCAGGTCATGAGGAACCTCGCGCGCAACATGGCGTTCATGATAAAAGCCATAGCGGATGCGAAGGAAAAATACGGACTTCCGAAGGTGGAGCATGACAGCTTCACCAGCTTCCCGGACGGCAAATAACGGATCTGCGGGCAGGTCAGAAAACTGAGGTAAAAAAGGAGGGATCGGATATGTGCCTTTCAACTGTATATAAAAATGAGATAAGCGACGCTAATATGCTCGCTAAAAATGTAGCCGACATAAAGGTGGATGGCGGCACCATTATTTTCACAGACCTTATGGGTATACGTTACACATTCAACGGAAAGCTCGAAAAAGTGGATCTGATGGATAACTACGTAATCGTAAAAGAAAATTGATCATGTGCCGATGCGAGCATTGCGCAGAAGCCGCAAGGGATGCCGGAGAGAGACCGCAGGTGAGCGGCTGGAACGAGTCTCGCAAGCGAAGCGCCAGAGCCGTTCCCCGCGAAGCAAGGTCGAACGAGATGGTATCACCGGCGACGGAGCAGGCGAGCAAAGGCATAGGATCAATTTTCTATTAAGAGAAGGAGAAAGTATGTATTACAACGATTTTAAAGACTTGAAACTGTCCGGGCTTGGTCTCGGCTGCATGAGGCTGCCGTGTATCGACGGCGATGATACCAGACCGGATCCGCAGGCTGTACAGGAAATGGTCGACTACGCGATGGCTAACGGCATCAACTACTACGATACCGCATGGGGCTATCACGCCGGAAACAGTGAGACAGTCATAGGAGAAGCTCTGTCGAAATACGACAGGAGCAGCTTTTACCTGGCAAGCAAATTCCCGGGCTATGACCTGTCCAATTTCGGAAAGCACGAGGAGATCTTCAATAAACAGCTTGAGAAGTGCAAGACTGATTATTTTGACTTCTATCTTTATCACAATGTCTGCGAGCTGAACATCGATAAGTACCTCGATGACAGCACGGGACTCACGGAGTTCCTTCTCAGGATGAAAGAGGAAGGAAAGATCCGCCACCTCGGATTCTCGTGCCACGGAAGCCAGGAGACGATGCACCGCTTCATAATGAAAAACCACAAGCATCTTGAATTCTGCCAGATACAGCTGAACTACCTTGATTTTGAGTTCCAGAATGCAAAGGACAAGGTCGAAGAGCTCAACAACATCGGCATGCCTATCTGGGTAATGGAGCCGCTTCGCGGAGGCAAGCTTGCGAAGTCATGCCTCGGCGGAGAGAAGATACTCGCAAAGAGCAACCCTGACTACACTCCGGCAAACTGGGCATTCGGATTCGTAGAGTCTGTTCCGGGAGTTACCATGATTCTTTCGGGCATGTCAAACTTTGAACAGCTGAAGCAGAACATCGATTTCTTCAGCGAAAGAAGACCTCTTGGCGATGACGATATCGCGACGCTTCTGACAGCAGCGCACTTCGACACTACGGGCAAGAATGCAGGAACGGTACCGTGCACCGCATGCAGATACTGTACTACGAAGTGCCCTATGGAACTCGACATCCCAAGGCTGCTTTCGCTCTACAACGAGCACGCTTACAGCGAAGGCGGATTCATCGCTCCTATGGCGCTCGCTGCGCTTGACGAGAGCAAGCTTCCGTCTGCCTGCATCGGATGCGGAGCCTGCGCAGCGGTATGCCCGCAGCAGATCGACATACCGGGAACCATGTCGAAATTTTCTGATCTTCTGAAAAATGCGTAATTGATAAAGCCTCAAAATGTCCCCGATGGAGTACGCCTCCCTCTCAGACATTTTGAGGCTTATTTATCATTTGCCTTTTGAAGTGAAACAAAAAAACAATATGCACTTTATAAATTCTTGCTTAGGACCCCGTACAGGGGTTAATATTTTTATTAACAGGAAACTGGTAAGAGTATTTTAGTGCTTTTATTGGTATTGAGAGGGATTTATTTAATAAGAAAGAGGAGACAATATGAAAGACCTCAAGCATCTTTTGTATTTTGAGAACCTCCTGCAGAATGCAAACAACGAACTGATAGAACAGGCCAAAAAGGACGGCAGAATCTGCGCGGCGTTTACGTGCGAGAATATACCGGAACCTCTGATGAACCTCGGCAACGCGTTCTCAGTTCGTCTTTTTGCGCCTAATACCGGCTCGCTGGATATCGCTACGTACTACATGACGAGCTTTCTGTGCGAGACGAGCAGGGCGCTGCTGGAGAGAGCGATCGAAGGAGGCTTCAATTTCGCGGACTGTCTGATCGCTGCGGACGGCTGCACCATGATGAACCGTGCCGCCGAAAACATGGAGCTGCTTCACACCATGGACGAGGGAAAGGACAAATTCTTTTATCAGTTCATGGAGATACCGATGAAGGCGACCGAAAACGGCGTGGCGCTCCTGAAACTGCAGAGCCAGAACCACATACTCAAACCGCTCCATGAGGCCTACGGCATCGACATATCCGAAGAGGCAATGCTCAAGGCAGTTGAGGAGCACAATGAGGTGTGCAGGCTCATCCGTGAGATCGGTGAATTCCGCAAGGAAGACGATCCGCGCATCACCGGATATGAGTTCCACGTGATCACGCTCGCAACTTATCTGGCTCCGAAGTATCTGCTCATCGACAAGCTGAGAGAGACGCTCGAGGAGATAAAGACCAGAGAGCCTGACGGCAAAAAATGGCGCGCACGCGTACTCGTTGTCGGCTCCGAAATCGATGACATCGGCATGATAAAGCTGATCGAGGAATGCGGCACTTATGTATGCGCAGACAGATACTGCTTCGGCTCTTTCCCGGGCAGAGATCCTATCGAGATCGATCCTGATTCGGAAGATGACATCCTTACGCAGATCTGCCGCCACTACACGATGGCAAGCCAGTGCCCTCGCACGATGAACATGGAGAAGGTCTACGGCCGCAAGAAATACGTCAACGACCTCGCAAAGGAGTACAGGGCGGACGGCATTATTTACGAACAGGTGAAGTTCTGCGACCCATGGGCTTACGAGCGCATGCTGGGCTCGCACATGCTGAGAGAGGATTACGGATTCCCTGTCCTCTCCGTAGACAGACCTTACAACATCAATGCCGGCGCAGGCCAGATGCGTACCCGTGTGCAGGCATTCATTGAAAGTATTGAGATAAAGAAACTGCAGGGAGGTGAGAAGTAATGGCATTCAAAACGGTCAAGAAGATCACTAACCCTAAGAAGAAGAAAGGCGACCAGACGCTTGGCAAGCTGTATCCAACCAACGGAAAGACCAAGGTCTTCGTCCGCCGCGAGTGGAGAGGCGTAAAGGATACGCTTTATGATTATTCGAGATGGCTCTATATCATGTCCATACTCGCAAGATTCATCGCGAAGCCTCGCAATATCAAGGCGATGTTCCGCTACAGATGGATGGCCAACTATCTGGCTGTTCCTTACATGATGGATAAGTTCACGCTCGGCCTCAGAGACGAGCCTCTGCGCATCACGCACACTGCCATGAACTTCGTGATCTACGACGTAGCCAAGACGATGGACAACATCTTCAAGGGCGACCGCCGCACGGGCAACAACGAAGCTTTCTCGAAGACATGCGTGCTGACAGACGAGAACGCGATGACAGCGTTCATGATGGGATTCAAGGATACGACAGCCATCCTCAGGGAGGTCCCGACCATGTTCGTCGCCAACCTGCTGACCCAGAACTCGACAACGCATTATCTCGACGTTGCTCAGGAATTCGGACTTCCGGGCGATGTCTGCCCTATGCCTGAGGCTGAAGCCGGCATCTCGATCGACGACGACTTCGCAGTGCTCGGATGCTGCGCAGTACAGGTCAACACGACATGTGACGGCTCCCTCATGGGCAATGGAGTTATCGCTCACAGACTCGAGCGCGAGTACGGCATCCCTACGTTCCAGCTGACTGCGCCGCTCCGCCACAAGGAGGATGACGTTCAGGAATACGCTGCCAACGACATGAAGGAAGCAGTGAAGTTCATCGAGGAGCATGCGCACGAGAAGTGGGACTGGAAGCGTTACTTTGAGAGCGCTGCCAGAGTCAACGACGCCACAAAGCACCGCGCATTCTGGCTCGACAACAACGCGACGTACTATCCGCAGTTCGTGGGTTCGGTATTCTCGCTCTACAATGACACCAACTACATGGGCAACTGCGGAAGATCAGAGCTCTTCCCGCCTAAGGACAAGAAGATCAGCAAGCTCGTTGAACAGGGCTACAGAAAGAAGACCATGATCTGCCCTGAGTACAGACACAGATGTATCGTATGGGGCGTACAGCCGCAGTACAACATCCACATGCTCTACTGGATGATGCATTGCTGGGGCGTTGTGCCTCTGACAGACATGCTGTCGATGGTCAACACCGACATGATCGCCGAAGAGGATACTCCTGAGAACAGAGAGAAAGCCTGGTACGACATGGCATGGCTCAACGAGAACATGATCATGCGCAACCGTACACACGGCGGATACAAGGTTCTCGTCGATGAGCTCTGGGAGTTCTGCGAGATCATGAATGCCGACATGGTAATGATGTGGGAGCACATGAGCTGCAAGGCTCTCGACGGCCTCCACGGAATGTTCGAGGAGCAGGGCCGCGAGAGAGGCATCCATGTCGTATGGGTATGCCACGACCTTTGCGATCCGAGAGTCTACACAAGACAGGCCATCCGCGACGAGTTCAGCCAGTACATGCGTACAGTACTGCGCGAGGAGCCGCTTGACCCGACCATCGAGCATATCCCTGACGAAAACATGTGGTAAGATCGTTAATCTTTTCCGCTTGCAGTTTTGTTGGCTGCGCGGTTCTGCGGTGCTCACGTACATCCAGGTATGCTCCGCTCCCCGACCGCCTGCATCCTCGCTGTGAACGGAAAATACTTCGCAATCCTGAAATTAATAAATATTGGCGCCCCATCACGGGGCGCCTGTTTATTTGTAATTGATGCTTTGGACAGGTGAGGTTTCTTAGAACCGAAAGCAGCTGTACTTCTGAGGCTCGACTTCCGTCCCAAACGCTGAAAAGGAGCCTCCGGGACAGAAGTCAGCTAACCACTTGGAGTATTTACTATAGAATTACACTGCCAACAGGTCTAAAATTAAACTGTAATGGAAAGTCATCTCTTGAAAAAAAGAATACCTTCGGATCCGGACCTGACTGTCGGCTCTATAGTCGACAAGGTCCTTCTTTTTGCCATTCCGCTCATGCTGACAAGCATGCTGCAGCAGCTTTTCAATGCAACTGATGTTGCTGTTGTCGGCAAGTTTGCAAGC
Organism: Mogibacterium sp.; assembly: GCA_017505405.1. GTDB lineage: Bacteria > Bacillota > Clostridia > Peptostreptococcales > Anaerovoracaceae > Crickella. Next base: position 14,699 of record JAFVPI010000140.1, read on the forward strand.
ATGGAGGCGATGGCTGCAGTGGGAAGCAATACACCGATAGTATCGCTGCTCATCAACTTTTTTGTAGGAATTTCCGTAGGCTCAAATGTGCTGATCGCTCAAAACATCGGTGCAAGGGAGCCCGAAAAAGCAAAAAGCGCCGTGAGGACATCCATGGCATTTGCCCTTGCGGCCGGCATATTCATCGCGTTGATCGGCAACTTGATTGCTGTTCCGATCATTGATCTTCTAGGAGTGCCGGCCGAGGTAAAACCGTATTCGGTCATTTACCTCAGGCTTTATTTCAGCGGCGCGCCGTTCATATTGCTTTACAACTTCGAGGCAGCCATCTTCAGGAGCAACGGCAATACAAGGACTCCGCTCATCTGCCTCTTCATCGGGGGCGTGTTCAACGTGGCGGCAAACCTTTTCTTCGTTCTGGTTCTGGGAATGGATGTGGACGGAGTCGCCATAGCGACTGTGCTCGCAAACGTGATAAGCTCAATGATGCTGCTCCACTTCCTGCGAAAGGAAGACAGCGTCATACATGTCAATGTCGCAAAGATACGGATAAACAAGGACGATCTCGCAACCATCCTTAAGATCGGCATGCCCGCGGGTCTGCAGAGCGCGGTCTTCTCCATATCCAACATCTGCATCCAGTCAGCCATAAACAGCCTCGGCGCCACCTACATGGCCGCTTCTTCGGCAGCTTTCAACATAGAAATATTCGCATTCTTTGTGGTAAACGCGTTCACCCAGACACTGGTAACTTTCATAGGTCAGAACTACGGCGCCGGAAAGTATGCCAGATGCAGGGAGGTAGTGCGGAAGACCCTGCTCGTGAGCTGGACGTTCACAATGGTGCTTTCGGCGGTATTGCTCATATTCGCAAGACCGCTTCTCGGCCTTTTCACGAACGAACCGCAGGTAATCGAGGCGGGCCTTCTGAGGGTCAGACTGCTGCTGTATGCCGAGACGCTCAACGTGCTGATGGACAATCTTTCGGGAGCCATGAGAGGCCTCGGAAAGTCACTAGTACCAGCGCTTACAACTCTCATCTGCGTATGCGGAGTGCGTATAGTCTGGGTATTCACGGGCTTTAAGATCTATCACACCTGGCTGTCCATAATGATAGTCTTCCCTGTGAGCTGGGCAGTCAACGCCACTTTCATAATCATCGGCTATATCATTACCCGGAACCGCTTGCTGCCGGCAGAGTAACATTATAACCAACCGCCTTCAGCGGTCGTTTCCTTTTATATGCCGCGGATATCCGCGATTACCTTGTTTATCTGCATAGAGTCCACATGACCTTCCCTGTCGCTATAAATGAAAAACACATTAACATTAGGTTTATACCCGTTCTTTATATAGCGGTTAATTCTTCGAGCGAATTTTTGCTGGTAATCCGGCAGATCAAGGCGTCCTACATATTCGACATAGATTTCAGTCTTCATGTCGACCGGCGATAGTATAGTGATGTCCGGATACATAAGCGGTCCGTGATCTTCAAGCGCTAAAGGCAGTTCATATATCTGAATGAATCCGGCATCCTTGAACTTTTCATAAAGGAGAAGCTCGCTGACGGTCTTGACTTTCACACCATCCGAGGTCGTCTCTGTCTTGAACTCCGGATAATTCTCAGGTTGCTGCGCCTGATATTCTAGCTTTTTCGCTTTCCACCTGGCGCCTTCAACTTCATATGCTCTGGAAACAGGCGGAATATCGCTTCGAAAGGCTTTTCGAAGTGATGAGTTGATAGAGTACTGATCACATGGAAGATACTTGTTTCTAAGAGAACTGATAAGCTTAATATTGATATCGGTTCTCCGTATAGCTTCTTTCAAAAAGTGCGCCTCACATATCCTTTTTACATCAGGTCTTTCCTTGCTCCCCAAATAGGTGTATTTTTTTGCCCCGCGCTGCTTGGCATAATAGTAATGCTTACCATTTGGATGCTTTGAACTGTAAAGACATACATTTTCGAACCCACGACAAAGCTCAAGCCTGCGTTCATATTCCTTCTTTTCAGATTTAAGTAGTTTCATTTCATAATTAAGACGATGATTAAGTTCCGCATCCATAAAAGACCCTCCGTTTTCAGTAGGTCAGATTGTATATCTCAAACGAAAAATGAGCAAACGAGAAATGCACGAAAAACAACAAAGAAAGACCTTTTTTAAAAATTGGACAAATAATACAAATCAGTACAAAATCAGTCCTATCAAAGTACGATTCTGATGCAGCTAAAATGAAAGATTATTCATGTATGGTGATGACGAGTTTTGAGAAGTTCATAGAAATACTGCTAAAGCTATGACGGAAAAGAAGGACTAAGCGGAAAAATCTATCAATGTTTAATCGAAGCAGCCACACTGATCGTTTGCCTAAGACAGCAAAACAGGAGATGAGTGCTTCGGGGAGCATTGAATCCAGCAGAAAAGTCCGTCATGGCACGGATTTCTCGAAATAGTCATCGAATAAAAAACAAAAGAGCTGTATAAAAATGAAAAACGGCTGATACTGGAAAAAAGATTCTACGTTGATGACGGAAATGCAATACATTTTGGTTAAATCTATCAATAAACTGACGGACCTTGGAAAAACATAAAAAAATGGGTCAACAGCAGAAACAACAACAGAAACCGGATCCGTTGTTGATTGCTTGAGCTTGTGGCTTCACAAGAGGCAGACAGGGTTTTGATAACCAGACTGCGGGGATAGACTTAAAACGAACGGCTGCAAATTAAAAAAGGCGCTCCGCCGGGAGCACCTTTTCTATATCTAATTCTATCTGTACATATGTGAGTTTATCTATATATAAGATTTTTATTCAAACATTTTCTGAAGCTCGTATCTTTTTATCTTTCCGGTCACAGTGCGCGGCAGAGCGTCTGACGTTGTTATGACATCGCTTATCTGGCGTGAATGCGGGATGCTGCTGTTGAACTTTGCAACTTCCCTGACAAGCTTTTTCTTAATATCCGCCGCAATGGCAGGGTCTTTAGGGAAAGTGCCGGCCACCAGCACGGCTTCCCCATCCTTAAGGATGACCCCCAGATCAGGCAGGCCGCTCAGCTGTTCAATGGCCTCTTCATATTCAGGGCAGAAGATCTTATCTCCATCGGAAAGAACCAGCACGTCATTCTTGCGGCCTTTCAGGTGAAGTCTTCCCTTCTCGTCAAACCATCCGATGTCGCCGGTATAGAAGCGTCCGTCCTCAAACATAGGCTCCCTGCCCAGATAGCCCAGCATCATGCAAGGTGTTGCAACGGAGATCTCACCGTCTTCTTCTATGCGGATATCTGCGCCCGGGCACGGATACATGGCGTCAGGTTCGTCGAGATCCTGAGTGATCGCGATACCGCTCGATGTTTCCGTAAGTCCATAACCGAGATATACAGCCAGTCCTTTTTCTCTCAGACTTTCGGCCAGATACTTCGGGCACGGAGCGCCGCCGATCAGAACTACACGGAGCTCAGGATTCAGAGCATTTTTCTGTAGCATATCGGCGATCTGCGAAGGAACAGCAGGGATAATTGTCGGCTTGAAAAACAGAGCATCTCCGGTAAAACGGTGCACATCCCTTCCAAGCGCTACCGTTGCGCCGTAAGCGAGTCCCCACAGCATGGAGCATACGAACCCATATGCGTGCGACAGGGAGAGGTTGGACAGTATCAGGTCGCCTTCACCGCATGCGAGCATGCACTGGCCGCTCCATGCGCTGGTGCAAAGTGATTTAGACGTGAGCCTTACGATCTTGGAGCTGCTCGTGGTGCCCGATGTGAAGAAGAGAAGCTCGCCTTCCCCTACTTTGCCCTTTATGCGCCCAAACTCGTCGCGCTGCATTTCGCGGGCATGTCTGGCAGCTTCAGCTGCCGCTGCGGCAAATTCGTTAAAGCCTTCCGGAACACGCGGGTCGGCGATAATGACATCACATCCGGCTAGGACGTGGGAGAAGATATCTACCAGAGAATCTACGGTCTGCTCGTATCTGACGACTTCGACACTGCTGCATTCCGCTTTTACATGGAAGGACTCAGAGATGATCATCTCGGCGAAATCCCTGTATGAGACTTCACTGGTATTGCCTTCCATGTCGCCGCAGCGTATCGCGATGCTGTCACGTGTCAGAAAGTCGTTTACAAGCTCTTCGAAGGATGAAAACTTTCTGCATATGCTATACATACTCGGTACCCTCTTTATATGTCACTTGCGTTGAAATAGGCTTGTTATGATTATAAAACAATCGCAGCAGAGCCTCTATAAGATTATTCCGCAAATGGCTGAATTACGGCATTTTATGCAAAATGTCAACCTGCTTTTCAGCAGAACAAAATGCCGGGGAACGATTCCCCGGCACTCATTCTGATCTGTTTTGAAATTGTGTCTGAGCTTAGGCTCTTGCTCTTGCCATTGCCTCTTCGAAGTCCTTTGTTCCTTCCCAGACATTGTTGGAGTAAGGATTCTTGCCCATTGCGAGTGAGCGCTTGATGATGACTGCGATGCAGATGACGTTTGCAGCGATCGAAAGCATTGCGATGACGCCCTGTGCTCTCGGGTCAGCTGTGATCCCCATGTCGGAAATGATCTGGCCGGCCTGTGCAGTCTTGCCTGCTCCTGCGTTGTAGAGAGCGATAGCCTTCTCGTACAGATCCATCGTTGTGATTCCGTTAGCAGTAGCTCCGCCGTAAACCGAAGGGAGCGCAGCAGCGAATCTGCTGGAGAGCTGGAATGCTGGAACGACCTGAGCCCACATGCACCAGATGGCAAGTGTGTTTGCACGGTTCTGGATCCATGCACCCTTGTTCCAGAGCGCATTCGCGAATGTAGGAGCGAGCAGGAGCGCAACGCCGCAGTACCACGAATGTGTAGGCAGGTTGAGATAAGTGTACTCGAAGTTCCAGATATCGTATGCAACGATGAACCAGATCGTCATGTCAGGCCAGAGCATGTCGGACATGTTCTTGTCCTTCGATGTGAGCAGATGTACGCATCCTGTCATGCAGAAGATGTTGATCATGCCTGCAAGTGCGTTGAGAAGGTTCCACCAGCCGCCGTAGATGAATACGCCTTCGTTGGATGCCCACCATGCTCCGCTGAAGTCTCCTGTGATGGAGAACGCAGCAAGTGCGGACTCCATGTCGGATACGTTTGCGATCATGATGTTGGCTGCAACGATGAACCAAGGCCACCATTTGAACCATGTTTTCTTGCCAAGGCCCCACTCGTACTTGATCATCATGAAACCTACGCAGCCGATGTCAGCAGCATAGAGCTTGAAGTAGTGGAACCAGCCGTCCATGAATGCGACTGTAGGGTTCTCCGGTCCGCCGAACATTCCGACATGAGCGAGGATGAAATAAACTGTGAGAATAGCCGGGATGATCACGAAGATGATCATGCCGCCTGTCTTGGTTTTTCTGCCGATCTCGTTCATGATGATCAGTCCGCAGAATACGAGCACCCAGCCAATGATCTGCATCACTGCGTGATTGCTGTAAAGCTGAAATATCATATAATACCTCCTGAAATTATGTGCATATTAGTGTGCATATTAATTTGCATATTTATGGAAACTGTTATTATGGCTTGAGTTTCCGCCGCTGATTATAAGACTTTGTTAACAAGATATCAAGCATATTATTACAGAGAATGAAATTATAGATTTTTATTATGAATCGGCAGGCAGACACCGGTGGATCCCATCGGACTTTATTTGGTGAAAACAGCATAAACTGCAGCTTTTATACCGGCGTTTTAGTTCTTTAAAATTCATCAATGAATCACAAATCCATGTATAAATGTTCTATAATAATCCTCTGCAGGAAGAGGCGGACATGATCGCCTCAGAACAAAGCAGTAATGATCTTCTGCAGAAAGAGACTGTTATAAACTTCTGCATAAAGAGGCTGCCCATCCTGTACAAAAGGGTATGTATTACTCTCTCATGGGAAGGAGAAAAATCATGAATATCAGTAAGAATATATTAGCGGCTGTTGCGTATTTCACATGGATAGGGTTCTTCATTGCCTATGCGATGGGCGATAAGAACGATCCGTTCATGCGGCATCATCTGAACCAGGCTCTGGTGATAGACCTTGCGGGCCTGATCGGAGGAGTGTTTGCAGTGATACCGCTTCTCGGCGCACTGGTGGCCGGAGTGGTAAACATTGCAGGTTTTGTTTTAGACATAATGGGTGCCATAAGTGCATATCAGGGAAGCAGAGCACCGCTTCCTATTATCGGCGACATCCATATCATCGGCTGATAACAGCCCCTTCTGAACGATGCTGCCCGATGACTGGTAAATAAGCATGAAAAAGCATTCTTATACAAGCTCGTATCAGATAAAGAAGAACATGACAGATGGTAAAACCGACAAGATCTATTCAGAAAGGAACGCGAAAATGAAAAAGACTGTAAAGATACTGTCGATCATGATGGCAATGATGATGGTGTTCGCTCTTTGCCTCTCATCCTGCGGAAGCAAGGCTGAAGAGCCGGCGGGTGACAAACAGAACCCGGTAATGGACTATATCGGCAACTATGTCTGTGACAGGGCTAACATAATGATCTTAGCAACAGATGATGAAAACGGCGCCAGTGCTACGGTCACATGGGGCAGCAGTGCATGGGAAAACAGCACATGGACAATGACAGGTACCTTTGATGCTGAAACGCTTCAGCTCGAGTACCATGACTGCGTAAAGACTGACTACGTATATGATGACAACGGAGAAGTCAAATCACAGGAAGAAGTATTTACCGGCGGACACGGATTCATGACGTTCACCAAGGGAGATCCTGTGACTCTCGCATGGCAGGAGGATCAGGAGCACATAGCTGACGGAATGGTCTTCGAGTATGTAGGCATAGTGCCTGAAGAAGGAGAGGCAGGAATGATAAATCCGTGGAGCGACGTCGACTCTGCAGAGGCTGCCGCTGAAGGCGCCGGACTTGATACCTTCAGGGTCCCTGACGGAGAAGCCGTGATAAGCCTTGGAGATGTAAACGTGGATCAGTACAGATGCATGAAAGGCATGGCTGAGGCAAAGATCGAGTTCCCGGCAGTTTCAATGACCATCCGCAAGGGAGACAAGACGGGCGAGATGGCTGAGGGAGACATTTCCGGAGATTACGGCGAGTACAAGTATGACTGGACACAGAACATCAAGGGGCTCGAAGTGAAGTGCTTCGGTAATCGTGAAGGCGAATCGACAAAGACTATCTGGAGCGTGGAGGATATGGATTACTCGATCACGGTGCAGGGTCTGGGCGGTGATACTGACTACGGACTCTCGCCGGATGACATCAACTCGCTCATTAACGGCATCCAGTAAGGGCGCCGCGGTTAAGTCGTAAAAGAACGAAGCGGCAAACAGGACTTTTTTGAAAAAAGGTACATTTTCGAACTTTAAAATCCGTATATGTACCTTTTCCTTTCAGAAACAAGAACAGACGATGCTTTTACTTTACAATAACACCTTGAAAAAGGATTATCGTAAACAAGCAGCAACAGGAATCCGGCTTTGAGATGTCTTCCCAAACAAAAAAGGTACATATTTCGATTAAAGTGTTCCAATATGTACCTTTGTTTTAAAAACTCCTCTTTTGAAGCGCTGCCTGCAATATTGATGCTTGATTCAGAGACGCCTACGCGTTTTTGATCAGTGAAAGAGCCTGCTCGATGAGGTCGTTGCTCTCGCCGAGCTTGTCCACTGCATCGTGGATCAGGTCGCCTGCCACATCGTCGAAGCAGTGTGCGAGATCGTGCAACTCCTCGGCATGGTGCCTGTTGTGGGCGAGCATGTAGTTGAGAAGAGCGAGTGCTTCTTCAGGCGATGATGCTGCGGCATGCGAATGAGTGTGAGCGTGTGTATGGACTGTGCCGTCCGCATGGGTGTGCGTATGGCTGTGTCCGCAGTGCTCGTGCGAATGAGTATGCTCGTGATCGTGCTCGTGGACCTCGTGCTCATGGTCTGCGGCAATATTTTTATTATCTGTGCACATTTTGAACCTCCATGAATGTTACTGGAAAACTGTTGATCAAAAGCTTCTTGCCGTGCCGAAGGGATCATACGGCCGGGATTAAAGCGGCCTGCAGCACCGGTTCCCGCGGCTGTTTTATTCCCTCCTTCTGCGGCAAAGAGCGGGTATTACTTTCCCGTCTATTGTAAAGGAATATGTGGTGTTTTTAAAGGTGCTGAAACCCCATATGGGGGTTATTTTTATGTCTGAAATTCTTGTATAAAAAAAATACAAAAACGCGGACACTAATAGCAGTTTCCGCGTTTCCAATTCGTTGACACATTTATAACGATAGCCTTAAAATAGAATCAACAATATTATTGTAGAAAAAAGTCTGTTCCGCATCCGCGGAATGCGTGCTTTCGCGCGTTAAAGCGGTACGGAGAGGCGGTTTTCTATGACAGTTTTTATCAGAGAGGGAGAGGTAAGGTGACACATAATGCGTGACTTAAAGCATCTGATCTACTTTGAGGACCTGCTGCAGGAGGCTAACAACGAACTCGTGCGCAAGGGCAAGGAAGACGGCAATCTGTGTCTTGGTTACACTTGCTATTTCATGCCTGAGGTCCTTCTCGATCTGCCGGGCTGCTTTGCAGTCAGACTGAGAGCGCCTAAGTGCACGTCGCCTGACATGGCTTCATACTACATGTCGGGTCGTACATGCCACTATGGCAGATCACTTCTCGAGAGAGCTCTGGAGGGCGGCTTCAACTTCATCGACGCCCAGCTCGCTACAGAGACCTGCACGGTAACATGCAGATTCCAGGAGCACCTCGAGTACATGGACGACATTATCAATAACGCAACGTTCAAGACGTCATTCACCGATGTTCCGTTCAAGAAGAACGAGAACAGCATCGATCACTACAGGAAGCAGCTGAAGATCAAAGTTCTTGACTTCCTCGAGAAGGAGTACGGCGTAGACGTATCCGACGAGGCCATCCTGAAGGCGATCAAAATCAACAACGAAGTAAACGACATCGTCACTGAGATCGGCAATTTCCGCAAGCTCGATAACCCTACAATTACCGGTTACGAGTTCAGTGTCATCACACTTGTATCAATGGTATGCCCGAAGTATCTCATCGTTGACAAACTGAGAGAGACACTCGAGGAGCTTAAGACAAGAGAGCCTGACAAAAAGCCTAACTTCAAGATCAAGGTGCTGCTCGCGGGTTCTGAGAACGACGATCCGGACTTCATCAAGCTGATAGAAAGCTGCGGAGCTCTCGTAGTAGCCGACAGACACTGCTACGGCTCACTTGAGGCCAGACAGCATATCGACATCAAAGAGGGTGAAGATCCTCTGACAGCTGTTGCCAGACATTACCTGCTGACCAGCCAGTGCGCGAGATTCATGGAGCAGCAGGAGATGAGACACCGCAAGAAAGTTCTCGCCGATTATGCCAAGGAGTACAAGGCAGACGGCATCATCGTGGAATCCAACAAGTTCTGCGAATACTGGAGCTTTGAGAGAATGATCGACACGATCGTTCTGCCTAGAGACTTCGGATATCCGGTATGCTCCATCGAGAAGGAGTACATCAACACGGCATCCGGACAGCTCAGAACAAGATTCCAGGCTTTCGTTGAGAGCGTAGAGCTCAAGAAGATCCAGGAGGTCAAATAAGATGAAAAAACCTGATTTGAAGAAACTCAAAGAAGTCGACTTCAAGAAGGCTGCTAAGGATTTCGTCTATGGCAAGCCTCACGGAGAAAGAAGACTCGGAGACCTGTACATCCCAAAGACAGGTCTGTATAAACACAGAGAGTGGCGCGGTATCAAGGATACCATGTACTACTTCAACAACATCTGGCTGTACAACTACGGAATGATCGTACGCGACCTCATGGTCTACGGCGGCGGCCCTAAGGGAATGATCCAGTTCCTCAAGGGAACATGGAGATACAGATGGATGGGTCAGACATACCTGACCGTAATGCACTGGTTCGACAGGTGCCTCGAGGGAATGAGAGGCGAAACACTCAAAGCTTCCGCATGGCACTTCAGAGGGATCACAAGCGCATGCCTGTACCAGATCACAGGATTCTTCAACAGAGACCTTAACATCGGCGGAGATCCGGCTCTCAGAGCAAAGACTATCGGTACAGACGAGACAGTATGGGGCGGTGTCATCTATCCGTACATGGATCAGGGTGGCTATTACCTGCCAACACAGATGATCCCGTACTTCGTAACATGCCACTGCAACAACCACACAGTACTCAACTACATCGACGCGGTACAGGCTTACGGACTCCCGGGCGACCCTTGCCCGATGTGCCAGGCCGAAGCTGGAATCTATATCGAAGACGATGTTCCTGATGCATACGTCGCGATGGTCACGACAAACGAGGCCTGCGACAGCTCGGTAGGTACATCCGTCATTCAGGACTGGATGATGAATAAGCCGCTCTTCGCTATGCCACAGGTAATGCAGTTCGACGACGATTCCGTTCTCGAAAACTGCGCCAAGGAGATCGAGATGGCGTGGAGGTTCATGGAAGAGCAGACCGGTCTCGAGTTCCACTGGGAAGAGCTCAAGAAGCACATTGAGCTGCAAAACAAGCAGAACCAGTTCGAGAGAGAAAAATGGGATGTAGCTGCAAATACTCACAGCTATCCTATCAACGGTGTAGCTCAGGCTCTTTACAGGATCTTCTACTCGCAGTACGGTGAAAGGCCGTTCTGGCATGATGTTGATGCCAAGGTCAGAAAGATCATGGAGAAGTGCGTAGAGGAAGACATCAACACCTTCCCTATGACGAGACACAGAGTGATCGCCTGGTCATGCGCTCCGCTGTACTACTCAGCATGGTGCACATGGGCTTACAACTGCTGGGGCCTCAACACCATCATCAACATGGACTCGCTGATGTTCGACCTTGATATCAGGACAGATACTTACGAGAACTGCCTGCTGGATATCGCTAAATATCACGAGTGGGCTCCGATGAGAAGAATGGCTGTAGGCGGACTGCAGCACATCTTCGAGCTCTGGGAGAACATGGAAAAGTTCAACTGCGACATGGTAATGATGTACGACCAGCTGCAGTGCAAGGGCATGCAGGGCGTTGTAGGACTCTTCGAAGACGAGTTCAGAGCCCGCAACATCCACGCTATCTGGATGCCTCACGCTCTGCCTGACAAGAGAACAGTTCCTAGATCGCAGATCAGACAGATCATCAATGACTACATGTTCACAGTAATGGGCGAAGAACCGCTCGATCCGTCACTGCTTGACTTTGACGATATCGACAGCTGGTAGAAAGGAGGCCGGTGATGAAGAAGGCTAAAAAGAAAAAAAATAAAGCCGCAGGATTCGTTAAGAAAACGCTCGGCATCGCGGCTCTTGCATATGCCGGACTGTTCTGCGTATTCTACTACGATCTCGACGGAAAGCTGCTTTACTACGTTGTTGAGCCGTTCATGAAGAACCACTTCGACAACATGGAGAGAAGAGATCCTCATACAGTACCGTATGAGCAGATCGACAGCGAATATATGGCAGCTCAGAATTAACTATATCAATTGCGGCCGCAGACTCTTGCAGAGACAGAGTGCTCGTCTCGACGCTCACGAATCTGTCATTGCATCCTCAATCGCTCCGTGCCCCGGGGCGTTTGCGGAACTCGCTTCGCTCAGACATCCGCACAACGCCAGCCGGGCCGCGTTCGCTCATTCGGTGCAGCTGACAAGATTCGCTCGCAACTCTCGACTCGCAGCTCTGCCTCTGCAAACATAATAAGCGGTCAAAAAATAAGAAAAGGAAGTTATTACTAAATGAAAAAGAAGTTCAAAGCCGAATCCCAGCGTCTGCTGGATATGATGATAAATTCGATCTACACGCATAAGGAGATCTTCCTGCGTGAGATCATATCGAATGCGTCCGATGCCATCGACAAGATGTGCTACCTCGCCCTGACTGACCCGTCGGTCGGAGAGAGCCGCAGCGATTACGAGATCATCATCACTCTTGACAAAGAGAACCGCACTCTTACGGTCAGCGACAACGGGATCGGCATGGACGAGCAGGAGCTTGAGAAGAACCTCGGCACCATCGCTTTCTCGGGAAGCAGCAAGTTCAGCGAGCAGCTCGAGAAGGATTCGAAGTCGGCAGAGAGCGCAGCTGCAGATCACACCTCCGAGGTGGACATCATCGGACAGTTCGGCGTGGGATTCTACTCCGCGTTCATGGTCTCCGACAAGGTCGAGGTAGTCAGCAAGCGCTATGGATCCGACAAGGCCTACAGATGGGTCTCCGAAGGAGCCGGCGGCTACAGCATCGAGGAGGCGGAAAGAGACGGCCACGGAACTGATGTCATCATGCACATCAGACAGGACGGCGAGGAAGAGGACGAGTTCAGCCAGTACATGAGGGAATACCCTATTTACAAGCTGGTCAAGAAGTACTCCGACTACATCCGCTTCCCTATCAAGATGCTCATGCCTCAGCCGCGCATCAAAGAGGGCTCGGATCCTGAGAATCCTGAGTACGAGGAAGTCTGGGAATACGAAGTGTTCAACTCCATGGTGCCGCTCTGGCAGCGCAGAAAGACGGAAGTCACCAAGGAAGAGTACGATAATTTCTACAAGACCACCTTCCAGGACGACACACCTCCGCTCGAGACTCTCACAGTCTCGGTCGAAGGCATCGTAAGCTACGACGCCCTGATGTTCATCCCTGAGCTTGTGCCTAACAAGTACTACACGGATGACTACACAGGCGGACTGCAGCTCTACAGCTCGGGCGTCCTCATCATGGACAAGTGCAAGGAGCTCCTGCCGGAATATTTCAACTTTGTCAGAGGCGTTGTCGACTCCCCTGACCTGTCGCTCAACATTTCGAGAGAGATGCTGCAGCACGACAGGCAGCTGAAGCTGATCTCAAACAATCTTGAAAAGAAGATCAGATCGAAGCTCGAGGAGATGCGCGACAAGAACAGAGAAGAGTACGAGAAGTTTTACAAGAGCTTCGGACGTCAGCTCAAGCTCTGCGCGCTCGATGACTACGGCAAATACAAGGAACAGCTGCAGGATCTGCTGATGTTCTGGTCATCCACAGAGGGAAAGCTCGTCACGCTGGCTGAATACGTAAGCCGCATGAAGGAGGATCAGGAGTACATCTACTACGCAACGGGCGACAGCTTTGAGGCGGTAGACAAGATGCCGCAGACTGAGGTGCTCAAGGACAGAGGCATAGAGATCCTCTACTTCACAGACAGCACGGACGGATTCATCCCTGACATGTTCGGCAGCTACAAAGAGAAGAAGTACATGTCTGTCATCGACGGAGACTTCGATCTCGGCGACGGCAAGGACGAGGAAAAGATGAACAAGGCGTTCAAGGACACCTTCGATTTCGTCAAGGAGACCCTGGGCGACAGAGTGGATGTCGTAAAGGCGACCACAAAGCTCAAGACTCATCCGGTATGCCTCTCCAGCGGCGAGGGCATCACCTTCGAGATGGAGAAGTACTTCACGGCTGTCAATCCTGATCTGGGAATGAAGGCAAAGCGCATTCTCGAGCTCAATGTTGATCACGACGCGTTCCTGGCTCTCGACAGAGCCCGCATCGATGATCCGGAGAGAGCGAAGAAGATGTGTGAGGTGCTGCTCAACCAGGCACTGCTGATCGCAGGCCTGCCTATCCAGGATCCAAGCGCCTATACCGACGTTATTTGTTCGTTATTCTGACAAAAGAGAGAGCGGTTTTATAACCCTGTCGGGCCCGCTCTCGCTAACATTCGCACGCAGCGGTACTAAGCTCTGTCTGCGCTGGCGCTTGCCAATCTCTAAGTGCCGGCGTGCTCGAGTTACCCGACCAGGGTTACAAAACCGCTCATAAAAATTGGTGCAGCTAATGGAAGAAAAGAGAGATACTAAAATTTTAACAGTAGCCGGTAAAGGCGGCGTCGGAAAAACGTCGATCAGCTCCGCGATGGTCAGGATCCTCACAGAGGAATATCCTGACGCCAGGATCCTTGCGATCGATGCCGACCCTGCGATCGGACTTACGACGGCGCTCGGCGTTGAGCCGACCGATACGCTCGACGGCATCCGTAAAAAGATCGTCGGAAGCGTTGAGGAAGGCCGCCCTAAGGAAGCCATCGAAATGCTCAATGAAGCAAGGTTCCGTATTTTCGACACCATGCTCGAGGAGCAGAAGTTCAGCTTCCTGGCCATCGGAAGGCCTGAGGCTGCCGGCTGCTACTGCAAGGTGAACGCCTACCTTAAAGAGGTCATCAGCCTGCTGGCCAACGACTTCGACTATGTAGTCATTGACGGCGAAGCGGGTATTGAGCAGATCAACAGAAGAGTAATGGAAAAAGTCACGCATCTCTTCCTGATCACCGACCCGAGCCGCAAGGGCTGCCAGGTGGTGGACACCATCAAACAGGTTGCCGATGAGCTCGTAATGTACGACAAGTGCGGAGTCATCGTCAACAGAGTCAAGGAGGAATCGATTCCTCATATCAAGATCGAATCGGCAGAAGTGCTTGCCTACATCCCTGATGACAGGACACATGCCGAGAACGATATACTGGGCGTAAGCGTATTCGACCTGCCGGAGAATTCCCCGGTAATGGCCGGTACACGCGAAGCGCTCCGCAAGATGCAACTGATATAACGATATATATAAGTTGAGAGGGAGGTTTTAACATTGAAAGACTTGAAGCATTTGATCTACTTCGAGAGCCTTCTGGACAACGCAGACAACGAACTGGTAGAACAGGCGAAAAAGGACGGCAAGCTCATCATGGGCTATACATGCTATCACATTCCTGAAGTTCTGCTGAACGTTGACAACTGCGTATCGGTCAGACTCCGCGCACCGAGAACGGGTTCAATCGACATTTCTACCTATTACATGTCGAACTACGTATGCGAATACGCCCGTGCTCTGCTTGAAAGAGCTATCGAAGGCGGATTCCAGTTCCTGGACGGACTCGCAGGTGTGGATGCGTGCTCAATGATGAACAGATTCTACGAGCATTTCAGCATCCTTAAGTGCAACACCAAGGAAAACTTCTTCGTTACACACCTGGATGTTCCGTACAAGACAGAGGAATTCTCATTCAATCACATGCAGAGACAGCTCGAAGTAAGGCTTCTTGATGTTATGTATGACAAGCTGGGCGTAGATGTTTCGGACAAGGCCATCAGAAAGGCCGTTAAGGAGCACAATGAAGTCTGCAAGATCATGCAGCAGATCAGTGAAATGCGTAAGGCAGACAACCCTGTGATCACGGGATACGAATTCCACGTTCTGAACCTCGTGACCTACACATGCCCGAAGTATCTGATCCTGCCTTATCTCAAGGAGACACTGGCAGAGCTCAAGAAGAGGAAACCGGACGAGAAGCTGCCTAGATGCAGAGTGGGAATCGTAGGTTCCGAGATCGATGACCCTGAGTTCACAAAGATGATCGAAGATGCCGGCGCAAGAGTCGTATTCGACAGACACTGCTTCGGAGCGATCCCTGGCAGAGAAGTCATCGAACTCACAGACGACGAGGATGCACTTCCGCAGATCGTACGCCACTACATGAACACATCAGAGTGCGCACGATACATCGCTGACAACAAGGTGCTGCAGAGAAGAGAGACAGCAGACAGACTTGCCAGGGAGTTCAAGGCAGACGGCATCATCTATGAGCAGATGAAATACTGCGACTTCTGGGGATTCGAAAGAGCTCTCGTAAGCCACATCATGTCAGAGGAATACGGCTGGCCGGTCCTTTCGATCGACAGACTGTATAACGCTAAGGGATCCGGACAGCTCAGAACAAGATTCCAGGCTTTCGTGGAATCGCTTGAGATCAAGAAGATCCAGAAAGCAAGGAAAGGAGGCAAGTAAGCTATGGTACTGACAACTGAAATTCTCGGCATCAAAAACGCTCTTGCCGAAAAGAGAGAAAAGAAAATCAAGGCAGATAATGCCAAAGGCAAATTCCACTATCCGAATCCTGTATTCTGGCGCACTAAAGACAACATGGACTTAAAGGCGCAGGGAAAGAATCTGATGGAAATCGGAAAGATCTGCGTTGAGATGTTCAAGGAAGCAGACAAAAAAGGCTTCTGCATGAAGCAGGTCGAGAGATGCAGAGACGACCTTGCAAGATGCGCTCTCGAGTTCAGGCAGGCTACAGAGATGAGCAACGCAGAGCTCAGAGAGGTGTTCTTCTACGGAGAGCGGACTCTCGGCAAGCTCTATCGCAAGGGAGACATGGTTCCTGTAAGAAGAGAGTGGAGAGGTGTTGCGGACACTGCGTACGACTTCTACAGATGGGGCAAGATGTGGCTCATGCTTCTCATGACATTCAGCAGAGACCTCGTTCCGGCGCTCAACTCGACATTCCACTACAGATGGATGATCTCGTACATGTGCTGCGTAGGCTTCATGGACAAGAACACATCCGGTCAGAAGGGCAGCGCCCTGAAGATGTCGCACCTGATGACATACGATATCTTCCGCTATGTAGCTGAGAACCTGGTATTCCTCGCAAAGGGCGACAAGAAGAACGGTAACTCCTCAGAGCTCAACAAGAAAGTCGTTCTCTTCGACGAGATGACCATGGGACAGATCATGGCAGGATTCCCGGATCTCCTGGGTATCCCTTACCAGCTGATGCCGGTATTCCTGGTATCCGAGATCGACCAGCTCACATGCGTACCGTATATCGACGCTGTAGAGAGCTTCGGACTCCCTGCTGATACATGCCCGGTACCTTCGTCTGAGTGCGGCGCTCTGGTAGTAGACGCGCTTCCTCACATGGGATCGTGCTTCATTTCCAGCTCGATGCCTTGCGACGGATCGACAATGGCTTCCGAGTACATGAGCAGAAGATTCCCGGATCTGCCGGTCTATCACCTGACATTCCCGGTAAGATACGAGGACGAAGAGACTACACGCTACGCTGTTGATGACATCAAGGGATGCATCAAGTTCGTAGAAGAAGTCACTGGCGCTAAGTGGAGCTGGGACGCTTACTTCAAGCAGATGAAGCGCTTCAACGAGGAGACTGCTTACGAGCTGCAGAAGTGGGAAGTCAACAAGACCGACTATCCGCAGATCATCGGGCCGTCATACGAGCTCTTCCGTAAGTGGAACTACGAGATGGACGGCGGCGCAGACCCTAGAGTCATGAAGACCTTCAAGAAGGTCAATGAGATCATGATGAAGGCTTACGAGAAACGTGAACAGGCATGGCGCAACAAGATGAGGTACAGAGGAATCGTCTGGTCCTGCCCTGCTCACTACTACGCAAACTTCTCCAACTGGCTTGCTAACTGCTGGGGTATCGACATCCTCGTTGAGATGGAGTCCCTGAACTTCACAAAGGTCCTCGAAACAGAGGACAAGGAAGAAGCTCTCATGGACCTCGCAAGACTCTACGAGCGCATGGTAATGAGAAGACACACAAACGGCGGTTACCAGAACGTTGTCGACGAGATGTGGAGACAGGTCGAAGACTGGAGAGCCGAGATCATCATCATGTACCAGAACGTTGCCTGCAAGAACATGGCTACCCTCCAGGGTATCCTTGATGATACATGCAGAGACAGAAATCATCACATGATCTGGATCGAGCATGACCTGATGGACCCTAGAACGGTATCCAGAAAGACCATGAGAGACAAGGTCAACGAGTACATGAGAACAGTAATGAAGGCTGAGCCGGTAGACCCGACACTCTGCGACTTCGACGACGAACTCGGAATGTAATATATATTCATAAAAAACACAGCAAAACATTAAAATTCCAAGGTTTTGCTGGCGTAAGGAAACTTAATAGTGTAGAATAGTTTACGCAAAACTGCACTTCAATTTCAGAAGTTAAATAAAGGAGAAAAGAAATGAAATATTATGGCGGCTGTGATGTAGGTTCAACTTATACCAAGGCAGTTATTCTCGATGAGGATGGCAAGATCGTTGCTGATACCACTATCAAGAGCAAGATCAATTCCGAAGCTTCCGCTAAGCTGGCTATGGAAGAAGTACTCAAGAAGGTAGGCCTCAAGTCCTCCAAGGACCTCGCTTATCTGATCGGAACAGGATACGGACGTAACAAGGTTCCTTTCGCTGACGAGAACATCTCCGAGATCTCCTGCCACGCTATGGGCGTACACGTAACAGACCCAAGCGTAAAGGCTATCATCGATATCGGCGGACAGGACGTCAAGGGCATCGCTGTTGATACAGACGGAACAGTTAAGAACTTCGCTATGAACGATAAGTGCGCTGCCGGAACAGGCAGATTCTACGAGGCTATGGCAAGATCGTTCGAGATGACTCTCCCTGAGTTCTCGAAGCTGTCCCTGACTGCTAAGAACGTTATTCCTATCACTGCTCAGTGCACAGTATTCGCTGAGTCCGAAGTAATCACACTCGTTGGTGAAAACAAGCCAATGGATGAGATCGCTGCAGGAATCCAGATGGCTGTTGCTAAGAGATGCTTCGTAATGGCTAAGAAGGCCGGCGCTACAGACTCCATCACACTTACAGGCGGATGTGCTAAGAACGATGGTCTCAAGGACGCTATCGAGCATGTACTCAAGCTGAAGGTCATCAACCTCAAGACAGACCCGCAGCTGATGGGAGCACTCGGTGCTGCTGAATTCGCTCGTCAGAAGGGACAGGCTAAGTAATCCAGAAAAAGGAGTACTACTATGAAAAACAAGAAGAAATGCCCTGTTTGCAAGGCGCTGAAGCTCGTCACAACGATCCTCGGCATCGCAACAGGAACACTCTTCGTGGTCTATTTCCTCAACCTCGACCAGAAGCTCCTTGCATGGGCTTATGCCAGAGTAAATGAGATCTTCGACCGCAAAGAGGTAGATATCAAATTCTAACTGCACTTATGATAATGCCCCTGTGGAAGCGCAGGGGCATTACAATAATAATCAAGACAATCCAAGTCGTATGTGAGCCGCAGCTACCCCCGGACATATTCCATCCGGAGTATGATGCTCAATAGCATGCGATAGCTGGTATAGGCTTAAGGGCCGTAACTTCGAAAGCGTGCGTAAGTTAACAGCTGCGGTACAGTCCGCACGTTCCGGATGAAATACGTCCGGGCGCGCGGCTCAAATAGAGAGGGATTTAATGGAACTTTATAATTCAATTATCGAAAAAGTCGATGGGCTGCTCGGCTCTGCACAGCCTAAGCGGTATGATTTTAATCCGGCTAAGTGCTGGGAAGATGTCGGCGGAAATCAGCTGGTCATGATGAAGGAATCCGCGTATGAGCTCGGCGGCGACAGCAAGCCTGCAGTAAATTACGCGTGTGTTACTTCGACGGATGGTTTTGCGGACAAGGATGAGATACTGGTCTACGGAAAGGATCTGAATCAGATCAGCGGCAGCGTATCCTTCGCCAGGATCGTTATCGTAAAGGTAAACATCCTTGACGGCGAAGGCGAAGAGGATACGGAGCCGCTGTTCAGGGCCATCCAGGACATCGATTTCGTAAAGTATCACGTTTATCCTAAGGGATACATGATCAGGTCCTCTTCAGACAGCTACCGCGAGCAGGTCAGAGTCTCGAAGGAAGCTGTCCGCAGGGGGATCACCTTTGAGCAGGTCGGCAACTCATACATCGCTCAGTATAAGAAGAACCCTAACATCGTATCGGTAAAGGTGATCTTCGTAACGGCTGACGACGCGGATTACGCCGGAATGAGAGCTGATGCCAAGAAGACAAGAGACATCACGATGACCTTGTCGAAGATCCTTGAAGGAATGGCGACTGACTGCCACAGCTGCAGCCTTAGGGAGATCTGCGACGAGGTAGAGGGCCTAAAGGAACTCCACTTCGGTAAGGAGAAGAAAGAGTTCAAGGGCTAGCAACTGCATGCATATAGGATCGCGGGCGTACTGCGCCCGCTTTTTTTGTCCGACATGCCGATTAAGCAGACTTTATTTATGTGTAGAAAAGGCGTCAATTACCCTGCCGTATGTGCACTTTTGTTATCAATAATGTTAAAATATACTGTGGAGAAATATAGACCAGAAAACGGAGACCTTGTATGAAATCGCTTAACATCAAAGATATGGATACAATGCATGTCCAGATCCTCTGGCAGGTGATGGAACAGCTTCGCGACGCGAACCAGCTCGAGGAAGCCCTTTCGCGCTGTCTTGATCTGTTCTGTAACGGAACAAGGAGCACAAAAGGATCCATCTGGATGCTTGACGAACAGAGCGGCAGAACTATAGCCACCAATGTGTATGGCACCGATGACGCCACGGGAGAAAGTGCCGGGCCTGACGAAGGCCTTGTCGGCCGTGTCGTATCATCAGGCAAGAGCGAGATGTATAAGGCAGAGGAAGTGCAGAACATGAAGCTGGCAGGTGTTGACAGTCCTGCGCTGAATAACAAGACTGTTCTCTGCGTGCCTATAAGCACACCGAAACACACAACAGGCTGTCTGCTGCTTACGGGTAAGGAGACTCCTTACACAGAAGAAGAGGCGACTTTGTGCGAGCAGTGCTGCTCCATCCTCGCGCTTGACATACAGGATAAAGGTTTCACATTCAGGCCTTTCGAGGACCGCGAGCCGTTGGTGCAGGTGCGTGGTGTCATCAAGGAATTCCTTAGCGGTGAAGAGATAAGACGGATCCTGAAAGGAGTCGACCTTGACATTTATCCGGGAGAACTTGTTGTGGTGCTCGGCGAAAGCGGCTGCGGCAAGAGTACCCTTCTCAACATTATCGGCGGCATGGACAGGATGACAGAGGGAGCGGTAATAGTCGAAGGAAAGGACATGTCCAATCCGACTGAGCAGGAGCTGACGGAATACCGCAGAGAGTACGTAGGATTCATATTCCAGGCATACAATCTGATGCCTAACCTTTCAGCATATGAAAATGTAGAGTTCATAGCGGAGATCGCTGACGATCCGATGGATTCAATGGAGGCTCTGGCGCTTGTAGGACTCGATTCGAAGGCAGATAATCTGCCGGTTGCCCTTTCGGGCGGCCAGATGCAGAGGATATCGATTGCGAGAGCTCTCGTAAAGAATCCTAAGATCATTCTGGCTGACGAGCCTACGGCTGCCCTTGACTATGACACTTCGATCAAGGTTCTCAGCGTTATCGAAAAGATATCCAAGGAAAACAACACCACTATACTTATGGTTACCCACAATCCTGAGATTGCCAAGATGGCAAACAGGGTAGTAAAACTGAGAGACGGCAAAATATCAAGTATCAGGGTCAACCTGAAACCGCTTAAGGCAACAGAACTCGTCTGGTAATGCATATATAAAAATATGAAGAAAATTCAGGGAAAAGACGCGTTCAGAAATATACGCAAGCGTATAGTGTCATATCTTTCGATATGCCTTGTTATCATGCTTGGACTTGGCGGATTGTTCATAACACGTTACATGGCGGCCGGCATAAATAAGGCAGCGACAAATTTCTATAATGATTTGAATTTCAAGAATTTTGAACTCATATCATCGCTTGGCATCACGGATGAAGACATAGCGCAGATCAAGGAGACAGAAGGCGTCACCGATGCGGAGGGCGTCATCAGGGCAGGCGGTTCACTGACAAATGGAAGCATTAACCGCGATGTAACTATTATCAGTCTTACCGAAAGGATCAGTACGCCTGAAATCATAGAGGGCAATCCTCCCGCCGCAAAGGATGAGTGCATGATTGGCGAGGATTTTGCATTCCTTACAGGCCTCAGGACAGGTGACAGGGTAAGGATCAAAATGGATGACATTCAATCTTCTGAAATGGCCTCTGACGAGAAGTTTATGGAAGAATATGCCGATGAGGAGGCAGAAGCTGTAAAAACTGCTGCGGAAGAGGAAGCTGATAATGTTCTCAATTCGGAGGAGTTCACTATTACAGGCATCATGAAGCATCCGGATCATGTCAGGCGTAAGTCTGTGGATACTGTAGTACTGCCAAAGGCGGCATATAACAAGGAAGTGACCAGAGGCTATTACACACATGCTTTCGTAAAGTCTGAAGAACCGAAAGGCGAAGATCTCTTCAAGGACAGCTATTTTGAAAAAACCGCAGGCACAAAGAAGAATCTTGAGGAACTTACTGAGACTCTTGCCGTCGATTCCGCGGCAAGAGCCAAGCAGGCTGCGTACGACAAGATAGATGAGGAATGGCAGAAAGCGCTGAAAGAACTCGAGGACGCTCAGAATGAGATCGATGACAACGAGGCAACTCTGAACAGTGAGCTTGCGAAGGCAAGGAAAGATCTGGCGGATGCTCAGAGGAAGCTCGACGAAAAAGTCGGGGACTACAATAAAAAGATCAAGGATGCCGAAGAAAAGATCAGGAACGGCGAGAAAGAGCTCAGGGACGGCGAGAAAGAGATAAAGGATGGCGAGAAAGAGCTTAAAGACGGCGAGAAAAAGATCAGGGACGGCGAGAAAGAACTCAAGGAATACAGGGACTATCTCAAAATGGCAGATGAGTATCTGCCTGAGGCAGAGAAGTATATTGCGGATACAAGAAAAATAAGAGAGACTGAACTCAAGGAAGCGTACAATAAGCTCGCCTACGCACAGAGTATTCTTGACGCCCTCAGCAAGATAAAGGACAAGGACTCTCAGGAGTACAAGGATAAGGTCGTTGAACTTGCCAAAGTAATATCGGACAATCAGGCGGTGCTTCTTGCCGGTCAGGAATACTTCAAGAAAGATGATGTGATGGAGACCACAAAGAAAATCAATGACCGCACGGGAATCGATGCTGCGGGTGCCGTCACAAAGATCAGGGACTTCGATCTTCTGGCACTGTTCCTTTTCGCCAAGGAGATCCAGGAAGACGGCGGTGACTATGAGAAATTCGCGGCTGATACGAATGCCTATATAACCAGTGTCAACGATGAGCTCAAAAAGCTCGATGAATACCAGGGATATATAGATGAGTATAAAGCCAACCGCGACGATCTGTATAAGGAGCTCGATAAAAAGGAAAAGGAGCTGGAAAAAGGAAAGAAAGATCTGGAAAAAGGAAAGAAGGATCTGGAAAAAGCAAAGGAAGAGCCGGCTGCCGGTAAGAAAGAGCTTGCAGCAGCAAAGGAAAAGCTGGCTGCCGGTAAGAAAGAGCTTGCGGCTGAGAAAAAGAAATATGAAGCTCAGATAAGAGACGGATGGAATCTGTACTACTCAAAAAAGGCGGATTACGATAGCAAGCTTGAGGAGGCAAAGGCGCTGCTGGCCGAGAACCGTGAAGCCGCAGAGGAGAAGCTTGCAGAAGCCAGAGCCGAGGTCGAGAAGATCGAGTGCAAGTGGCTGGTGTTCGACAGGCGCGCAAATGCGGGCTACGTTGATATTAAATCTACCCTCAGGGCAATCGGCAGCGCGAGCCTTGTATTCGGCTTACTATTCATGCTGATCAGCGCGATCGTATGCTTCTCAACGCTTACAATAATGATCGACGAACAAAAGAAGATGGTAGGTACGGTGAAGGCCTTCGGCTTCCACAAGAGCGAGATCCTGGGCAAGTATCTTGTGTTCGGCGTGACGGCCGGCATCATCGGAAGCCTCGCGGGCATCCTGGTGGCGCTTGGCCTGTCGGGAATCGTGCTTAATGCATTCAACAATACCGCCATGTATCACATCGGGACGGTCAGAAGTGTCATAACTCCTGGAATGACCATAATAGCGAGCCTGCTGATGATCGGCGTATGCGCTCTCGCTACAACCATAGCATGCACAGACATACTCAGGAGCCCGGCATCAATACTGATGAAAGGCGGCACATCGAAGAAAAAGAATAACAGTAACGGCAAGAAGACTTCATCAAGCAGAGGCGGCTCGTTGTATTCACGGCTTATAATCCGCAACATGCTTGATGACAAGGTCCGCGTAATTATTTCGATCATCATAATCGCGTTCAGCACGCTTCTTGTAGGCACAGGCCTGTCGATGAAGCTCGGCTTTGACGGCATGGTCAAGAAGCAGCTCAGTGACGTACATCACTATGATTTCAAGGTAGATCTCGGCAACAAGGTCACGGGTGCAGACAAGGCTAAGCTCGAAGCAGCCATGACGAATGACGGGGCAGAATTCCTTCCTGCTTCATATGAGTCACACATATTCCACCTTGAAGACAGACTCGACATGCTGAACGTGCTGACGGCCGATCCGGAAAAACTGGACGAATTCTTCGCCGTAAGGGATCTGAAGAAGGGCACTCCGCTTACGATACCTGATGATGGTGTGCTTGCGCAGAAGAAGATGAAAGAGAGTTACGGCTTCGGTGAAGGGAGCACTATAACCGCGCTCAATACAGACCTTCACGAGTGCAATGCTGACGTCAGGGGCGTATTCCAGAACTATGTAGGAAGGATAGCCATCACCTCACCAACGGGATACCGTACAGTATTCGGAGAGGATCCGACATACAACTGCTACTATGTAAAAGCGGCCGGAGGAGACAGCGAAAAGCTGCAGAAAGAGCTTCTCGCGGTGAGCGGAGATATATCATTCGAAGAGTCTTCGGCGTTTGCGTCGACATTTGAGAGTGTAACGTTCATGTATAATCTGATCGTGATCGTGACGACAGCCATCGCCATACTCATGTCAGCCATGATACTCAGCAATCTTGCAAACATATTCCTGAACCGCAAGAAGACAGAACTTACTGTAATGCGTATCAACGGCTTCAGTATCAAGCAGACCAAGGGGTACCTTACAAGAGAGACCGTTGTGACCACTGCTATCGGAATCCTGCTCGGTGTTATTGCAGGAGTGATAGCCGCGCCTTTGATCATCAGAGCGCTGGAGCAGCCGGATCTTCAGTTTGTAAGAACGTTCCACCTTCTTGCCTGGGTGGCCGCCATAGCCATCGAAGGACTGTTCTCGCTTGTGATCTACAGCATCGTATTCAGGAAGGTCAAAGATCTCAACTTCCGGGACGTGGCATAAAGGAACAATGGCCGGGAAAGACAGCAATAAAGACAAAGAAAGAGAAAAAGCGGACAGGAGGCGGCAGAGGTTCTGGGACACTGCCCAGCTTCTGCTGCACTGCTGGTTAGGCGGCAAGTTCAATTTCTCTTACGATGAGAGCTTCGAACCCGCGGACATAAACGGACCGGTGCTGGTGGCGGTCAACCACGCCAGCGCCTATGATCCGCTGTTTGTAGGGCGGGCATTCAAAAACAAGCCGCTCACCTTTATCGCGAGCGAACACATACTTAGAGGCAAGTGGGGTCCTTTCCTCGATAAACACATCTCGTTTATCCCTCACCAGAAGGGAGCCCGGGGAAGCCGCACAGCGCTGGTCGCGATGAAGAGGATCAGGAAAGGCGAATCCATTTTCCTCGCCGTCGAGGGCGAGCAGACATGGAACGGCCG
>JAFVPI010000141.1 GCA_017505405.1 Mogibacterium sp.
ATCAATGTCGCTGCCTGATCTCTGTCCATTGTATGCTCCTTTTTTATTGGTTAACATATTAACACATGAAGCCGGAATAATCGTGAAAGATTAATGAACTTAATGAAGGTTTTCTATGTGCCGCAGAGAAGCGGTTCTGCTGAAAAATGTCCGGGGTAATACACTGAAAAAAACTGGCCTGCACAAGTCGGATCTTACGGTCTGACTTAATGCGGTCAGTTGGCTTTTTTGTCTGACTGTACGGGTCAGTTCATATGCGTTGCAGATTATGAGCATATTGAGAGGAGCCTGGATGCCAGACCGTCCCATGTGATGGATGAGGTGTCAGGCAGTGGGCCGGGCAGGGCGCCTGAACCGAAAGCTGCCATTGTATCCTTCAGGATCGAAGCAAGATCGCTGATGAATGATGAGCGGCCTTCGTCAGACGGCTCGTCGATGCTTTTCATCGATGGCATCGGAACGAATACGGCATTTGAACCGCTCACATTTGCGTTTATCCAGCTCCTGATGCCGGGCAGATCGGTGCTTACAGGCACCGTGCCGGCGGACATCGCCTCTATGAGCACAAGCGGAAGGCCTTCGAAATAGGACGGTAGAATGAAGATGTCCGTCCGGCGGAGCAGCTCCGCGAGCGCGGGCTGCGGGATCTGCCCGAGCCATTCCGCCCAGGGCGGCAGCTCTCCGAGCTTTTTCTGCATGACTTCGTCCTGACAGCCGCCCGCCATCGTGAGTTCAAATGCAGGGACGCTGCTGTCAGCAGCCAGTATTTCGAGTGCGGCGAGCATCTCAGGAACGCCTTTCGGTCTGCTTATCTTGCCTGCGTAGGCGAGCCGCAGAGGTTCTCCGTCCTTGCGCCCGCTTCTTCCTTCGGTGTTGAAAAGTTTATTGTTGTAGCCGCTTCCTATGACCGAAACGCGGCTTTCGTCCATACCGAATATATCGATGATCTGAGCCCGCTGCTCTTCGTGAAGGGCGAGCGCAAAGTCAAGTTCCTTTATATATGGCCTCACTATATCGCGCAGGTTATCGCAGTTTATCATCTGCCTCAGATCGGTACCGTGGGAGATGCCGGCTATGCGCCTTTCAGGGAAATGCTTCCTCACAAGCGCGGTCAGCAGAAACAGGTGATGGCAGATGATGAGGTCAGGATCGAGGTCGGATACAGCGCGGCTGACCGCATCGATGAACGCGTCTTCAAACTGCGAGATCATATCCGGAGTAAGATCGCGGTATCTTGTCGATGTATACGGCATGATATCCGACATGCCGACGACAGGGAACGGCAGGGCGCTGAACCTTGCCGGGGCAGCCTTGCAAGGCGCCGCGAGCAGATCGGCCTTTTTGTCAGTAAAAAAGACAGGGTAGCAGGCGACACCCTCAGGGAAGTCTATGATGTCATCAGAAAAGATGCCGCAGACGACTGCCTGAGCGTGGCCATTGCGGGCAAAAGCTTTTACAAGCTCGGTCATGTATGTGCCGCTGCCGGTGGAATGCGGCTTTTGTGCTGTTATACTTAGTATTTTCATAGGAATATATTAGCATAATCCGGTACTATTCTTCACATAATCTTTACTTGCAAAAGTTCGCATACTATTGTATAAATAAATAGCAAAATCAATACCAACGGGTAATATAGAATGAGGCTGTTCCGGGACAAGGGACAGCCATTTTTGTAGGATTTTAACATATGGGACTTTTTTACGAAGCAGACAAGACCTTCGAGCAGCTGATGGATGAAAAGAAGAATTTCGTTTTCATCGGTGAGGCAGGCTCGGGAAAAAGCGAGATAATCCTGAATATTGCAAACAAGCTGGCGCAGAAGACCGACAGGCAGGTGGACCTTTTCGACCTCGACCAGACGAAGCCTCTCTACAGGTCCCGCGACATGCAGCAGGATTTCGCAAAAAGAGGCGTGAACATAATCTACCAGGAGCAGTATCTGGACGCTCCTGTAATGGTGGGCGGCGTCAGGGTATCGCTCATCTCGGATCACTACACGCTTCTCGACATAGGCGGAGGCCATCAGGCGGCCAAGTTCGCAGGCGCGTACAGCGACCTTCTGAGCAGGGATGATGCTGTCCCGGTCTATATCGTCAATCCGTACAGACCGTGGACTAAAAGTGTCGATGCCATAGACGGCACCATGCGGCACATTCTCGGGTCCATGAGGCTCGATCATATATACATACTCGGAAACCCGAATCTCGGGTACGCAACAACAGTTAATGAATTCATGGAAGGACTGGATAAGATCGATGAGCTGTTCGACGGCTTTACGGTCGTCAACAGTGCCTGTGTCAGAAGAGACATCTTCGAAGAAGCACAGGCCTTGACCGGCAAGTCTCTGGTACCTCTCGACCTCTTCCTGACCTACTCCTGGGTTGATTAGAATAAACAAAAGGTATTGCTAAGAAGGAGGAATATTAATGGCAAGAATCGAAATCACGACTGAAGCCTGCAAATCATGCTCCTACTGCGTCATCTCGTGCCCAAAGAAGTGCATCGAGATCGGCGAAAAAGTTAACTCCAAGGGTTATCTCTATGCGACTTCCGTAAGACCTGAGGACTGCATCGGATGTGCGATGTGCGCTCAGATCTGCCCTGAGTCCGCAATAGAGGTATGGAGATAGGAAAGGAGATCGATATGGCAGAAAGAGTATTCATGAAAGGAACGGAAGCGATCGCTGAGGCTGCTGTAAGAGCAGGCTGCCGCTTCTTTGCAGGCTACCCTATCACTCCTCAGAATGAGATCCCTGAGTACATGGCCAGAAGGCTTCCTGAAGTAGGCGGTTCATTCGTACAGGGCGAGAGCGAAGTCGCTTCCGTCAACATGCTGTACGGAGCTGCGTCAACGGGAATCAGAGCAATGAGCTCGTCCTCGTCATGCGGCATCTCGCTCTACAGCGAAGGCGTTTCATACTGCGCATCGGCACGTATCCCGATGGTCTATGTCAACGTTCAGAGAGGCGGCCCGGGAATCGGAGCCATCCAGCCGGCACAGCAGGACTACCTGCAGGCTACAAAGGCATCCGGCAACGGCGGATTCAGAATGATCGTGCTCGCTCCGGATTCAGTCCAGGAGTGCGTAGACATGGTCTATGAGGCTTATGACCTCGCTGAAAGAGACCAGAACCCTGTGCTCGTTCTCACAGACGGCGTTATGGGCACCATGATGGAGCCTGTAGTGCTACCGCCGATGAAGACAGATGAGGAGCTCGCAGCATGCAGAGCAAAGTTTGCTGACAGAGCTATCGTAGGACATCCTCTCGGACAGCAGGCTTACTGCAGACCTGGTTCTGTAGGCGACGGCCAGGAAAAGGTCAACATTGAAGCGGCTGCTATGTATGAGACATGGGATAAGGACATCAGAGTAGAGGAGTACATGATGGATGATGCAGAGATCGTATTCGCTGCATACGGCATCAGCGCACGTATCTCAAGAGCAGTCATCAGACAGCTCCGCGCAGAGGGCATCAAGGCAGGAATGATCAGACCGATCACACTCTCGCCATTCCCATATGACTCGTTCAGAAACCTCGACTTTGACAGAGTAAAGGGCATCATAGATGTAGAAATGTCCATCCCTGCTCAGATGAGATGGGACGTCGACTATGCCGTACAGGGCAGATGTCCTGTTCACGAAGTACTCAGATCGGGCGGCCAGCTGCTGACCAACGATCAGGTGCTGAAGGGCGCAAAAGAATTCATTAAGGAGGTGCTGTAATGGCTGAGGAAAAGAAAGTCTATACCAGGACCAAAGGTATCATCGAAGGTGCGGTTTCCGGATTCTGCCCGGGCTGCATGCACAGCACGATCCACAAGATCATCGGTGAGGCTGCAGAAGAGCTCGGACAGCTCGACAACCTCGTAAGAGTAGAGGGTGTAGGATGCTGCGGACTCGGACAGTTCTACGTGACATGCGATGAGACCATCGCTGCCCACGGAAGAGCGGGCGCTGTTGCAACAGGCATCAAGAGATCTTCCCCTAACTCACTCGTTTACACATATCAGGGTGACGGAGACCTCGCCGCTATCGGACTTGCTGAGACACTCTCGGCTGCCAACAGAGGCGAGAACTTCACAGTAATCTTTGTAAACAACGGAATCTACGGCATGACAGGCGGCCAGATGGCACCTACTACGCTCGTAGGCATGAAGTCGACAACAACGCCGGGCGGACGTGATCCTCAGGAGCACGGATATCCGATGCACATGTCTGAGATCATCAACCAGCTGACAGCTCCTTACTACATCGAGAGAGTCAGCTGCGACACACCGCAGAATGTCATCAAGGCAAGAAACGCCATCAAGAAGGCATTCAAGTATCAGCTCGAAGGAAAGGGATATTCGATCGTTGAGATCGTTACATCATGCCCTACAAACTGGGGACTCGATCCTCTGAAGTCGCTCGACTTCCTGAGAGAGAAGATGTTTGCTGAATATCCTCTCGGAGTATTCAGAGACGGCGGAGAGAAGAAGCAATAGGAGGTAAACCATGGAAAGAAATCTTATGATCGCCGGATTCGGCGGACAGGGAGTCATGACGATGGGCAAGCTTCTTGCTGAAGCTACTTCCCAGGCTACCGACCTCAACGTCACGTTCTTCCCTTCATACGGCGCTGCCATGAGAGGCGGTACAGCAAACTGCTATGTAGTTATTTCGGATGAACCAATCGGTGCACCTGTAAGCTACAGCCTCGAGGACCTCGTGGTAATGAACGGACCGTCCCTGCACAAGTTCATCAACAACCTCAAGCCGGGCGGAAACCTGTTCGTCAACAGCACCATCGTTACAGACCCGATCGATAGAGATGACATCAACATCATCGAGGCTCCTGTAACACAGATGGCCATCGACATCAACAACCCTAGAGCGCTCAACGTCATCATGCTCGGCGTTTACGTCGGAGCTACTGACGCTGTTCCTGAGGAAGTTATCGTAAAGGGGATCAACCACAAGTTCGAGAAGAAGCCTAAACTTATCGAGCCTAACGTTGAAGCCTTTAAGATGGGTCTTGAGATCGGCAGAGCACAGAAAAAATAACTTCGTTATTAAAAGCAAAAATCACGCCGCAAGGCGTGATTTTTAGTGCTTGTTTTTGGTGGAGCGGGCGGCAAGAATATTCGCTGTCTTTTCAAAAGGTGCCGAATAGTACGACTTGCCTGTTTTTTTGCGTTTGCTCCTGAAATACGGAAGCCTGTTCCAGAGCATGGAAGGGGCTCCTACTACCAGTAAGTAGAAAGGGCCGAGTATCAGGGACTGGAGCGTATGGCCGTACTCGTGCTCAAGCAGGAATCTGCCCGCCTGTCCTCCGGCCCTGCGCGGCACAAAGATGTATTTGCCGAGAGAAACTCCTGTGTCCTTATCCCAGGCGGTCGCTTTCGCACCCCTGTAGTCGAAATGGTCGTCCCTGCGGTGCGCAGCATAAAGAGCCGCTCCGATAAGGGTCTGAGGCAGGCCCCAGGTCCACTGGGCGGCAGTGTATGCATGTTTTTTAACTGTGCTCTTGTCAGGCTTTTTCATGGCTCTAATGATATCATAATCTGCTATATTAGTGTTATAATATGCAGCAAGTAAAATGCAGCAGGTTCTGCATGCATACATATACCGGAAAATATCCGAAGGGAAACATATGTCAGAGAGAAACTTGAAGCAGGCGGCAAGGCGATCGATCCTTACGGCCAGGGAAGGATCAGGATAATCCAATAGGATGGAAAAGGGGGAGTTATGGGTAATTACTCTTTAAGACCGATGGAAGCAGCTGATAAAGAAGCCGTAATAGAGATGATGCGCGGCTTTTACGCGTCAGAAGCTGTACACTCGAATGGCTCTGAAGAGGTCTTCAACAATGATGTGGATGCATGTGTTTCGGACAATCCGTTCGCTTCAGGATATGTTTTTACCCGTGAAGACGGCAGCGTCTGCGGTTACTCCATGCTGGCCCACAGTTTCAGCACGGAGTACGGAAGAAAGGTCATCTGGATCGAAGACCTGTTCCTTCAGGATGACGCAAGGAACCAGGGACTGGCTGCCATGCTGTTTGATCTTGTAAAGGAGAAATATCCGGAGCACATACACAGACTTGAGGTCGAAGATACAAACCTGCGCGCCATAAGGACATATAAAAAGAACGGCTTCATGACCCTTCCGTATGCTGAGATGATCCGTGAGCCGGAGCACAAATAGAATGACATCGCCGGCGCCGTTTGGTATAATTGTAATGTTAGTTTGCAGAAAGAGACTGCAAAGGAGAATAATATGAAACCTAATACAAAAATTGAGATATCCGTATTCGGAGCGCTGGTAATAAGCGCTGCCATATGGGCGCTGGCTATCGCTACGTCGAAGCTTGTTGATTCGTTCGTATCGGAAGGCGAACCCGGCAGCGGAGACTGGAGCGTAGACGAGAAAGAATACGGCATCAACTAGAAGCTCTCATTCGAGCGGGAAGGAAGACAATGGAGAACAAAGGAACTTATTACATCTCAACACCGATTTACTATCCGAGTTCAAATCTGCACATCGGACATACCTACTGCACAGTCATGGCAGACGCCATGGCGCGCTTCAAGAGACTGCAGGGCTATGACGTCATGTTCCTGACGGGTACTGATGAACACGGACAGAAGATACAGACCAAGGCGATCGAAAAGGGCGTTACTCCGCAGGAATACGTCGATGAGATCGTTGCAGGCATCAAGGATCTGTGGGCTACCATGGAGATCTCATATGACGACTTCATCAGGACTACAGAGCCGAGACACATGGAGAGAGTGCAGAAGATCTGGCAGAGGATGTACGACAAGGGTGACATCTATCTCGGCGCATATGAAGGACTTTACTGCAAGGAATGCGAAGCGTTCTGGACTGAATCCCAGCTCGTGAACGGCTGCTGTCCTGACTGCGGCAGACCGGTCACAAAGGCAAGCGAGCCTGCGTATTTCTTCAGAATGTCAAAATATGCCGACAGACTTCTTGAGGAGTTCAGAGAAAATCCGGACTTCCTGGTGCCTGAGACAAGACGCAACGAGATGGTAGCCTTTGTGGAGCAGGGAATGGAAGACCTCTGCGTATCCCGTTCATCGTTCGACTGGGGTATCCCGGTGCCTAACGACCCGAAGCACGTCATGTATGTCTGGGTAGATGCTCTTTCAAACTATGTCACTGCTCTGGGCGGACCGGATGACTGCGAGAAGTTCAACAAATACTGGCCTTGCGACTGCCATCTGGTAGGCAAGGAGATCGTAAGATTCCACTCGCTCATATGGCCTGCAATGCTCATGAGCGCGGATCTGCCTATTCCTAAGCAGGTAAGGGGCCACGGATGGCTCCTGCTTGGCGGTGAGAAGGTGTCGAAATCGAAAGCGGCAAAGGGACAGGATGTGATCGACCCTGTAGTACTGATCGACCGTTACGGTATCGATGCTCTCAAGTATT
Organism: Mogibacterium sp.; assembly: GCA_017505405.1. Lineage (GTDB taxonomy): Bacteria > Bacillota > Clostridia > Peptostreptococcales > Anaerovoracaceae > Crickella. The sequence goes on from JAFVPI010000141.1 coordinate 7,439, forward strand.
TCCTGCTCCGTGAGTACACATTCGGACAGGACGGCATCTTCACTAATGAAGTGATGCTTAAGAGAATGAACTTCGATCTGGCAAATGACCTCGGCAATCTGCTTTCGAGAACGGTCAGCATGATCAAGAAGTACTGCGGAGGAGTTGTTCCTGCAGCAGCAACGAGAGATGTTATCGACGACGAACTCATCGCTCTTGCTACATCGACAGCTGACAGAGTGTCTGAGAAGATGGATCAGTTCCAGTTCAACATGGCGCTCGAGGAGATATGGGTCCTCATCAGACGCGCCAACAAGTACATTGATGAAAAGACACCTTGGGTGCTCGCCAAGGATGAGTCTAAGAAGGCTGAGCTCGATACCGTCATGAGGAATCTGGCTGAGGCCCTCAGGATCGTCTCGATACTGATCGTTCCTTTCATGCACACCACTTCGGAGCGCATGAGAGATCAGCTCGGACTTGCAGACAAGCCTGCTGTATGGGAAGACGCTTTCGAGTTCTATCAGATGGAAGGCGCTGAAACTCATAAGGGCGACATGCTCTTCCCGAGACTTGACATCGACAAGGAACTCGAGGAACTCTACGCACTGGGCGAAGCAGCCAGAGCATAGGGCTAATAATTAAAAAGAAAAACGGAGATAAAAGAAAAGTGTACATGAAATCAGACAAATGACTTTTTGTACACTTTTCCGGTTTATATGGGTAACACAATGCTTTTTGATGCACATACACATCTGAATTTTGAGAAATATACAGAAGAAGAAAGGCGCGGGCTGGCTTCCGAGATAGAAACATCGGATGTTGCTTACATAATCGACGTGGCTGACTGCGTAGGTTCTGCAGTGCAGGCTCTGAAGGATGCTGATGACTATCCGTGGTGCTATGCGGCGGTGGGCATCCATCCCGACCACGCATCAACATATACTGATACGGACATTGAGGAGATCAGAAAGCTGGCGGCTCATCCGAAAGCGATGGCAATAGGAGAGATAGGGCTGGATTTCTATTACGGTACTGATGACAGAGAGCAACAGCAGGAGCTCTTCAGAAAGCAGATAAGGCTGGCCAATGAGCTGAAGATGCCAATAATGATACATTCCCGCGACGCTCATCAGCTGACCATGGACATATTGAAAGAGGAGGGAGCCTTCTCTGATGAGAGGAAGACATGGTTCGCACCGAGGATAGTCGGGGGAAAGGAAGTGCCTGACGCGCGCGTGCAGATGCACTGCTTCTCCGGCTCACCTGAGCTGGCACTTGAATACATTAAGCTCGGCGCCACGATCTCACTGGGAGGACCGGTCACGTTCAAGAACGGAAAAAAGGCAGCTGAAGTGGTCAGGCAGGTACCGATAGAATACCTGCTTTCCGAGACCGATGCGCCGTACATGGCGCCTGTGCCTCTTCGCGGCAGACCTAATAAATCACCGTACATCGAGCATATAGTACGGCGCATGGCACTGCTGAAGGACATGGAATACGAAGAAACAGCAGCAATACTTACAGAAAACGGAATACGGTTTTTTGATATTACATGCAAATAAGCATGCAGCGAGCGTGTCTCGAGGATGCAATGGCGGATCCGAGAGAGGCGAGCTAAATGCTTATTTGCATATGACATTACTAAAAAAATGAAACGCAATTATATTATCGACACAATTATAGACAACGGACTCATACCGCCGGCCTCGGCAGTAATAGTCGCCGTCTCAGGAGGACCTGATTCGCTGTGTCTGCTGCATGCCCTTAACAGCATCGCGGACATGTACGATATGGTCCTTGTTCCCGTGCACGTGAATCACATGCTCAGGCCGGAGGCGTACGATGAAAGCATGCATCTGGCCGACATCTGTGAGCGCATGGATCTCGACCTGAGGATATACGAGGCCTCATGCAGTGACGTAGCAGATGAGCTCGGCATTTCTGTCGAGGAGGCCGGAAGACAGATCAGATACCAGATCTTCGACGAAGTGGCTGCCGAGCTTGAAGAAAACGGTGTGCCTGCTGAGAAGATATACATTGCTCTGGCCCACAATGCAGATGATCAGGCCGAGACAGTTCTGTTCAGGCTCATCCGCGGGACCGGTCCTCACGGTCTTGCCGGTATCCCGGTCGTAAGGATGTCAGAAGCCGGTTATATCATAGTCCGCCCGCTTCTCAATATTGAGCGGAAGGACATTGAGGCATATATCGCTGAAAACAAACTGAAGCCGAACATAGATAAGTCAAACGACGAGAATACTTATACGCGCAATAAGATCAGAAACGAACTGATCCCTTATCTGGAGAAGAATTACAACCCTAGGATAAAGGATAATCTGAGGCGGTACGCAGGACTGGCGTACATGGATGATTCTCTGCTAAGGGACATAGCGCTGAACGATTACTTCAATTGCGTCGAAGTGAACGGCGAAAAAGAAGAGGCTGTACTCGACATCAGCAAGATCAAAGACAACCCGCCGCCGGTCAACAGCCGCATTGTCAGCATGATCTTCGAACTTCTCAGGCTTGAAGACTGTGTCACGTTTGAAAACGTGTCTGCAGTCACGGATCTCATATACAGCGAGCATCCGTCGGCAGGCATCGACCTTCCATACGGTATAAGGGCCCGCAGAGTGTATGACAGTATCATCTTCTCCGCTGAAGAAGAAAAAATAATGCCGGATGAAAGCATAGCTATCTATCCGAGAGTGCTGATGGCAAAGGAGTTTGTTCCTGACGAAGACACTCCTTATGCCGCATTCGACTTCGACGCGTTCAACGAGGAATACCCGGGCAGAATAGGCGATATAGAGCTCCGTACCAGGCGCGAGGGCGACTATCTTCCAATGAAGAACGGCAGTAAAAAGATCCAGGATCTGCTTGTGGACTCAAAAGTAAGAAGGTCGGCCAGGGACAGCATACTGATGGTATGCATAGACAGCGAGGTGCTCTGGGTGCTTCCGAGCGAGTTTTTTTCAGGCGGGCGCGAGAAGACGAAAGGAAGGTTTTCACCAAAATTTCATATTACAGAAAAGACGAAGCGGGTTCTTTTGATTGAACTTGATGAAACGATATGATAAAATTTGTGCTCGGGACACAAAATAAGAGGCATTTTTAGTGCCGCTTTTTAGAGAAAGAAAGGAAATTCAGAATTGAGAAATATCGGACGCAGTATAGGAACATACCTGATCATCTTTGTGGTCGTGCTCAGCCTGTCCATGATGTTAAGGGGCATGGCAGGAAGCGCCGATGTCAAGGAGGTCAAGTTTTCACAATTTGCGACGCATCTTGAAAAAGGAGATTTTGAGACCATCAATATAACTGACAGAAAGCTCGTCGGTGAAAAGAAGGACGGCACCAAAGAGGTGACCTACGCACCGTCGCTGCTTGAGATCAGCTGGCTCGAGGAGAAGACCATCAATCCGATGCTCGAAGAGCATAAGATAGAGCTTGAGAGTGAGCCGCCTAAGAGCGAGTACACTCTGCTCAACATCCTGCCGACCCTGCTGATGGTGGTAGCGATGGGCTTCCTTTTCTATTTCATGATGAGTCAGGGAGGCAACAAACAGGCTTTCCAGTTCGGAAAGAACAGGGCAAGGCTTTACAAGAGCGATTCCAAGTCGATCACATTCAAGGACGTAGCCGGCTTAGAGGAAGAGAAGGTAGAGCTCTCCGAAATCGTGGACTTTCTCCGGAATCCGGGCAAGTATACAAAGCTCGGCGCACGCATACCGAAGGGTGTCCTGCTTGTAGGCTCTCCTGGTACCGGAAAAACATATATTTCGCGTGCTACGGCAGGTGAGGCGGGAGTACCGTTCTTCACGATCTCCGGCTCGGACTTCGTTGAGATGTTTGTAGGTGTCGGAGCTTCCAGAGTAAGAGACCTCTTTAACGAGGCTAAAAAGAATGCTCCGTGCATCGTTTTCATCGACGAGATCGATGCTGTCGGAAGACGCAGAGGCGCCGGACTCGGCGGCGGCAATGATGAGAGAGAGCAGACACTGAACCAGCTCCTTGTTGAAATGGACGGATTTGACGGAAATCTCGGCATCATCATCCTGGCTGCCACCAACAGGCCTGACGTGCTCGATCCGGCTCTGCTGAGACCGGGCAGATTCGACAGGCAGATCGTTATCGGAATGCCGGATATCAAGGCAAGAGAAGAGATATTCAGACTCTATACAAAGAACAAGCCGCTCGATAAAGACGTTTCGCCTGAGATCCTCGCAAAAAGGACTCCGGGATTCTCGCCGGCAGATATCGAGAACCTCATCAACGAAGCCGCACTTCTGACTGCAAGAAGAAACGGAACAAAGATAAGGATGGACGAGATCGAGGAGGCCACCACCAAGGTAATGGCCGGACCGCAGAAGAAGTCCAGAGTCATCTCCGATGCTGAAAAGAAGCTGACTGCATATCATGAAGCCGGGCATGCCATAGTAATGCGCGCAACTCCGGGTTCGGATCCTGTGCATCAGATAACTATCATCCCTAGAGGAATGGCAGGGGGCTTCACGATGTGGCTGCCTGAGGAGGACAGATTCTTCGAGACAAGAGGCCACATGATAGATAATATCAAGCATCTCCTGGGAGGAAGAGTCGCTGAAGAACTCAAACTCGATGACATCTCTACCGGCGCGAGCAACGATCTCGAGAGGGCTACGGAGATAGCGCGTCAGATGATCACCAAGTACGGCTTCAGCGAAAAACTCGGACCTGTATCATTCAGCTCGAGTGACGAGGTCTTCCTTGGAAGGGACTTCTCGACACGCCAGAACTACTCAGAAGAGGTAGCTTCGGAAGTCGACCATGAGATCAGGACCCTCCTGACAGAGTGCTACGCCGAGACCAGAAAGATACTCCAGGACAACGACGCTGCCTTCGAGAGAGTCGCTCAGGCTCTGCTGCTCGTAGAGACTCTTGACGGAGAGCAGTTCGAGAGACTCTTCACCGGAGAGGCGGATCCTGAGACCATAAGGGACGAGACTGAAGACGAGATCAAAGAGATCGCGCGTAAGAACAGAAAAGAAGCTGAAGAATCCAAGCGCATCGAAGAGGAAGAAAAAAGGCTGATGAGAGAAGAGCTCCAGAAGCTCAACGCCGCAGCAATGCCTGATGACCGCGAAGTAGTAAGCTTCGAAGCAGACGATAATGATCTGAAGTGATTTAACTGACAGACCGGAGATAATTATGAAGATAAACGTAAATGATTGCCTAAAACTCGATGCTTTCAGAGGAAGCCGCGTTCTTTCATGCAAGGATGAATGCTCAAGACGCGTCAGATCCGTATCCGTGCTTGATGAGTACGATCTCGGAATGGGCGTGGAGCGTAACGGTGTTAAGGACCAGATGGTAATAACTCACTTCTGGGCAAGCAGAGATGATATCGCCGCTCAGAAAAAAGCCGTGAAAGATCTCGGAAAGAAAGGGATCAGCGCCCTTGTGGTTTATCTCAACGACATGGGAGTTACAGCCATAGATCCTGAAGTTGTTGCGGCTGCAGAGGAAGTCAGTCTTCCGCTCATCGTGATCGATGACAACGGGAGCATCACCTACAGCATGCTCATTGAGCAGGTGCTCGACAAGATCCTCTACGGAGAGAATTACGCAGACAATATTCTCAATAACACGATCTACCATCTTCTGAACTTTGAGAAACACAGCAATTTCCCTGCAGCGCTCAGAGAGGCCGCTCTTAACAACAACTACCAGGTAGTACTTATGACAGAGGAGTATAACACCATACTCACTGTAGAGACCAGGCACCTCGTCAAGATAGAGGACGCTGTGCAGGCTGCGCGCAAACTCGACGCTTTTTCGATGACAGGCTTCACCCGTGTGGAGATAGAAGGCGTCATCACATACTGGGGATTCATAAATATCAAGGACAAGAGGTATATCCTCGTAATTGTTGATAATGAAGACGAGTATTCAGCTGCGGAAATGAGCAAGCTCGCTCAGACGATAGAACTTGCGATCGGCATGTGGAAGTACACACCGGACAGGGATTCCAGAGCAGAATTCATAAAATCTGCAGTACGCGGCGATATATCCTTCTGCCACACGCTGCTGGATGAGTCGGGGCTCCGCGGCATGCAGTTCACCTGTGCTTTCTATATCAGAAATGCAGGTGATTCTGTCGATACCTTCATGGACATACTTGCTGAATATAAGAAAAAAGCTGACTTCGGTCTGCTGACAACGACAGAGTCGAATGAGATCTACGGAATAGTCTATACTGACGGCGGACAGGAGAAGGGCATAGAGGTCAAGAATGCCTGCCTCGAGATGTTTGACAAGCTGAAATCGGTAAAGAAGGACGAAAGGATATTCCATGTTACCGGTCTCGAGAGGCTTGAGAGCTGCGTGGATGGCTTTAAAATGATCAACAAGACAGCCAGATACATGGAAAAGGTGTTCCCTTACAAGAGAGTATTCTCGAAATACGAGATCTCCATGGTAAGCGACTGCGTATACATGCAGAGCGGATCCCAGATGCAGCGCAAGATGTATCTCGATCTTCTGGAGCCTTTCGAACGTGAAGTTTCGCAGAACAAGGGTAGGATGCTCGTCGATACGCTGTCCACTTTCGTTCTCGATGCCGGCATGAACTCCGGCAGAACAGCGGATTTTCTCGACATACATAACAACACGGTACAGTACAGACTCAAGAAGGCGAATGAGATCCTGGGCGCTGAGATGACGGCAAACAGGGTC
>JAFVPI010000142.1 GCA_017505405.1 Mogibacterium sp.
AGGTACAACATGGAGCTTCCCAGGTGGCACAAATTATCTTTGTAAATGTTTTTCGTGCCGCTGTATGGATGCTCACGCAGCGGCAGGTTGAATCTTGGGCTTCCCATCAGTACTGTCTGAGGATGGGTGAATTCCCTGAAGCCCCACACTCCATGATAAGCGCCCATGCCGGAATGGCCGGTCCCGTTGAACGGAGCTCCTTTTACCATCATGTGGATGCATACTTCGTTTATGCAGCCGCCGCCGAACTGCTGGGTGCGCATTACTTTCTCGGCCCATTTCACATCACCCGTAAAGATATACAATGCAAGACCGTGCTCCCTTGAAGCGATAACTTCAAGAAGACTGTCGATTTCCTCATCCCTGAACGGAACTACAGGAAGGATAGGGCAGAAGAGCTCGTGATTGACTATCTGCTCATCTATCCCTACAGGGTAGATTATGGTAGTGTCATACTTGCATGATGCTTCACTGCCTTCACCGCCGAACACTATGCGTTCTCTGTATTTATCAGCTTCGGAGGCGCATTTTTTATATGCAGCTTCTGTGATCATGCGTGGATACTCAGGATTTTCGTGAGGGTGCTCACCGATTTGCTTTATGATCGCAGTCTTGAGCTTCCCGATGAACTCTTCGGCGACTTCTTCCGCTACAGCCACCTGATTGATATTTATGCATATCTGGCCGCTGTTGCATATCTTGAAGAAGGCTATCTTTCTTGCCGCGTCATCAAGATCAGCGTCCTTTCTGATCACGCACCAGTTGCCTGTTTCACCCCCAAGCTCAAGGGCCAGCGGAGTGAGATTGACCGACGCGCGTTCCATTACGTGTTTGGCGACTTTAGGCGAACCTGTATAGAAAATCTTATCAAAGCGTTCATTCAGGCACATGTCGGCTACATCGTGGCCTCCGCTTATAACTGTTATATACTCCGAAGGGAAGGTATCACTGATGATCTCACGAAGGACCCTGGTGCAGCTTTTGCTCTTGGAGCTTGCCTTGATGACAGCAGTGTTTCCGCCTGCCATCGCAGCGACCAATACTCCAAGAGACAGATAGAACGGGAAGTTGAACGGACTTATTATAAGTGTTGTGCCGTAAGGCATCTTATAGACTTTTGTTACCATGCTCGGAAAGCAGAGAAAACCGCTGAAATGGACTTCAGGCCTGGACCATCTTCTGAGCCCGCGGATGGCTTCATTGATTTCCATTATGACCGTTCCGACATCACAGAAATAACCTTCGTATGGATGCCTTCCAAGATCCTCATTGAGTGCGCGTACCATCTGCGCCTCGTGGGATTTTATGGCGTCTCTCAGTTTTTTTAGCTGTTCGATCCTCCATGAGACATCGAGAGTTTTCCCTGAAGCAAAAAATGCCTTCTGAGCCTCTGCGGCAGAATGCACCTTGTCTATATCCCAAATAATCTCAGACATTTCCGTACTCCTTGATCAAATCCTGTCAATTACCAATAGTTCCTGCATAATGATTGTATCAGTACAGAGTATAGGGAAGCAACCGACAAAGACAGATGCCGCCCGGCTGTTTTTGTGCACGAATACCGGGTTGTTGTGCTAAAATTAGATAATGTTGTTTACCCTGCCGGGGAATAAGGAGGTATATTCGTGAGAACACTGTTCAAAGGCGGAACAATATATGACGGCAGCGGCAGAAGGCCGTTTACAGGCGATGTTCTTATTGAGGACGACCGCATAGTAAAGGTAGCTGAAAGCATTGATGAAAAAGCTGATAAAACGGTAGATGTCAGCGGTTATCAGATATGCTCCGGCCTTATTGACGCGCATTCGCACAATGATTTTTTCTACGACAGAGAAGACGCGGAAAAGTTTTATAAACCTTTCATCGAGCAGGGAATAACGACCCAGATAACCGGTAACTGCAGTTTTTCACCATTCGGAGTGGATGAGGATACACCATACAGAGACAAGATAGGCGGCGGACTTTTCGATACGGTGCACCCGTGCAGCTTTGCTGAGTTTAAAAAGCGTGCCGAGGGCAATCTGTATGTGAACCTTGTGCCGCTGATAGGACAGGGATCGGTAAGGGCAGGAATGACCGGCTACGATCCGGCGCCGTACACTGAAGAACAGATTGAAAAAGAGCTTGCGCATGTAAGCGAAGCTATGGAAGGCGGCGCATTCGGAGGCTCGCTCGGATTCATGTACGAGCCTGACAGATACGCCAAAGAGGATGAGATAATCGCCTTTGCAAAAGAGATCGCAAAGTATGACGGCATAGTGACGATACATCCGAGAGCATGCTCAATAGTCAGCGCTGACTATCCGCTGCTAACAAAGAAGTCGCACCTCGAAATGGGGCTTGACGAAGCGGTGGATATAATGCATAAGTCCGGATGCAGACTGGAGTACAGCCACCTGATCTTCACCGGCCAGAGGAGCTGGAAGCTTCTCGATAAGATGCTCTCCACGTTCCACCGTGAGCACTATACAGGCAGGCCGATAGCATTTGATAACTACGCGTTCCACTATGGTGCATCGGTCATAACCGTAGTATTTCCTGAGTGGTATGCGCAGCTCAGTAAGGAGGAGGCTGCGAAACCTGTCAACCGCCGCAAGCTCGAACTTACTATACTTATGTACCGCAAGGTGCTCGGCATAGACTGGGACGATATGGTAGTAGCGTATATTTCCGATGAACATCCGGAGTACGAGGGAAAAACTATACCGCAGTGCGCGGAAGAAGAAGGCCTTTCATATCTCGATATGTATCTTAAGCTCGTTGAGCTCTCGAACCGCGCAGGTAGCATCTACCTTGGAAAGTATTATAACGATGAGATAGTGCACCGCCTCATGAACGACGAGCTGTCGGTATTCATGACCGATGCGTGGGTAGAGGAGAAAGGACTCCAGAACATAGCTGCGTTCCAGACGTTCCCGCAGTTCTTCATACTGGCAAAGAAGTACGGGATACCTATTGAAAAGATCGTACGCAAGATGACAGGAAAGACTGCGGACCGTTATAAAATCCCTGAGAGAGGCTATCTCAGAGAAGGATACAAGGCTGATATCACAGTCATCGATCTGGATAACATGAAAGTAGATGAATCAAAGCCGGATTTCCGCCCGGAAGGCATAGTACATGTGTATGTCAACGGACAGCCTGTGCTGCAGGACGGCGTGTATAGTGGCGGCAAAGCCGGAGAGGTAGTGCTCAAAAGCAGGCACTGATAGGAGAAATGAAATGAGTGATCTCACACATTTTGACGAAAGAGGGAACGCGCGGATGGTAGATGTCTCCGACAAGGACATCACTAAAAGGACAGCAACGGCGCAGGGCGTTATCAGTGTCAGCCGCGAAGTGATGGATGCTGTTATCGGAAAAAAGATAAAAAAGGGCGATGTGCTCACCGTAGCCCAGATAGCGGGCATCATGGGAACGAAGCGTACATCCGATCTTATCCCTATGTGCCATCCGCTTAGTCTGAACAATGCCGGCGTTACCTTTGATATCGATGAAGAGGCATGCACTATCACAACAGTCTGCACCGCAGTCTGTGAGGGGAGAACGGGCGTTGAAATGGAAGCTCTGACGGGGGTTTCTGTCGCACTCCTCAGCATATACGACATGTGCAAGAGTATAGACAAGCGTATGGTCATAAGCGATATACATCTTGTTGAAAAATCAGGCGGTAAAAGCGGGGACTTCAGATTCTGAAATGAAAGACAGGTACGGAAGAACTATAGACTATATGCGTGTTTCGATCACTGACAGGTGCGACCTGCGGTGCAGATACTGCATGCCCGAAGGCTGCGAGAAGGTCTCCATGAGTCAGATACTGACATATGAGGAGATCGTCCGTATATGCAAAGCTGCATCAGAACTTGGGATAAGACGCATTAAGATCACCGGCGGCGAGCCTTTTGTCAGGCTCGGCTGTACGGATCTTATCCGCAGCATAAAGAAGATCGACGGAATAGAAGAAGTCACTGTCACAACGAACGGCCAGATCCTGGAAAGATATATAGATGAGCTGAAAGAAATCGGTATAGACGGCATAAATATAAGCCTGGATACTCTGGATCCTGAAAGATACAGGTTTATTACCGGACGCGGAGAGCTTGATAAAACGTTGAGATCGATCGAAAGATCTGCCCGCGCCGGCATAAAAACCAAGATCAACTGCCTGCTGCAGAAGGGATTTAATGAAGATGAAATGTTCGACTTTGCGGAGCTGGCATTCAGGCACGGAATAGACGTGAGGTTTATTGAGATGATGCCTGTAGGAGCCGCTGATGCCAGCATGGGGGTGTCAAATACATATGTGCTGCAGAGGCTTACGGAAAGATGGCCCGGCCTTGAACCTGACGAAAGCGTACATGGCAACGGTCCGGCAGTCTATTACAAGCGCCCCGGAGCAGAGGGAGGAATAGGGCTGATAAGCTCCATCCATGGCAAATTCTGCAGTTCATGCAACAGAGTACGCCTGACCTCACAGGGTCAGCTGAAACCATGTCTGGGCTATGATACCGGAACGGACCTGATGCAATTTCTTAAAGGGTCTGATGACGAGCTCAGGGAAGCAATTCGCAAAGCAATATACGAAAAACCCGAAGCGCATAGCTTCAGTGACAGGGGCAATAATGACGATCACGCGGAACACCGTCTGATGTCGCAGATAGGAGGATAAATATATGGGCAGCACAGGCAGAGTCGTTGCTGTATGCATAAGTGAAAATAAGGGAACTCATAAAACTGAGGTGTCTTCAGTAAAGCTTATCCCGGAATGGGGCATCGAGGGGGACGCTCATGCCGGCAAGTGGCACAGGCAGGTAAGCCTGCTCGCGCTTGAAAAGATAGAAGCATTCCGTGAAAGGGGCGCAGAGGTCGGTTTCGGCGCGTTCGGGGAAAACATCATAGTAGAAGGGTTCGACCTGAGGAACCTGCCGGTCGGAACACGGTTCAGGATAGGAGACGCTTTGCTCGAGCTCACACAGATAGGCAAGGAGTGCCATACTCACTGTGCGATCTACCACCAGGTGGGCGACTGCATCATGCCGAGAGAAGGCGTGTTTACCGTAGTCCTTGAGGGCGGTACGGTAAAGGCAGGTGATACTGTCGAGCTGGTAGAGGCTGCTGCGGACAGAGCTTTCACCGCAGCATGGATAACGCTTTCCGACAAAGGAGCAGCAG
>JAFVPI010000143.1 GCA_017505405.1 Mogibacterium sp.
ATCGGCGAGGATGTGATCGGCGACATCGCAGAGTTCATTCAAGCTCAGAAGTAGCAGATCCGGGTGATCTGTGTGATCCGGGTGACATAGGCGATACGGGTGATTCAGGTGATCCGGGTGATCTGCGTGATCCGGGTGACATAGGCGATACGGGTGATCCGGGCAACCTGCGTGATCTGCGTTAAATGTGGATGTCTGCCATATCTGGAGTCATAAAATTGAAAAATCCTACCACAAGAATTTACAATATTCTGCTGCCGTTGTGGCTACTCATATTTCTGCCATCCTATTTGTGGCTTGCGCTGATCCCGCTCAACTACATCATCGACAGAGTGGTCCTCAGGTGGAGCCTGGGCGACATGCCGGACAAAGGTCTGTTCTGCAGAAGACATACCTGGAAAATCTGCCTGGCGGGGTTTCTCAGCGACTTTGCGGGAGCCTTGATCCTGCTGATCATTTCGATCCCGCTCGCAGACCTGAACGAAAAACTGTACGACATAGGCCACGCGATAATGTTCGACCCGTTTTCAAATCCGGTGGGTTTGCTGATAGTAGTGGCGTCCATCGCGGTATCAGCGGTCTGCATCTATTTTCTGGATAAGTGGATCCTGGGGAGGGCAGGCCTCGACCCGGAGCAGGTGAAACGATCGGCGCTCAGACTGGCGCTCATCACCGCTCCATACCTGTACTTGTTCCCGTCGCGCCTGCTCTACAAGTGACTAGTGAAACTTGAACAAATCCAATGTTTTTCTCAAATTGACAAGTTTTTTATTAAAAATGCTTAAAATCTGAATGAGAAAAATTGAAAAACTTGTCAATCCCGTAAATAGGTGAGATTGACAAGTTTCTTTCATTTCCCAGCCAGCTTAGCCTGGCAAGACCAATCGCCGGGCACCTGCGGGCTATTTCATCAGGTCCATGCCTGCGCTCCAGGCCTGGCCTTCTTTTTCTCCTACGCTATAGTATCCATGGCAGGAATTATCGAACATCAGCGCGTTCAGCTTGAGTACGTCGATCTTGCCATCCTCGTTGAGCACTGACTCCTCCGCCTTGACATTAACGATACGGCCGACAACGCCGTGGATATGCTCAGTGTCTAGCTCCTCAAGAAACTCGCATTCCATAACGACAGGGAACTCCTCTATGACAGGAGCATTCACCTTGTCGCTCTTTACTGCTGTGTAACCGGTGCGCTCGAATTTATCGTCCATTTTGTTGCCTGATGCGATGCCGAAAAAGTCGGCGACCTCCATGTGCGGACGGTCCGCAAGCGCAACTGTGAACGCCTTACTAACGAGAATGTTGGACAGGGTTTTCTTTCCCTTGCCGATACAGAGATAGATGCGGTCCGAGCCGCAGATCTGTCCCCAGGCGACATTCATCGCATTGACTTTCCCGTTCTCATCATAAGCAGCAACTATCAGTACAGGCATTGGGAATACAGCCTGCTGGATACCAAGATCCTTTTTCATTTTATAAAAATCCTCCTTGAAAAACAGGCTGCCGGAATAGTCGCTCTGGCGGATACGGTTACTGACCCGCGATCAGGCAGGGGCAGTCACCCGAAAACGCTCAAAGCATACTCAACAGCCTTTTGTATGTTGTACTTAAATGATACAATATTATTCATAAAAAGTGGCTATAAAGATTTGCAGTTAGAGCAATGGTGCCGGACCGGGAGGTCTTGTGCAGAGTGGCGAGCATAGCCCGGTGCTGGCAATGGGACAACAGGGAATGATTAAAAGGGGGACCGCATATGCAGGGTATTCTGATAGTTCTGTTAATTGTATGCGCTGTTCTGGCGCGGGTTTTTCTTCGAGCGGAGAGCCGCGGGGAGTACGTGAAAGCCGTGGTGCTGAAAGGTCTGGCGTCGCTGTGCTTCGTTGTGATCGGACTGGTATGCAGCCCGGGAACACACGTTGCCGCGATGATAGCAGCCGGACTCATCATCGGAAGCATCGCCGATGTTCTGCTCAACCTCCGCATGGTGTTCGAAGAGAAGGGGCAGCTGATATTCCTGGTAGGCATTGTGGTGTTCCTGACAGGGCACATCATGTATCTTGCGGCGGTGCTGCCTCTGTGCCCGTATAAGCTTGCATGCATCATCATCGGGATAGTGCTGACGGCGCTGCTCATGGTGTGGATCTTTTCGCGCGTCACGGCCAAGCCGGCATTCAAGATCTTCGGCGTGGTGTACATCGGTGCGATCATGCTGCTCAACTGCGTGGCTGTCGGCAATGTGATAGCAGAACAGTCCGCGTTCAACACAGTGTTTGCCATAGGAGCAGTGCTGTTCCTTGTAAGCGACATCGTCCTGATACTGAACACATTCGGGAGCGAGTTCAGACAGAGCCTGCGCAATACGAACATATCGCTGTATTACGCCGGCCAGCTGCTGATCGCATTCAGCCTTTCACTTCTTGCATAAAGGTAGTTTTATCATGATCAAAATATGCATCTTCGATCTTGACGGGACTCTGGCAGCGACCCAGGAGTCCATAGCAAGACCGGTAAATATGACTTTAGCCCTTTTTGGGCTCCCTGCGCAGCCTGTAGAGGCTTTTAATTACTTTGCCGGGGACGGTATCAAAAATGCGCTGAAAAGAGCTCTGATCGCGGCCGGTGACACTGATGCGTCGCATCTCGAGGAAGGCTTGCCGAAGTGCCGTGCATGGATGCAGGAGGACCCGGCATACCACGTGGTTCCTTATGATCACATGGTGTGGGCGCTTGAGGAGCTCAAAAGAAATGGCGTGAAGACCGCGGTCTTCAGCAACAAACCGCATGAAAGCGCCATCGGAGTAGTGGAGACCATATTCGGAAAAGGCTGCTTCGATCATATCCAGGGTCAGACTGATCTTATTCCGATAAAACCTGATCCGGCAGGAGTGTTTGAGATCCTTGAGCGCTTTGGCGTGGAAAAGAGCGAATGCCTGTATTTCGGCGACACTAATACTGACATGCTGACTGCCCGCAACGCGGGAGTCACGGCAGTTGGAGTCACCTGGGGCTTCAGACCGAGATCGGAGCTCGAAGAGTACGGCGCTGACATTCTGATAGACAGCGCCGCAGAGATACCGGGGCTGGCAGGGATAAAGACAAACCACCGGTGAAAGTCAGGAAAACAACAAGGCCGAAGCCAGGTAAGCACCGGGGATTCCGGGAGGATGATCGAAAACCTGGGCATGCAAATGTAAACGCCAACACCCGCAAAGCTTGATAATTGTAAACCCGTCAAATATAATATGACAAAAGTGTATCAGTGACGGGTGATATATATGAAAATAAAGGACATTCAGTTTGAAGTGCGCAGCTTCAGGTTCGAAGAACCAATGAAAGTCGCGTTTGCAACCATCGTAGACATGGAGACCTGCATTGTCAGAATGACTACGGATGAGGGTATAACGGGCTTTGGTGAAGCGGCGCCTTTTTCTTATGTCACGGGTGACAACCTTGAGACCGTTATATCCGTGGGAAATGATCTTAAAAAAGAACTCATAGGCATGGATCCGCGAGCTATAGGCGCGGTACACCGTGTGATGGACAGCATGTATGCAGGCAACGGCGCAATAAAAGCCGGAATAGACATCGCCTGCTACGATATTGCCGCAAAGGCTGCAGGAGTACCGCTTTATAAGTACCTCGGAGGTGACGATCCGCATATCCATTCAGATGTGACGATAGGCATAAACGAGCCTGCCGCCATGGCTGCAGATGCAAAGGCCTGGGTCGATAAAGGTTTTGAGATCATTAAGGTGAAGCTTGGAGAAGACATTGCGACCGACGCCGGGAGGATCAGAGCCATACGCGAAGCGGTAGGGGAAAATATAAAAATCAGGATCGATGCCAATCAGGGATGGTCTGTAAAGGATACGATCAATATCAGCCACAGGCTTGCCGGGCTTGGTGTAGATCTCATAGAGCAGCCGGTCAGGGATTTTGATTTCGAAGGACTTGCGGAAATAAAGAGAAGATCGGATGTGCTTATAGCGGCAGACGAGAGCTGCCATTCCATACATGATGCTTCGAGGCTTGTGTCCATGCGCGCGGTGGATGTGGTGAATATAAAGCTCATGAAATGTGGGGGGATATATAACGCGATCAAGATCGCGGCCATATGCGAGGCTGCCGGGATCCAGTGCATGATCGGATGCATGGGCGAAAGCACACTCGGCAATCTTGCGGGCATGCATCTCGCGGCAGCAACGGATAACATAAAGGATGTCGATCTTGACTCTGTCTACATACTGAAGCAGGAGGATGTTTACGGTGGATTCGACCACTGTGGAGGGCATGTCACATTGTGGGATGTTCCGGGAATAGGGTGTATTGTGAAAGGAGATCAATGATGCAGCTGGAAAAGACTATCACAAAACTAATGGAAGACTACAATGTAGCCGGTATGAGCGTTGCCCTGATAAAAAACGGGGAGCTTGTATGTGTTGAAGGCTACGGAAAAAGAAATGTCGAAGAGGACCTGCCGATGACAGGAGACACGGTGCTTCCGATCGGTTCGATCACCAAGACATTTACTTCACTGGCTCTGGCTATGCTCGCAGATGAGGGTAAGCTGGACTGGGATACGCCGGTTATCAAATACATCCCGTGGCTCAGACTTAACAATCCGGAGCTCACGGAAAATGTCACCGCCAGAGATCTTATGTGCCATCGTACAGGCACACCGAAATACGACCTCCAGGCTATATATGCCGCAACTGACGACAAGGAAAAAATGGTCAGATCCCTCGAATATCTGCAGACTTTCGCGCCATTCCGTACACAGTTCATGTATTCCAATCAAATGGTCTCGCTGGCCGGATATCTGGTCGATGTGCTTTCCGGAGAGACATACGAGAACTTTGTCAGAGAGAGGATTTTTGCACCGCTCGGCATGACGTCAAGTGATTTTGAGGTGGAATCGCTCAGCAAGTATGAGAAGACGTCAAAAGGCTACATGTTTACAGGCGAGGCATTCATGGAACCGCCGTACATGCATCTTGGAGCATTCGGACCATCCGGAGCCATCGTTTCGACAGCAGAAGACATGGCAAAATTCGCATTGTTCCAGCTGGGAGACGGCACCTGGGAAGGCAGGCGTCTTGTAAGCGAGGCAATGATGGATGAGATGCACAGCCCTCAGATGAATGGGTCACCGTATTTCTGGGATTTCCCGGAAACAGAAAAGGCCGAATACGGACTTGGCTGGTTTACTGATATTTACAGGGGAACGAAACTGATCAATCACGGCGGAAACACCAATGGATTTTCAGCTCAGATGACACTTATTCCGGACGAGAAATTTGCTGTGGTCGCGCTGTCCAATGCTACATCGAGCTTTTCCGTAAACGCTCTTGGTCACTACGCTTCTGACGAAGCACTGGGAGTAGAGGACATTCCAGACTGGTCAGCAAGATTCAACGAGGTATTTGCAAATCTGATGAACGGCATGATGGCAGGAATGCAAGCAAAGGAAGAGGCAAAAGTCCCGGATACTACACCTTCCAGACCGATCGAGGAATATGCAGGCAAATATGAACACCCGGGATTCGGTGCGATGGAGTTTGCCATGACAGAGCAGGGGCTCGCAGGTACATGGAACGGACTTCCGGCGATGCTCATACATTACAATTATGATACGTTCGATCTGATGCTGCCGGTTCTCGGGACTGCAGTACCTGCGGAGTTTATTTATGAGGATGGCGCGATTGCAGGTCTGGCTGTAGTGATGGAAGGCACACCGGGAATTGATCCGGAAATGTTCAAACGTGTATAGTTAAATCTAGAAAAAATAAAACGTACATACGCTGAAAAGTGGCTGAAAAATGACGTTAAGAATGCGTTTCCGGCACCGGGAAGGGTCGGAAACGTGTTTTTTGCTGTCCGCTTTTCTGGACATATATTGCGCTAGACTATAGATGCAGGAACACACTTAAGCAAACAAAAGAGAGGATGCAGTATAATTAAGGAGGTACAAGCGATGAAAACCTACAACCTTACAAGACACCTGACCACGATACTGGCGGTATTTACAGCAATCTTTCTGTTGGCAAGCTGCAGCATCTAGGACAGCAGCTGACAAACTTCAGCATCCAGGATAGCCCTTAATCCCTATGTTAGCAAAAGCTCATATTGTAGTCGGAATGGCTGCGGCATTTTCAATAATCAGACCGGAAACGGTCGCCGAAGCTCTGCCTGTTATCGCGGGCGGAGCTTTGGGCTGTCTTATCTGCGACCTTGACTGTGAGAACAAATCTGAGAAGAGCGATTCGTCACACTGGAGAATCGTGATGGCGCTGGTGGCCGCAGCAGCGCTCATCGAAGACCATCTGTTGGACGCCGGAATGTGGAGATCGCTCGGGCAGAGCGGGTACTATCTGTGGCGGCTCTTTGGAATGAGCGGAGACTATGCGGCAAGCCCATTTGCTGCAGGCGCGCAATACTTATGGTTTGCCGGACTCGCCGGCTTTGTTATCACATGCGTATTTGCCGGAGGATCCGGCCACCGCGGCTTCTCGCACTCGCTTCTGGCAATGGGTCTGGAGACTGCATGCCTATGGCTGATATTCCCCGCGGTGGCCATGCCGTTTGTGATAGCCTTCTCATCGCATGTTCTGCTCGACTTGATGAATAAACGGTCGGTGCGCCTGTTTTACCCGGCAAAGAAGGGGATATGTCTCGGCTGGTTCTATGCGGACAGGCTCGCAAACAAAGTGTTTGCAGCATGCGGAACGGTATGGCTTATAGCAGCGATATTGATCTGCCACCGCCGATAAGTTTCCGGCTGGTATCACAATTCAAAAGGCCGCAAGGCCTTTATTTGTTTGCAAAAAACTGATAGCAGAAAGATGATGCACTCTCTGCAATATCAAACAGCATTTTCCTTCTATGCAGGAAATTCCGGTTGGAGGATAAAAATTTTTTACCTCGGATACCGATAATCATATGCGAAGGAAAAATTACTTTTGCTGAAGAGACGTGAAATGATCGGAAAATATCGATCCTGCATGAATATTCATAACAATGATTGTATTTGAAAGACAATAGTCTTTAATCAGAAGACAGTATGTAATTAAGCCATATTTGACTCTATTGATCGTTTGCTAACTGGTTTTTGAAGCTCAAATAGTGGAGTGATTTTTCCTTAGGCTAATGAATATTCGGTTAAAGGATAAAATTCTTTATCCTTCAAAGTCGATTTTCCGGATCGAAGGAAAACTTTAGGCTGCGAATAAATATGCGTACAGGGGAAAACTTGTTTTTGCGTTGAATAAAGGGGAAGCGATAAAAGAAAGCGGTTGACACGGTGTCAAAGTGGTGCTACAATTCAATTGTTGACACGGTGTCAACCTGCATAAATGAAAAGGAGAATCAATCATGTTCAAGGGAACACCTGAGATCGTTGCGCAGAGGAGAGAAGAGATCGTCAATGCATGCGAGCAGCTGTATAAGACGATGAGCTTCAGGGATATAAATCTCAAGGAGATCGGAAACGTAACATCTTTTTCGCGCCCGACGATCTACAACTATTTTCATACAAAAGAGGAGATCTTCCTTGCGCTGTTTGAGCAGGAGTATGACAGGTGGAACGCAGCTCTTAAAGCTATTCTCGAAAGTGATCAGAAATATACAGGCGAGCAGCTTGCCGACCTGATAGCAAGATCACTCGAAGACAGAGCTCAGCTCCTTAAACTCCTGTCAATGAACAACTACGATATGGAGTCAAACAGCAGGGAGGAGCTGCTCGTATCATTCAAGAAAGCATACGGAAATTCTCTGCGGTATTTCAGAATGATTCTGGATAAACATTGTCCGGAACTTTCAGACGCGGATGCTGAACATATCATGTATGTATTTTTTCCGTTTATGTTTGGCATCTATCCGTACGCTGAGGTAACAGCTAAGCAGAAAGAGGCTATGAAAGAAGCAGACGTTGATTATAAATATCAGTCGATTTACGAAATCACATATAACTGCCTTGCAAGGCTTTTGAAAGATCATTAAGGAGGACATACAAGATGGCAGATAAAGTGTTGGTTGCTGTATTCTCCGCAAGCGGAGTAACAAAGCGCGTAGGTGAAGAGATCGCAAGAGTAAGCGGCGGCGATTTCTTTGAGATCGTTCCTGAAGAGAAATATACGAACGCAGACCTCAACTATATGAACAGCAGGAGCCGCAGCAGCGTAGAGATGAACGACCCGTCCGCAAGACCGGCGATCGCAAACAGAGTAAGCGACATGGGGTCCTACGATACACTGATCATTGGCTTCCCGATCTGGTGGGGCGTTGCGCCAAGGATCATCGAGACATTCCTGGAAAGCTACGACCTCTCCGGAAAGAAAATCATCCCGTTCTGCACATCAGGCGGAAGCAGAGTCGGCAGAAGCGATACAGCGCTCCACAAGAATGTCAGCGGAGATGTGAAATGGGAAAAAGGCGTTCAGATCAACCGTCCGGACGAATCAACGATAAAGAACTGGCTTGAGAAAGTACTTTAAGGAGATAACGGAGATAGCGATGAAATACACAAAGCTTGGAAATTCAGATCTTAATGTATCCCGTATATGCATGGGGTGCATGGGCTTCGGTGATGCTGAGAGAGGTCAGCACAGCTGGACACTCGGCGAGGAGCAATCAAGGGAAATCATCAAAAGGGGGCTTGAGCTTGGCGTCAATTTCTATGACACAGCAATCGCGTACCAGAGCGGTACAAGTGAACAGTTTGTGGGCAGAGCTCTGCGTGATTTTGCGAAGCGTGACGAAGTAGTCGTTGCGACTAAGTTCCTGCCGCGCACCCCTGAAGAAATAGAGAAAGGGATAAGCGGTCAGCAGCACATCGAGAACATGATCAACACTAGCCTTAAAAACCTCGGCATGGATCATGTGGATCTGTATATCTATCACATGTGGGACTGGAATACGCCGGTCTACGATATCCTCGACGGACTCAACAGGATCGTGAAAGCAGGCAAGGCAAGATACATCGGTATCTCCAACTGCTTTGCATGGCAGCTCGCCAAAGCGAATGCACTGGCTGAGAAAGAGGGCTTTGCAAAGTTCATCTCGGTACAGGGACACTACAATCTGATCTTCCGCGAGGAGGAGCGTGAGATGGTGCCTTACTGTGATGAGGAGAATATAGCCCTGACTCCATACAGTGCACTTGCGAGCGGACGTCTTTCGAGGCTTCCGGGAGAAGGCGGCACAAAGCGTGCTGCGGAAGATGCGTATGCAAAGTTCAAATACGATGCGACAGCTGATCAGGATAACGTGATCATCAGCCGCGTGGCAGAGCTTGCTGAAAAGCATGGTGTCAGCATGACCGAAGTGTCTCTGGCATGGCTGCTTACTAAAGTTACATCACCGGTGGTGGGAGCAACCAAGTTCCACCACATCGAAGGCGCTGCAAAAGCAGTCGACCTTGAGCTGTCCGGTGAAGAGATCGCATATCTTGAGGAGCCTTATGTTCCTCATCCGCTGGCAGGAGTAATGGCTCAGAACAAGCCGGCGGCATCAAAGGAAAAACACGTGTGGTCGACAGGAGACCAGAAGATCGGGAGGTAAACTGAGATGAGTGAAAAAATCGTACAGACAGCAGGCAGGGACCAGCTTGGAGAATTCGCGCCGATGTTTGCGCATCTGAATGATGACGTGCTTTTCGGCGAAGTCTGGAATGAGGAAGCGATCGATGTGAAGACAAAATGCATCATCACGGTCGTGTCGCTGATGGCGTCGGGCATAACAGACTCGTCGCTTACATATCATCTGCAGAACGCCAAGGCACACGGCGTAACAAAAGAGGAGATCGCAGCCATCATCACGCATGCAACTATGTATGTCGGATGGCCGAAAGGCTGGGCAGTGTTCCGCCTTGCAAAGGAAGTCTGGGACTGAAAAGGAGAGACAATGAAAAAAATAATCGCATTACTAATTGCGGTCCTGCTGGTATTCGGGCTGACGGCATGCGGAGGAGGCGCGGAAAGCGCTGAGGAAAATGCTGCAGAAACAACGGAAAGCTCATCTGAAGAAACCGCGGCAGAAGAGCCGCAGACCGATACGGGTGTGCTCGTAGTATATTTCTCCGCGACCGGAACTACAAAAGGCGTTGCAGAAAAGATCGCGTCGGTCACAGGCGCAGACCTTTATGAGATCAAGGCTGCTCAAGAGTACACAGCTGAGGACCTTGACTGGAACGATTCGGACAGCCGCACTACTCATGAGCAGAACGATCCGGCAGTCCGTCCTGAGATCGGAAGCGATCCGGTCTCGCTCGAAGGCTATTCGACCATTTACATCGGATTTCCTATCTGGTGGGGCGAGGAGCCGCGCATAATGGATACTTTTGTGGAGAGCTATGACTTTGACGGCATCACCATGATCCCGTTCTGCACATCGAGCAGCAGCGGTATCGGCATGAGCGGGAAGAATCTCGAATCCAATGCCGGAAGCGGCAAATGGCTTGACGGAGAGAGGTTCAGCGGAAGCGTATCTGAAGATGAACTTCAGACATGGATAGAAGGTCTGAAATAATGAAACGGATAATCGATGTTTGCATGACCCTTCTGATGCTGTTTCTCATGGCCTATCAGGTCACGGGAGAAACGCTGCATGAATGGATCGGAGTAGGGATGACGGTACTTGTGATCGTCCACCAGATTCTTAACAGAAAGTGGTACGGTACGCTTTTCAATGGCAGGTATCGCTCATACAGGACATTGACGACAGCAGTAAACATACTGCTGTTGTTGTCGTTCGCCCTGACTGCGTTCTGCGGTATGTCCATGAGTGGCCATGCGGTGCCGTTCCTTTATGGCATGGCGCCTGTCTCCTTTGCGAGAAGGATGCACTTGTCGATGTCGCACTGGTCGTTCGTACTGATGGGTCTGCATCTCGGCCTGCATATACCGGCGATGACCGCTAAGATGCAGCTCGAGGGCAGAAAAAAGACACTGGTTTCCGCTGTGTTCTGCTGCATTGCGGGCATAGGACTGTGGCTTTTCCTGCGCAATGGCATGACAGACTACCTGTTTTTCAGGGTCCCGTTCGCATTTCTTGACTATGAAAAGGCCGGAGCGCTGGTGATCCTTGAGAATCTGATCATGCTGCTGTCCTGGACTTTTACCGGTACGCAGTGCAGCTTGCTCTGCATGAGATCAGGCAGTAAGAAAGACGAAAAGAAGTCCTCACTTCCGGTCATGCTGATCATGGCAGCGGTCATCATCGGGCTTGTGCTCAACACTGCATTCGCAGACAATGATGAGAACGGTACCAGAGACTGGGGCGCTGCTCAGGAAAGCCAGGAGGATCAGAGTCAACAGGAGACATCCGCAGCGGTCGATGACGGATTCGTCCTGATCAACGGCGGGAGCTTCATGATGGGAAGTCCTGAGTCAGAGAACTGGCGGTCAGATGATGAGCTTCAGCATGAGGTCAGGGTATCTTCATTCTATGTGGATGCCTACGAGACTACACAGAAAGAATACACGCGGCTGATGGGAAGTGACCCGGCTGATTTTGAAGGAGATGAGCTCCCGGTCGAGAACATTACCTGGCTTGAAGCGATAAGGTTCGCAAACGCGAAGAGTGAAGACGCCGGGCTGACGCCTGTGTATACGATCACTGATGACGGCATAAGCTGGGACACCGGCGCAGACGGATACCGGCTTCCTACTGAGGCAGAGTGGGAGTATGCCTGCCGCGCCGGAACAACTACGCCATTCAATACGGAAAAGTCCCTGGATGCGACAGAAGCCAACTTTTACGGGCATTATCCGTACGAGATAGAGGAAAACTATTTTGATGATTCGTCTCTTGAAGCGAGACCCGGTGAATACAGGCAGACCACAGTTGATGTTGGAAGCTTCGAACCTAACGGGTGGGGACTTTACGACTGCCACGGCAATGTCAACGAGTGGTGCTGGGACTACTACGGATATTATGATACAGATAAGACGGATGATCCTGCAGGGCCGGAGGTAGGATCGAGACATGTATACCGTGGCGGCGGCTGGAATGACTTCGGCAAGAATATGCGAAGCGCGTACCGGGCTGCCGGACCGGCAGACATGGCAAGTTATAATCTCGGTGTCCGCCTTGTCAGGAATGTGGGTGATGAGCGCAGCGGGACAGTGACTGCAACAGAGAAAGTAAGGGATACACAGGCATCAGGCAAGGTGCTGATCGCATATTTCTCCTGGAGCGGCAATACCAGAGGAATAGCGGAAGAGATACAGAAGCAGACCGGAGCTGACATATTCGAGATCGCTCCTGTAAAGCCATACTCCACGGACTACAACACAGTACTGATGGAGGCTCAGGAAGATCAGCATGATCAGGCAAGACCGGAGCTTACCGGGCATGTCGATAACATGGACGATTATGACACCATCCTGCTTGGCTATCCTAACTGGTGGGCGTCCATCCCTATGCCGGTAGCATCGTTCCTTGAGGAATATGATTTTGCCGGAAAACGTATCGTTCCATTCTGCTCGCACGGCGGAGGCAGGTTCGGACAGAGCATCACTGCAATAGCGAAGCTTGCTCCTGATTCAGATCTGGGCGAAGGTTTATCTGTTCATTACTCAGGCGGTTCTTCACTTCCTGATGATGTGTCAGAATGGCTCGCCGCTAATGAAATCAATTGAATTGAAAAAAGCGGCAGATGCCGGTATCTGATGACCGCCGGCTTGCCGCACCTAGTATTACACCCCCCCTCATATCAGGGACACCGCCTGATATGGGGGCTTTTTTGTGCTGCGCGCCTGCAAATATGCAAATTGACATGCATATGTACATATGGGAGAATAATCGCATCTGATGTTAACAATTGGATCGGCGATCACGCGGGCTGTCATCCGTGGGTTTTCGGATAACCTGGATCATATGTTGATCCGCTTTGTTTGCTTTGCGTTAGAGAAAGGGTGATAAGGATATGAAGATTTTTGAGGCTTTGAAGAAAAAAGAACAGGACTACTCGCTGTTCAGCGCGGCAGCTGATGCCGGCATCACGATGGATCAGATGGATGCGCTCATTACCGCCCAGCAGGGCGAGGAAGACGCGGTCTATATGTATGAGCAGCTGGCTGAAGTCGTTCGCGATGAGGCGGACCGTGAGGCTTTTCTGAGACTTGCGGGAGACGAAAAGAGACATTCAGATGTGTTCAGAAAATACACATGCATGGATGTAAAGGCCAATCCTGCAAAGGGCATATTTGTGCCGCTGATGTACAGGGTGCTCGGCAAAAAGAGGGTATATCCGATCATTGCAAAAGGCGAGTACGACGCGGCCGAGAAGTATAAGCACATCATTGACGACTTCCCGGAAGTTGTGGAGGTCATGAACGACGAGGTGCATCACGGCGACGCCGTAAAAGGCCTGCTTTAAAACTATGTGATGATGCAGGAGAGGACTGATACGGTATGAAATACAGAAAAGATAAATACGGAAATGAGCTGTCGCAGCTTGGATACGGCTGCATGAGATTCACGAGCAAGGGCTCAAAGATCGATCATGCAAAAGCTGAGCATGAGGTCATGCATGCAATTGAAAAGGGTGTCAATTATTTTGACACAGCTTACGCATATGCAGGCAGCGAGGAGTGCCTCGGCAGGATACTCGCGGAAAACAACGTTCGCGATAAGGTCAACATAGCTACAAAGCTGCCTCAATATCTGGTCAGGTCCATGAAGGGGATAGAGAAGATCTTCAACGAGGAGCTCACCCGCCTTCAGACGGATCATGTCGACTACTACCTGATGCACATGTTCACGGACATCTCCGAGTGGGAGCGCCTTAAATCGTATGGCATAGAGGAATGGATAGCGGCCCGCAAGGCAGACGGCAGCATAAGGCAGATCGGTTTCTCGTATCATGGCGATACGGAGATGTTCCTGCAGATCCTTGAAGCATATGACTGGGACTTCTGTCAGGTGCAGTACAACTACCTCGATGAGACCAGCCAGGCCGGCAGGCGAGGCGTTGAGGCCGCTGAAGAAAAGGGCATACCGGTCATTATAATGGAGCCGCTCCGCGGAGGTAAGCTTGTGAATCTTCCGGTAAAGGCAAAGCGCGAGCTCAGCGACAGCGGTAAGGGCTACACAGCTGCAGAGCTTGGTCTGAGATGGCTCTGGAACCAGACCGGGGTGACGGTAGTTCTGTCGGGCATGAATTCCATCGAAATGGTCGATGAGAACATAAGGATCGCGTCAGATGCGGCGCCGGGCTGCTTCGATCAGAGCGACTTTGATCTCATAGACAGCGTAAAAAGCATCATCAGGGAAAAGGAGAGAGTCGGATGCACGGGCTGCAGGTATTGCATGCCATGCCCGAGCGGGGTCGACATACCGGGCAACTTCCATCACTGGAACCTCATGTATATAGAGGGAAAGAAGAATCCGGTGAGATTCGAGTTTGCGCGAAACGTGGGCCTGCAGGGAAAGCCGGGCTTTGCGAGCCAGTGCGTAGGCTGCGGCAAGTGTGAACAGCATTGTCCGCAGCATATTCAGATCCGCGAGATGCTCAAAAAGGCGGACAAGGAACTCAGACCGCTGCCGTACAGGATAGCGATGCCGCTTGTCAGAAAGATCATGTCGAGATAAACTGAGAGGATCGTTAAATGGCTTTTGATTATAAAAAAGAGTACAAGGAATTCTACATGCCGAAGGACAGGCCTTCGATAGTTACGGTGCCGCCTATGAACTACATAGCTGTCAGGGGCAAAGGCGATCCGAATCAGGAGGACGGCGATTACAAAAGGGCGATCGGTCTGCTGTATGGAATAGCATTTACGATCAAGATGAGCAAAAAAGGCGACCACCAG
>JAFVPI010000144.1 GCA_017505405.1 Mogibacterium sp.
GACCCTCAAGAAGCAGGGTCAGGACAAGCTGGTCAACACGCTGTTCGCCGCAAACAACTTCACGAGCAAGTTCGGCCTCAACATCGCGAAGCCGATCGCAAACAAAATCATGGCTCAGTTCGGCGGCAACATCGACATGTTCATCGCAGGCGGCGCGAGAGTAGACCCTAAGGTGCTCGCATTCTTCCGCAGTATGGGCATACCGTGCCTCCAGGGTTACGGCCTCACAGAGACCTCCCCTATGGTGGCGCTCAACCCTGACCAGTGGAAATACATGAGAAACGATTCGGCCGGCAAGCTGTTCCAGTTCACCGAGTGCAAGATCATCGACAAGGATGAGGACGGCAACGGAGAGATCTGCTTCCGCGGACCGATGGTGATGATGGGCTACTACAAGAACCCTGAAGCCACGGCAGCAAGCATGGAGAATGGCTGGTTCCATACAGGCGACATCGGGCATCTCGACGCAGACAATTATGTCTACATCACAGGGCGCAAAAAGAACGTCATCATAGCCGCTAACGGCAAGAACGTCTTCCCTGAGGAGCTCGAGGAGCTCATCGCCAGAAGCCCGTATATAGAGGAATGCATGGTCTGGGCCGACGAGAACAACGAAGACAGGATGAAGAGGGGCATCTATGTGACCCTGCGTCCTGACAGAGAGAATGTGAAAGAGGCTCTCGGAGACAGAGCAGCCGATGAAAGCGCAGTCATGTCGCTCGTCAGCAGCGAGATCGACAGGCTCAACGCAAACTGGCCGGACTGGAAGAGAGTAAAGCATATCGTCATCAAGAAGGGCGAATTCAATAAGACGACCGGAATGAAGATCAGAAGGTTCGTCGAAGAAAACAAGCTCGCGGATTAGTTTCACAGTTTCGCTTAGCATTCGGCATTTGCATATGCTGAAGCGAGCGTTGCGCAGTAGCCGTCAGGAATGCCATATGGATTGCAGCTGCGGGAAGATTCCTGCAGCGAGATGGTCCGAGGCGGAACTGAAGCACACCGCGGCAACGCTCTGACGGCGAAAGGAACCCGGGAACTTATTCCCGGGGCCAGTGGAGGAGCGATGAAGCGGCTTGTGCTTCGAGACAACGAGGCACGAGCGAAAGGAATACTTACCGCAGCTGCTTACGGGAAATGAACGAGAAAGGCACGATCATGGCTAAGAAGAGACCTACTTTAATAGTCAATCACGAGAATCTGCGCCACAACATGAGCACGGTGGTCGGCTGGTGCCGCGATGCAGGCATAGACGTTGCAGGAGTCATCAAGGTGACGACCGGCATGGCCTCGGCGGCGCTCGACTATGAGAGCTGCGGCGCAAAGTGGATCGCTTCATCGAGGATCGAGCAGCTTGAAAGGGCCAGGGAAGCCGGAGTAAAGATACCGCTTCTCATGATAAGAGTCCCGATGCTTTCCGAGCTCGACGAGGTAGTAAAGATCTGCGACTACAGCCTGCAGAGCAGCGTCGACACGCTCAAGGCGATAAACGAGGCGGCCGCCCGGAACGGCAGGGTGCATAATGTCATCCTGATGGCAGACCTCGGGGACCTCAGAGAGGGATTCTTCGAAAAGGAAGAGCTGGCAGATGTAGCTGTATATGTAGAAAAGAATCTCGACAGTCTCCATCTTGCAGGCATAGGCACAAACCTCGGCTGCGTTGGCTCCGTAAAGCCTACGAAGGAGAAGATGGACATGCTGGCTGACTGGGCAGAAGCTGTCGAGGAAGCCATCGGCAGGCCGCTCGAGATAGTGTCGGGCGGAGCCACATCGAGCCTGATGCCGCTGTTCGACGGCGTGATGAATCCTAAGGTCAACATGCTGAGGATAGGCGCGGTCGCGTACATCGGGCCGCTCGAAGACCTCCGTACCTGCTATGGCAGAAAGGAAGTGGAGGTGCTGAGCGATGAGTGCTTCATACTCGAGGCTGAGGTGATCGAGACCAACACCAAGCCGACTCATCCAATTGGCGAGCTCGGCGTAGACGCTTCGGGCAAGGTAGTGAAGTATGTCGACAGAGGCCGCCGCAGACGTGCAATACTGGCGGTTGGCAGAGCCGATTACGGAGACATAGACGATATCGTTCCGGTGCTTGAGGGAGCAGAGGTGGCGATGGCCTCGGGCGATCACACCATACTCGACATCGAGGACTGCAAGGAGCAGCTCCGCGTCGGAGACATAGTGAGGCTCAAGGTGAAGTATTCCGCTCTGATGAGACTAACGGCAAGCGAAAATATAACTATTGAAGAGATCAACAGGCAGTAAGGTCTGGGGGAAATAAAGAAAGGGAAGGAAGACAAAATGGCAGCTTTAAAGTCAAATGAAATGACCAGAGAAGGTTATGACAGCCTTAATGCGGAGCTGGAACATCTTATTACCGTAGTACGTAAAGAGAACGCTGAAAGGCTCAAGGAAGCCATCTCGCTCGGAGATATCAGTGAGAACGCCGAGTACGATGCTGCGAAGGACGCGCAGGCTGAGACCGAAGAGAGGATCAGCACCATCGAGGAGATCCTCCGCACAGCCGTCATCGTAGAAGAGACAGACGAGAGCGACGACTCGGTCCAGACAGGCCGTACAGTCACTATCCTGGATCTGAACACAAACGAAGAAATGACATATAAGATCGTAGGTACCACAGAGGCGGATCCGCTCAACGGAAAGCTCTCGAACGTATCACTCGTAGGACAGCACCTGCTTGGCACGAAGGCCGGCGACAAGGTGGAGTTCCTGGTTCCGGACGGCATGGCAAGATACAAAGTCGTGGAGGTCAAGAGATAATGGCTGACATCAAAAGTGAGATCAAGTCTGCTGTTGAAGCCGTTGAGCGCGAGCTCACCGAAAAGGAGATCGGCGAACAGAGACAGATAAAGAGAAAGAAACTCGAAGAGCTTCGCGCTATGGGAAGAGACCCGTATCTCGAAGAGACTTTCGATGTGACCGCGTGGTCGAAGGATATCAGGGATAACTTCGAAGCCATGGAAGATCAGGAGGTCAGAGTGGCAGGCCGTATCATGGCGTTCCGCCGCATGGGCAAGGTCGCTTTCGTCGACATGCAGGACAAGCAGGGCCGTATCCAGATCTTCGTAGCAAGGGACAACATCGGTCAGGACGAGTACAACATCTTCAAGACATATGACACAGGCGACATCCTCGGCATCAAGGGTGAAGTGTTCAAGACAAAGACCGGCGAGGTCAGCATCAGGGCGCAGGAAGTAAAGCTTCTGTGCAAGTCTCTGCAGGTGCTGCCTAATAAGTGGCACGGCCTCAAGGATACGGACCTCAGATACCGCCAGAGATACGTCGACCTCATCATGAACGAGGACGTAAGAGAAACCTTCAGGAAGAGGGCAAAGGTCATCAGCACCATGAGAAAGGTCCTCGAAGAGGATTATGATCTCATCGAGGTCGAGACTCCGGTTCTCGGCAACATCGCGGGCGGCGCGGCTGCAAGACCGTTCATGACCCACCACAACACCCTCGACATCGACATGACTCTCCGCATCTCGCTCGAGCTTCACCTCAAGAGGCTCATCGTCGGCGGACTCGACGGAGTCTACGAGATCGGCAAGGTGTTCAGAAACGAGGGCATGGACAAGAACCACAGCCCTGAGTTCACATCGATGGAGGCATATAAGGCGTACGTTAACCTCGAGACCATGATGGACCTCATGGAGCAGGTGACATACAAGTGCGCGATAGCCGTCAACGGCACGCCTATCATCAAGTACGGCGACAAGGAGTTCGACGTGACTCCGCCATGGAGAAAGATCGACATGACAGAGGCCGTCATCAAGACGACAGGCATCCCGTTCGACAAGATCGACAGTGATGAAGAGGCTATCGAGGCTGCCAAGAATTACGGCATGACATTTGAGGATGAGTCGGAGTGGTCGAGAGGAAAGATCATCGCCGAGATGTTCGAGGACTACTGCGAAGACATCCCTGGATTCCTGGACGGACCGTGCTTCGTATGCGGACATCCGCTCGAGGTTTCGCCGCTGGCAAAGAAGGATCCTAAGGACCCTCGCATCACAAGAAGATTTGAATCGTACATCAACGGCTGGGAGATGTCGAACGCATTCAGCGAACTGAACGACCCTATCGACCAGTATGAGAGATTCGCTGAGCAGCAGAGACAGCTCGACCTGGGTATCGACGACGAAGCCCATCCTATGGATACCGACTTCGTCAATGCCCTTGAAGTCGGAATGCCGCCGACAGGCGGTATCGGCATCGGCGTCGACAGACTCGTGATGCTGCTCACAGACAGCGCCACTATCAGAGACGTCCAGCTCTTCCCGACAATGAAGCCTGAAGGCAAGGGCGCCGGCGGAGCGAAGAAAGAGACCGTTGCTATCGACTTCAGCAAGGTCAAGGTAGAGCCGCTGTTCGAGGAGTTCGTCGATTTCGAGACATTCAGCAAGAGCGATTTCAGAGCAGTCAAGATCAAGAGCTGTGAAGAGGTCAAGAAGAGCGACAAGCTGCTGAAGTTCGTCCTGAACGACGGTTCCGGAGAGGACAGAGTCATCCTGAGCGGAATCAAGAAGTACTACGATCCTGAAGATCTCATCGGAAAGACCGCGATCGCGATCACAAACCTTCCGCCGAGAAAGATGATGGGACAGTACTCCAACGGAATGCTGATAAGCGCAGTCAACGAGTATGACGGCGAAGAGATGCTCAATCTCCTGCTCGTAGACGATCGCATCCCGGCAGGCGCGAAGCTGTACTAAGAGCGATTGGTTCGTAACGCTAAATAACGCTTTTTAACAAATTTACAAGGGCATGAGTTGCTGAAAAATGCAGGTCGTGCCTTTTAGTTTGCGCCGATTTACAATCCGGACATATATCAAAATAAAAATGAGAAAATGCAAGAGAAACAGTTGATGCTGCTATATAATAATATCGGAGTGGTAAAGCATGGCTGAAGTTTATATTTGCTACAGTAAATGGAATCAGAATGAGGCGGAACGCATCACGGAGCTGCTTGAGGAAAGTGGCATCGGGTGCTGGCTGGTTTCGCGCGACATAAATTACGCCAAAAACTGGGATCAGCAGGTTGAAGATGCGGTCAAAAGTTCTGTCATTTCCATTTACCTGAAGCCACCTGAACCGTCATTCAGAGTGCTTGATGAGGTGCGGCTGATAGAATCCTCCAACACCACAATGATGACTTTTGAAACAGAGCCTGCTTCCAGTGAAGACAACGTGACAGGCAAAGGCAGCATGTCAGGTGAAGGCCATATATCCAAGGCTACGGTAGAGGATATAGTTGCAGAGGTTCTCCGGAACATCGATCACGCGCGCGAACAGAAAGCGGAAAAAGAGCGCATCTATCCGTATTCCGGGAACGAGCCTTTCATTTTCGCGAGCTACTCGCACCGCGATATGGAGAAGGTGTTCAAAATCATAAAGGGTTTCCAGAAGCGCGGATACCGCATATGGTTTGACGAGGGCATCGACCCGGGAACCGAGTGGGATGAATATATAGCAGAGCACATAGAAAAGAGCCATTATATGATAGCTTTTCTGTCTGAGAACTATTTCGGATCGTCCAACTGCAGAGACGAACTGGCTTTTGCCCGAGATGAGGATAAGCCGCTGCTTCTCATATACATTGCCGCCGACGAGCTGCCAAAGGGCATGCAGCTGAGGCTTAACAGGCTGCAGGCGGTGCACTGGTACAGCTACGACGACCAGGATATGTTCTATGAGAAAGCGATGTCAGCCGCGGGTCTGGATGTTTGCAAAGAGAAGGAGAAGGTGACCGGAGATGAAGCATAAGATATTTCTGTCTTATTCAAACAAGGATGTAAAGGGAGCGGAGTATGTTGCCGGGATACTTGAGGAGCACGGCTTCCCATGTTTCATGGCGTCCAGAGATATGGAGCACGGAGCCAACTGGGGAGATACGATTCAGAAAGCCATTCAGGATGCACAGATTTTGATAGTCGTCGCTGGAGAGCATACTTTTGACAGTCATCAGATAATCAGAGAGATAGCCACTGCATCTCAGGATGGCAAGTCTCTCCTTATAGCCAGCCTTGCGGGCCCGGTCAGCATGGGGGGAAATGCCAGGTATTATCTGGCTTACAGCCCGCAGTATGACATGACCTCGGAGGAAGGTGTGCGCGATATGCTCGCGAAGGTCGCGGAGATCGATCAGGAATTCAGCGCGCAAAACAAAGGCTCAGCATCTGCAGGCAAGCCTGACAAGCCGTATGAAGGCAAGGAGCCGTACATATTCATAAGCTATTCGCACAAGGACATGTCAAAAGTGTTCAGGATCATCCGGCGGCTGCAGGATGAAGGGTACCGCGTATGGTATGACGAGGGCATCGACCCGGCGACAGAATGGGATGAAAACATAGCGCAGCATATAGCCGGCTGCGGATACCTCATCGCTTTCATTTCCAACAACTATGTCGCATCGAATAACTGCAAGGACGAAGTCAATTTTGCCCGCGATCTGGATAAAGACAGGCTGCTTGTATATATCGAAGCCACATCACTTCCGCTTGGGATGTCGATGCGGCTCAGGAGGCTGCAGGCTATCCACGAATACAAGTATGAAGATCGGGAAGACTTTTACAGCAAGCTGCTCAGCGCCTCCGGCATAGATAAATGCAAGTGAGGTAAGTAAATAGGGAAAAGGAGACCGCTTATGAGCACGTTAAGTGAACTCATCCATTACTGCAACGAGGACGACCCTGTGGGTGCCATGCTGCTTCTGGGAGAATGGGGCTGCGGTAAGACATATCTGATCGAGAAAGACCTGGCCGGGGCCCTGAAGGATACGCATATCATAATCAAAGTATCACTGTTTGGCATGAACAATCAGAAGGCTCTGCAGGACAGCGTAAGACAGAAGTGGTTTGAAGCCTGTCTGCCTATCCTGGGGACACTGAAAAAAGCCAAGGAAAATACAAAGGGATTCTGGACGGCTCTCAATGGAATGATCAGAGTAATTAATCCGATCGCGGGCAGTGCCGGCGATATCATGACATCGGTGAACGCGCTCGATCTTCTCCCTGTTAAGAACGAGATCGAGGATATCAAGACACACGCAAAAAAACGTGTGGTCCTTGTGTACGATGACTTTGAGAGGGCCAATATGAATCCGTTGGAGCTTCTTGGCGTTATCAACGATTACTGCGAGAACAGCAACTTTAATACGATCATCTCGGCAAATGAAAAATTCTTCAAAAAAGAGATGGAAATGGACGACGCCACATATCACATGCTCAGGGAGAAAACGGTATCTCAGTCAATTTATAATATCCCTGACTATCCTTCGATCGTCCATTCGATCATAAGCGAAAGGACATGGCCGTCGCCGGAGTACGCAGAGTTTCTGGCGGGACGCGAGGCTCTGGTCCTGGATGCATTCATATCCGAAGATGACATAACAGCGAAAGGCATCGTTTCGAGAAATAACGGCAGGTGTCACAATTTCCGCAGTCTGACGAAGGGTTTAGAGAGCTTCTTCCGCATCTACTATCACATGGAGAGCCGGGGACTGGAGGTTCCTGATGGATACCTGTATTCCTTCCTTGCGTTCTTCCTTGCTTCGAAGAGCGGGATCTACAAAAACGGGGAACATACACTGGAATTCGATGACAGTGATATCAAGCAGCTCTATTCGAAGTACTTACCGGAGCTGATGACAGAAGCCGAGCGCGAATGGATCGAGAGCGGCATCTGGAACAGCGCGAGATATCTGGAGGAAATGGCCGCCATATATGGCAAAGCATCGCAGATGGTTCCTGAGATATAAAGGACCAAATGAAGCAATTGAGACACAATACGGGCATGAGAATATTTCTCAATAAACGAGTATGACGGCGAGGAAATGCTCAACCTCCTGCTCGTAGACGACAGGATCCCGGCAGGCGCGAAGCTGTACTAAAAACTCACTATCACGCTTAAGTAAAAACAGAGGCATGATTTGCGACATAAAGCACATTATGCCTTTTTTCTTTGACCGGATTTGCACAATTGTGAAATCTGTAAGAGGCGGCATCGTTCATGACCCATAAGACAACAGAGAGGTTTGCGGTAGAAAGCTGGATCGATGAGACCAATGTGGATCTTGTTGCGTGGATATTTTCTGTGGGTTGGGCATAACTATCGCTTCCACGCTTTTCGTTATGAAATGCTGAAAAAGCAGTCACTTTCTGACGGATCCCTTTGAATTTTCAATATATGGTATCATACAGATACCGCCATAGCCAAAATGAATAAAAATAATCAGTTTTGAATAAGTAATAGCTGGTTTTTAGCCCTGAAAAGGAGTTTAAAAAATTTTTCTAAAAATGGACGAAAAAATGCGTACTTTTTAGAAAAATTTCATCCTGAAACAGATGTCTGAGCGGTTATAGGCTCCACAATGAATCTGATACGGCATATTTGCGCGTTTGTTAACCAAAAGACTTTACAATAATTACCGGATCCGGGTTATTTATTAATGTATAATCATGCAAATATGGAAGACGAGCTGTTTTTTCTAAAAATGGCCTGAAAAAACACCTGGTTTTTAGAAAAATTTCAGAAGCTCCTATTCATACTCTTTTGTACATGATCTGATTTATCATCACGGCGAAAGCAGCCTGCATCATCAGGTTGTCAGGCTCATAGGGCATGATGGCAAACGGTTGGCATTATGCATTCAAATTCAGGCTTGTTTAGATGCATACAAGTTCAAAGTTGTGGAGGTAATAAAAGTGAAGGAATTTAACGAATATGTAAATGAGTGTTTTTCTGTTGCCGGTGGTATTGTCATAAAATCCATGATGGGCGGATATCTTGTATACCTCAATGGTAAGCTGATAGGTGACATTTGCGATAATGAACTGTTTTTGAAGAGAACGCCGACATCGGACAGACTTCTTGCAGATTCAGAACTGCGTTATCCTTATGAGGGCTCAAAGACGCTTATGCACGTATTCGACAGATTTGAGGATACGGATTTGATTTCAGAATTACTTGAGGGAATGTATGCGGAACTGCCCCAAAAGAAACCTAAAAAAGCTTCCTGTCGCTCAGACTCTGATCCAAACCGGAAATGACGCGGGGCTGTCACATTTGAAAATGAAAAATGTGACAGCCCCTTTTTGTGCCCGGAAAGCTCATAAAAAAGATTGACTGGCAAATTTGCATAAAAACATATTGTCGAAATGCTCCGAAAACAATATATTGTTAACATAGATAATAGCAAAGGGATTACAATAAACCCAAGCCGATATACAACTAATTTTTCATATACGGCAGGAGTATTTTGTGGGTATGGCCGATGCTTATGGCTTTGATGGGAAGGCCTTGTTAACACAATGAAGAAAAGAAAAATTCTGATCATCATGCTGGCGCTGTGTATGGTGCTGAGTATGACACCGATGACTGCTTTTGCAGCAGAGCAGGATGTGAACGATGGAGAAAATGTTCTCCGGAGTGAGACACCCGCTGAAGAGGAAGGATCTGCAGAAGACGCTGAAGCGGAAGAACCTGCAGAAGAGGTTGCTGAAGCGGAGAAACCCGCGCTCAGCGCCGGAGCTGAGACCGTTAATGACACAGAAGGCACCCATACACACAAAATAGACGGCAAAGATGTTGCTTTCACTCCATGGTCGGATGCTAAGGCGAAGGAGCAGTGGAAAGCATGGGAAAGTAGCCGGGAAATGGCAGTTGCTGCCCCGCATTAACAAAACCGGAGGCATAATTTGCGGACTTGTCACAAGGGGGTCCACCGAATGTGGTGGACCCCTTATCTTGTAAGCCGCTTTTTTTCTTTATTTTTCTCATCCCGGCGCTGAGTCATAGAAGCCTGTAAACGACAGATGAAACTGAGCTGACAGGGGTTTGTTTAATAAAATGAATAAATATACAAAACTATCAGTTATAAGCGAAATGCTGCAAATGATACGGAAACGTTGAAATATCAAGGGATGCGGATTGCATGGCATATGTTCCTGTATATATACAATCGAAAACATTGACATTGCGGACTTGAATATTTATAATGCAACTATTATGAATATTCGGTATAATTATTCAAAATAACGAATAATTAATCGCAAAGGTTTAACTGAGAAGGGGAGATTTGAGAGATGAGTAAAGCAATCAAGAAAATGATGATGATCGCACTTTCCGCAGTAATGGTTCTGGCGCTTGCAGCATGCGGCGGCGGAAGCAGCAGCGACAGCGAGGGCGGAAAGCTCGCAGCTATTCAGGAAAAGGGCAAGATAGTAGTCTGCACAGACGCAGCATGGGCTCCGTTTGAGTATATCGGCGAAGGCGGACAGCCAACCGGAATAGATATTGAGATCGCTCAGTACATTGCCGATCAGCTTGGCGTAGAACTCGAAGTATCCAATATCGCGTTCGATACCATTCCTACTGCACTGGTAAACGGCGATGCGGATCTGGCTCTTGCATGCATCACTATCACAGATGAGCGTAAGGAGCAGATGGCTTTCACTGATCCGTACACATCTGTACAGCAGTATATGGTAGTCACCGCAGACAGCAAGATCGCTGCAATGGACGACCTTGCCGGCAAGATGATCGGAACACATCTCGGAACAACCGGAGACTTCCTCGTCAGTGATGAAGTGGAGAGCGGAGTTCTTGCAGGATCCGGCGCACAGAACAATCAGTACAAGGCTCTGCCTGATGCTGCCGAGGAGCTCAAGAGCGGTACACTCTCAGCTATCGTATGCGACTCAGTTCTTGCTGAAAACCTCGTAACAGCAAACGGAGATGCTCTGAAGTGCTTCCCTGTTGTATATGCAGACGGAACAGAAGCTGAGGTTGAGAACATCGGCGCTGCAATGGCTCAGGGAGACGATGAGTTCACGGCAAAGATCAACGAGATCATCCAGGAGCTTGTAGCAAACGGACAGATCGACGAGTGGTTCGTAAAGCACAGCGAGGAAGCTTCCAAGCTGTAATATTAAGACAGAAACAGCAAAGTATCAGGAGATCATAATTGTTTGAAAGTATTAGACAGGGATTCATCAAAACCTTTATAAGAGACAACCGTTACAAGATCTTTATTGAAGGTTTCAAAAATACGCTGATCATAACCATAGTGGCTGCTCTGATCGGTATCATTCTGGGAGTCATAGTCTCCTTCATACATTCACTTGCGGAGAACGCGCGTGACAAGCATCAGGATACGATCGGGGCAAAGTGCCTTATAATACTGGACAAGATCTGTGCCGCATATGTTGCGGTCATGCGCGGAACGCCTCTTGCGATCCAGCTTATGATCATGACGTTCATCATAATGAGCGGATTTCCCAACAAGGTGCTCGTATGCTGCATTGCATTCGGCGTCAACTCGGGAGCATACGTATCTGAGGTTATCAGGGGCGGTATCGGCTCGGTAGATTACGGACAGACAGAGGCCGGGCGTTCGCTCGGACTCTCCCAGATCGGGACGCTCCGCCTGATAGTACTCCCTCAGGCGATCAAAAATATCCTGCCGGCGCTTTGCAATGAGGCGATCGCGGTCCTCAAGGAAACATCGATCGTAGGAATGGTCGCCGTAGTCGACCTTACAAGAGCGGGCGACCTCATCAGAAGCAGGACGATGTCACCGTACTTTACACTCATATCGGTAGCTATAGTGTACTTCATACTGGTCTACGGCCTGTCCAAGGCAGTTAAGAGACTTGAAAGGAGGCTGGCTCAGAGTGATAGACATTAAGGGACTTAAGAAAGACTTCGGCAATCTTGAGGTGCTGAAGGGGATCGACCTGCATATAGACAAGGGCGAGCGTGTGGTAATAATCGGACCGTCGGGCTCCGGCAAGAGCACACTGCTCAGATGCATGAACATGCTCGAGGTGCCTACGGGCGGACAGATAGTATTCGAGGGAACAGACCTGACAGACAAGAAGACAGACCTGGACAGCGTAAGATGCAAGATGGGCATGGTCTTCCAACAGTTCAACCTCTTTCCTCACAAAACTATCCTCGAGAACATGACGCTTGCTCCGCTTTACCACAAGATGATGAGCGAGGCGGAAGCAAAGGACAGGGCGATGGAACTCCTGACAAGGATCGGGCTTGCGGATAAGGCAAACGTATATCCTTCGACGCTTTCCGGAGGCCAAAAGCAGCGTGTTGCGATAGTGCGCGCGCTTGCGATGGGGCCGGATGTGATGCTTTTCGATGAGCCGACCTCGGCTCTCGACCCTGAGATGGTCGGCGAGGTTCTCGAACTGATAAGAGAGCTGGCAAATGACGGGATGACAATGGCGATCGTTACGCATGAGATGGGCTTCGCAAAAGAAGTAGGGACCCGCGTGCTGTTCATGGACGAAGGTGTCATAGCGGAGGAGAATGAGCCGCGCGAATTCTTTGAGAACCCGCAGAACCCGAGACTTCAGGACTTCCTGTCCAAAGTATTATAGAAAAAGGAGAACGATACCAAAATGTTTAAGCATACAATTGTACGGACACCGTGTTCAAAGATCTGTGACGGTATCACTTCGGCTCCCGAGCTTGGCCAGCCGATATATGAGAAGGCTCTCGAGCAGCATGCAAAATACATCGAGGCGCTGAAAGCGACGGGCGTGGATGTGCTGGTGCTGCCTGCACTTGAGGAATACCCGGATTCGTGCTTTGTCGAAGATGTAGCTGTTGTTGCAGAGAAGTGCGCGATAATCACCAATCCGGGTGCAGGAACAAGAAACGGCGAGACCGGATACATTGTGGATGCGATCAGACAGTTCTATTCAGATGATCAGATCGGATACATCAAGGCTCCGGGCACTCTCGAGGG
Source organism: Mogibacterium sp. (assembly GCA_017505405.1). GTDB lineage: Bacteria > Bacillota > Clostridia > Peptostreptococcales > Anaerovoracaceae > Crickella. The sequence continues at coordinate 12,791 of JAFVPI010000144.1, forward strand.
CGGCGATGTCATGAAGGTAGGAGACACCTTTTATGTAGGAGTATCCGCAAGGACCAATGAAGAGGGCATAAAGCAGTTCGCTGAATTTTTCGGTAAATACGGCTATGAGGTAAAGGCAGTCCCTCTGACTGAGGTTCTTCATCTTAAGACCGGTGTCAACTATATCGAGAACAACAAAATGCTCGTATCGGGAGAGTTCATAGACAAACCGGACTTTGCTTCATACGAGAAGATAATTGTTCCGGAGGAGGAAGCATACGGAGCCAACTGCATATGGATGAACGGCACTGTAATAGTACCTCTGGGCTATGATGCCGTGCAGAAGGCTGTAGAGGAGGCAGGCTATCCGGTGATACTGGTGGATACCTCCGAATTCAGGAAAATCGACGGCGGACTCAGCTGCCTGTCACTCAGATTCTGATCCAGACCGGAAAGTGACCGGCGCTTGATCACAGAGTCCGGGCAGACAAATATTTGATGACAAAGTTCCTGTCGGCATCTCCGGCGGCGAGCTTGAGATCGATTTTAAAGCTATTTCCGAACGTATGGATCTGATTTTCTGAGGCTGCAGTATTATACCGGCTTAACGGACCGCTGGGATCCGATACATTACCTGTCTGAGGGATGTGGCATGCTGTCAACTGCATGCCGCTTTTTTGATGTATGTATTCTTTACATTTAAGGCCTGAAGTGTTATATTCGCATTGATGGACGGTATCCGCGTATGCGGAACAATACCATCATATAAATGAGGTTAATATCAGATGAAGCTGCACCTATGAGGCGCGTATCCGATCGTGAACGCGACCCGGCGGCAAATAAGCTTTTCTGTTGTTGTCCTTTTGTTATATGAAATGTCCATCCGCCGGCCAGGTGCTGAGCGGTTTTTATTTTATCCGGCGTCATCGGCTGAACGGTTTTATCCGCTGCCCGGGGCGTCGACATGAAAGGAGTTATTTCAATGACAAGAGAAGAGAAGAATGCTCAGATCAGGAAAGAGGCGCGTGCGACCGCAGTCCTTTTCTGCATCTGTTTCCTGTGGCATGTCGGATGCGCTTATCTGCTGTCCGGCACGGGAGTCACGGTGGGCGGGCTGCCTCTGTGGTGGCTTCTGAGCACACCGGGGGTATTCGTAATAGCAGTGATCGGTGTTGTGATACTGCTGAAAAAGGTGTTTGTGAACTTCAGCCTCGATGATGAGGAAATCGGAGAGGAGGCGCAGGCATGAGCGGCAGACAGATAGCTATACTTGCGATCCTCCTCGGATACATGGTCCTAAACGCCTTTGTCGGCGTATGGGCAAGCCGCGCTTCCGCCAGAAAGAACGCGGAAAACGGTTTCATTCAGAACTACTTCGTGGGCGGTCGCACAATGGGCGGCGTCGTCCTCGCAATGACACTCATCGCAACATACACAAGCGCGAGCTCGTTCCTCGGAGGACCGGGACTCGCCGCAAGCTGGGGCCTCACGCAGTCATGGGTGGCGGCAATACAGATCGGCACAGCGTTCCTGACTCTTGGCATTGTCGGCAAAAAGCTCGGCCTTATATCGCGCCGCATCAAGGCGGTCACCATTTCGGACTACCTCAGGGCGAGGTACAAATCGCCTGCTGTTGATATAATCTGCAGCATAATGCTCGTCGTATTCTTCATCACGCAGATGATCGCCCAGTTCAAGGGCGGCGCGACCCTGCTGCAGTCGGTAACAGGACTCTCGTACATAAGCGCACTGATCCTGTTTTCCGCTGTCGTCATAATCTACACATCGATCGGCGGATTCAAAGCCGTTGTAATAACTGACACTATACAGGGATTTATAATGGCGTGCGGCACTTTCCTGCTGCTCTTCTTTGTGATCCGCGCAGGCGGCGGCATGGAGAGCATTCTGGAATATAATGCTGCCAATAATCCGGGCTGGGATCTCATAGGCAAGGGCCAGTACGGAGCTGAGATAGCTGCGCTGAGGCCGGGATATCTGATCTCGTTCTGGGTGCTCGTCGGCGTAGGTGTTCTGGGTCTGCCGCAGACAGCGGTCAGGAGCATGGGCTTCAAGGATACAGAGTCGCTGCACAAGGCTATGATATGGGGAACGGTAGTTGTCGGCATCCTCATGATCGGCATGCACTTTGCCGGAACGCTGGCACTCCCGCTGGTAGGCGAGGAGCAGCTCGCGAATACTGACTCCATCATCCCGTATGTTGTTAATAAATACATGCCTGTATGGGCGGCAGGCCTTTTCCTGGCAGCTCCGCTTGCGGCGGTAATGTCGACAGTGGACTCCCTGCTGATACTTGCATCGGCAACGATCCTTAAAAACCTGTACATAACATACATTGCTAAAAAGGATGCCGTGGAGGCTGTCCGCGCTGACCAGGATGAAAACGCAGCTGTCAGCGAAAGCACAGAGAAAAAGCTCAAGTACAGCAGCTTTGCTCTGACTATAATACTGGGAATGATCGTGTTCATCCTTGCGATGAATCCGCCTTCGATCCTGGTATGGATCAACCTGTTTGCAATGGGAGGGCTCGAGGCTACTTTCTTCTGGCCTCTCATAGGCGGGCTTTACTGGAAGCGCGGCAATTCGGCGGCCTGCATCGCATCAATTATTTGCGGTGTTTCAACATTTGTATTCTTCAATCTTAACAAGATCGCTCCGTTCGGGATCCATGAGATCGTGCTCGGCCTGCTGGCGGGGGGGATCGCATACTTCGTTGTCGGCATGCTCAACAAGAGTGAGCCTGACGCGGACATGCTGGAGAAGTGTTTCTAGCGCATAACGAAGACAGAAGAAAGTATATAAAGAACTACCGCAGAGGGAAGGAAAAACTACGACCGATGTTTTCACGCGGTGAAGCGTATTGTATAAGGAAGTCGTCGCCAAAGCCTGCTAAACCATATGAGAATAGATAAAGAAAAGTTCGATCCGGAAGTATATGAATTCTATAAGATGGCGCTTGAGGGCACGGGCTTTGCCGCGCAGTTCGGTGCGGAGGATGTGCCGCGGCTGAGGGAAGCCGAGATAAAAGGCCATGCCGCGCATCTCGATCCGTACGAGGTACATGAGAAGATCGACCTGACCATCCCGCGCGGAAGCGCGGGAGACCTTCCGGCCCGCATCTACGTGCCGGAAAGCGCTGCTGACGCAGCGGGTCAGGTCCCTGTGATCCTATACTTTCATGGCGGCGGATTCATCATGGGCAGCATAGAAGACCACGATCCTCTCTGTGGAAAGCTTGCAGATGCCGCCGGCGCAATAGTCATTGCGGCGGAATACAGGCTTGCTCCTGAGGATCCGTTTCCGGCATGCATAGAGGACGCAATCTGTCTTGCGGAATGGGCTGCTAAGAATGCGCCGGTATACGGAGGCGATCCGGAATGCATAATGGCAGCCGGAGACAGCTCCGGCGCCACCATAAGCGCCGCTCTGGCTCTCCTCGCAAAAGAAGGAAAGGCTCCCGCCATATCCGGCCTGATACTGCTCTACGGAGTCTTCGGCTGCATAAGCCTTGAAGAATCAGAATCGGCAAGGCTGTATGGGAATGGCGAATACGTGCTGCCTGCAGACGCAATTAAAAAAATGATGGATCTGTACATTCCTGCGGGAACAGATCCAAATGACACAAGACTCTATCCGGGCAAAGCTTCAGATCTGAGCGGTATGCCGCCATCCGTGATCGTTACAGCGGAGTTCGATCCACTGAGAGATGACGGAGAGTGCTTTGCCCGCAGACTCAAAGAAAGCGGCTGCAAGGCAGAGCTCATACGAATGGATGGGATGATGCATGGATTTGCCCTTTACTGGCAGAGATTCAGCATGGCAGGAGAACTGCTGGACCAAATCGGCTCCATTGTAAAAAGCTGGACCGCATCATAAAAGGCGGACCGCATCTACTGAATCAGTCGCATCATAAAAAGACCGGGTCAGCTGATCCGGCCATTTTTTATGCATACAGGCTCGGAATAACTATCCGCGCCTGCTCGTCAATTATGTATTCAACGTATTCGCGCACTTCATCTTCCGTATCCAGAAGGGCAACATACATCTGGTTGCCCATGGCCTCCGAGAAAATATCCGGCATCCGCTGGCACATCACTATTTTCCCATCATAACGCTCCAGGATCTCTTCGTGAGTGTGCACGTGAGTGAACTTGTCCTTGCGGCTGGCGAAGACGCACCAGCGGTCAGGTCCGTTCTTTCTGCCCGAGCTCGTCCCGGTGCTGACCATGTCTGCCCATATCTGATACACATCCGTTGAGTGAGAGAAATTGATCATATCCGGAGTAAAGCCTCCGGCCGGTCTCATGTTGACTTCAAGTCCCACAAAATCACCGACATCGCCGAGGCCCTTTTTTGCCTCGGTCAGCCTGAAGAATTCAAAATGGACAAATCTGCTCGTGATCCGGAACTCTTTAAGAGCCTTGCGCCCGTAACCGCGGAGCTGCTCCGGGACCTCAGGGAGCACGTAGTAGACGGTTTCCGTTCCGTTATTCACCGCGTCAGCGACATTGATGCACATGAAGGATGACTCGAATAGCGGGTCTCCGTTTGGATCGCATACGGCATCATAGGAGTAGATATCTCCTGTGACAAATTCTTCCATTACATAGTCATGACCGGAAGAGGCTTCGAAGAATGCCTCGAGGTCAGCATCGCTTTCGATCTTATATGTGTCGCTTGCTCCTACGCCGACATTCGGCTTCGCAAATACAGGATATCCGCCGATCTCGTCAAGAAAAGCGCGGGCGGCTTCGATGGTCGACACATGATGCTGGCGCGCGGAAGGGATGCCTGCGGATCTGTAAACCGGCTTCATGGCAGCCTTGCTCCTCCACAGAGCGAGATCATCAGGCTGAACTCCCGTGGTGACGTTGAAGTCCTGACGCAGCTGAGCGTCAAGTTCAAGCCAGTACTCATTGTTGGATTCGATCCAGTCGATACGGCCGTGCATGAAAGCAAGGTAAGCGACAGCGCGGTAGGCCTGGCTGTAGTCTTCGAGGGAGTCAACTTTGTAGTATTCGGTCAGAGCATTTTTAACAGTTTCGCTGAGCGAGTCATAGGGAGCATCGCCAATGCCAAGAACAGTGACACCGTTGCGGTGCAGTCTGTCACAGAAGTGCCGGTAATTCTCAGGGAAGTTCGGCGCAATAAAAATCAGGTTCATAAAATAATCTCTTTCAGTTTCAATACCCGTAATAACGTGTTTCCGCGCATGCTGCCCTTGTGGTCAACCCATGACCGTAAACCAGGTAACATTTCCTGAGCAGATGCTACAAATAATACAATAAATGTTTGTGAATATCCACAAAAATCATTTCGAAAATTGTATTTTTTCACATAACTGAAGAACCCCGTTTGCTTATCAGTATTGCTATAATAATTACCGATTCTGCGCGCAATATCTCATCGTCGTTCGGCAGGGATGTATAGTATAATCAGGGAAAACACGGAAGCCGCGGTAACAGACAGCAGAAAAGGAGGCAGTATGGCAAGTAATTACATAGGACTTTTCGACGTGATAGGACCTGTGATGGTGGGACCGTCGAGCTCACACACCTCAGGCGCCGCGACTATTGCCTGGATGGCCCGGCAGATCTTCTCCGGAATCCCGGTAAAAGCCGTGTTCACGCTTTACGGGTCGTTTGCGGAGACCTACAAGGGGCATGGTACTGACAGAGCGCTGATAGGAGGCATGCTCGGATACAAGTCATATGACCTGCGTATAAGGGATGCCTATGAGCAGGCCCGCAGCAACGGGCTTGAAGTGGAGTTCGTTGTAGATAAGGAAACATCTGTGAGCCACCCGAATACCGTAGATATAGTGATGACGGGAGAAGACGGCCACACTCTCCTTATAAGAGGCGAGTCCGTAGGAGGAGGCCGCGTCCGCATCAGAAGACTGAACGATATAGAAGTAGACTTCAACGGCGAGTACAGCACAATGATCATCGGCCACCAGGATGTGACAGGGACGGTCGCCTATATTACGGCATGTCTGGCCGAAGAAGCTGTCAATGTTGCTACGCTCAAGCTCTTCAGAGAGGGAAAAGGCAAAAAAGCAGTCACGGTGGTCGAGACTGACAGCACCGTATCCGAGGAACTGAAGGAGAAGATCCTCCGGTACGAGACCGTTACCAGCGTTGATCTGATCGAGATATAAGGAGGTATGTCATGAACTGGGATTTTACAAATGCAGCAGAACTTCTCAGGCTGTGCAGCGAAAATGACATGCCTGTATCGGAAGTCATGATAAGAAGAGAGATGCAGCTGGGCGGGCGGCGCAGAAAAGTAGTGATAGACCGCATAGATGAGAACCTCCGCATAATGAATACAGCGGTGGAACGCCCGATCGTCGAACCGGTCAGATCGATGGGCGGTTTGCTCGGAGGAGAGGCAAGCAAGCTCAGCAAGCTCGATGAGTCAAAAGCGATCTGCGGTCCTGTGATACACAGGGCAATAATCAATGCTCTTGCGGTAGCAGAGACCAACGCGAGCATGGGCGTGATAGTAGCGGCTCCGACTGCGGGTTCGGCGGGAGTGTTGCCTGCTGTTCTCATGTCGATGTATGAGTCATACGATATAAGCATTGAAGCGTTGAGGTGCGGACTGATAAACGCCGGCGCGATCGGCTATATCATAACAAGGAACGGCTCTGTCTCAGGAGCTGAAGCAGGATGTCAGGCTGAGGTCGGCTCCGCATCCGCAATGGCGGCAAGCGCTATTGTCGAGATCATGGGAGGAACACCGGAGCAATGCTGCGATGCAGCAAGCATTGCTTTGTCCAATCTGCTGGGGCTCGCATGCGACCCTGTACGCGGGCTCGTAGAGGTGCCTTGCCAGACCAGGAACACCATGGGAGCTGTCGGAGCGTATACAGCAGCTGAGCTGGCACTGGCAGAGGTCGGCCCGCATATACCGCTGGATGAAATGATACAGATAACATACGACGTAGGGAGGGCGCTCCCTGAGAGCCTTCGAGAAACGGCCAAAGGCGGCTGCGCTGTAGCTCCTTCACTGTGTGCCGAGTGCAGCAGGGAGGCGGCGTGGCAGAAAGCCCGCGCACTTATGTAGACCGCGGGGAGGCGGCCTGGCAGAAAGCCCGCTCGCTTATGTAGGCCGCAGATCTGCTTAAAAAATGAGGGCATACAGATCACCGGCTCTCATGGAGATTACAATATGCACGATATCTGGAACCCCTGGCACGGATGTGTCAAATGCAGCGAGGGCTGCGAAAACTGTTACATGTACTATCTGGATGACATGAGAGATAAGAAAGGATCTGAGATCTACCTTACCTCGAATGTCAGATATCCCCTGTCAAAAAACAGGAACGGAAGCTACAAGATACAGAGTGGTGAAAAGATAAGCGTCTGCATGACATCGGATTTCTTTCTCGAAGAGGCGGACCGGTGGCGCAGCGAAGCTTGGAACATCATGCGCATGAGAAGCGATGTGATCTTCATTCTGGTGACTAAAAGGCCGCAGCGCATAGCCGGCTGTCTTCCTGATGACTGGGGAGACGGATGGGATAATATCTTTCTGAACGTAACGACGGAGAACCAGAAGCGGGCAGACGAACGGCTCCCTGTTCTGCTGGAGCTGCCGTTCAAACACAAAGGCGTCTATGTCGCACCGATCCTTGGGCCTGTGAAGCTGGGCCGCTATCTGGACAGCGGGCAGATAGAGCAGGTCGTCTGCGGAGGCGAAAACTACGGCGGCAGAAGGCCCTGCAATTTTGACTGGGTGAAGTCGCTGAGAGAGGAATGCGAGTCGAGAGACATCACATTCTGCTTCATGGAGACCGGGACAACATTTATCAAGGACGGAAAGCAGTATACCATTAACGGCAAGCGCCTGCAGACGAGCCAGGCGCTGAAGTCTGGCATGAATTATCAGGGCAAGCCGATGCACTTCGATCTTGTTGACACATGGGGTCTGCCTGTGCCCGACGAGCTGCTGTATGTGAAGCACTACTGCGACAACTGCAGGGAGTGCGCAATGAAACTGATCTGCAACGGATGCAGTGACTGCGGCAAGTGCAGGGAAAAATGAACCTGACTCCTGTATGATGGCCATTGAGACAACAGAGAGGGAACGGTCCGCTGAAAACGCGGGCCGCTTTTGTTCTCAAAAAAACCATAAAAAACCGTAAATTCCATCCCCTGCGGGGGCTTGTGGGCACCGGAAACCGCCCATATAATTTTAGTGTACAAAAGTATGGGAGGTGCTTTTATGCATATGGCAGATGCTTTGCTGGCTCCTGCAGTTGCGGCGACAATGTACGCTGCTTCCGCAACAGCTGCCGGCGTTTCGATCCACAAACTCAAAAAAGATGATGAACCGTCAAAACTTCCTGTGATGGCGGTAACGTCCGCACTTGTATTCGCGGGACAGATGATAAACTACACGATCCCGGGGACCGGATCTTCGGGCCACATGTGCGGAGGAATGCTGCTGTCGGCCTTGCTTGGGCCGTACGCCGGTTTCCTGTCAATGATAGTGATACTGGCGATCCAATGCTTATTCTTCGCCGACGGGGGGCTAATGGCTCTGGGGGCCAACTGCTGGAACATGGCCTTCTACGGGTGCTTCGTCGGCTACTTCCTGATCTGGCGTCCAATAATGAACGGCAAAGGGTTCGGCGAGGGCAAGAGCGCGGAGCGTGCCCGCATAATCGCCGCCTCGATAATAGGATGCGTGATCACCTTGCAATTGGGAGCGTTCTCCGTAGTGCTTGAGACCAGTCTGTCGGGAATAACGGAGCTGCCGTTCGGAGCATTCTGCGCCCTTATGCAGCCGATCCACCTGGCTATCGGTCTCGTGGAGGGACTGATCACTGCAGCCGTGCTGGTATTTGTGCACGACTCCCGTCCTGAGCTCCTTTCGGGTGTTGAACTCAGCGAGGGCGAAAGCGGAAAGCGTTCACTCAAGACAGTCGTTGCCATTCTGGCAATAGTCGCGCTCGTAGTTGGCGGCGGGCTGAGCCTGCTGGCAAGCTCGAATCCGGACGGCCTGGAGTGGGCTCTCTTCGGAAATGCGGATGGCGGATACTCCACCAACATGGGACTTGATGAGGAGAACTTCGGTGTATCGAGCGGCGCGGCAGACACGGCAGAGTCGATACAGGAGAAGACATCATTCCTCCCTGACTATGCGTTCCCTGGCAGCGAATCGGCTGCCGGAACAACAGTATCCGGCATAGTCGGATCCGCGATAGTCGCGGGGGTTGCCATCCTGATCTGCCTGATCGGAGGCTTCTTCCGTAAAAAGAAGATACAAACGGAATAAACCATATTCTTTCCCTCTCTCTCTTAAGAATTATGGTATATTGTAGGGGCATCGCTTGATGCCCCTTATTCGTGAAAAGGCATTTACAACAATGAACAAAATGCAGAAAGCCCTGGCCGAGCTTTCAGAGATGGACGAGCTGGCAGCGCGCCGGTCACCTGTCCACACTCTGCACCCGGCGGCCAAGCTGCTCACCACAATCGTATACATCCTTGTCACGCTTTCGTTCGACAAGTACGACCTCAGCGGCATCGTTCCGATGGTGCTGTGGCCTATTTTGATGTTCACGGTCAGCGGCGTAAACGTGCGCACCTGCTTCTACAAGCTGCGCATAGTGCTGCCACTCGTGATGGCAGTGGGGCTCTTCAACCCGTTTTTCGACAGGGAGATAATGGTGACCATCGGCGGAGCCGGAGTATCGGGCGGCGTGATCTCAATGATAACCCTGATGCTGAAGGGAGTGTTCTGCCTGATGGCGTCGTTCCTGCTTATGGCGACTACAAAGATCGACAGTCTCTGCGCAGCACTTCGCAAGTTGCACGTGCCGGCCATGATGGTCTCGCTTCTGCAGCTGACCTACCGCTATGTAGGAGTCATGACTGAGGAGCTTGCGGTAATGACAGACGCATATCATCTGCGCGCGCCGGGCCAGAAGGGCATACATATATCCGCGTGGGGGTCGTTCCTGGGCCAGCTGCTCCTGCGGAGCATGGACCGCGCTCAGGAGCTCTTCTCAAGCATGATGCTCCGCGGATATCACGAGCATTTCCACTACGCGGATATCGACCGCTTCAGGGCGCGCGACGCATTGTTCATGGCGGGCTGCATATTGTTCTTCCTGCTGCTTAGATACGGGAACATTGCCCGGCTCATCGGCGGGCTGGTCGTGAGGTAATAAAAATGATTGAATTCCAGAATGTAAATTTCGCATACGAAAAAGGCAAGGAAGTTCTGCACGACATGTCGTTCAGGATCGAAAAGGGGGAGTCGGTCGGACTGATCGGTGCCAACGGCGCAGGAAAGTCTACCATTATGAAGCTCCTTCTCGGGTTACTGTACGGAGAGGGCAAGGTGCTGATCGACGGCGTCGAGGTGAAAAAGGAGACGCTTGGCGAGATCCGCGCAAAGCTCGGTTTTGTGCTGCAGAACTCCGACAACCAGATGTTCATGCCTACGGTTTACGAAGATATGATTTTCGGACCTCTGAACTACGGGCTTCCGCGCGAGGAGGTCGACCGGCGCGTTGACGAGGTGCTGGCCCGTCTGAATCTCGAATACCTCAAGCATCGTTACAACCACAAGATCTCCGGAGGCGAGAAACGCATGGGAGCCATCGCTACCATACTCGCAATGGAGCCGTCTGCCATCCTAATGGATGAGCCGACGTCCGCCCTCGATCCGTATAACCGCCGCATCGTCATCAACACGATACGCGAGCTGGAGCAGACCAAGCTCATTGCGTCCCACGACCTCGACATGATACTCGACACCTGCGATCGGGTAATACTTATCTCGGGCGGGCGCATAGCGGCAGACGGCCCGGCCAGGGAGATCCTGAGCAATAAGGAGCTCCTCGAAGCCAACCGCATGGAGCTTCCGCTCAGAATGCAATAGAAATGACAGGGGAATGAACCCCTGCCATTTTAGTTTTCGCTGATTGCAGCTTCGGCCGTGGCATTGTTTTTACCCCGGCCTTTACGCATCTACTTTCGTCCGAACATCTCCTTATATGTTGCGTGCTTGTCGACTTTTTCGCTGAGCTCTATCATGCGGTCAGTATCGCCGACAAGGATGACGCCCTCGAGGCGGTTGTTGTGGAAGTAATACTTCTCGTAATTGCCTCTCTGATCGTCCCTGAACTCAACGGTACGGAACTTCTTGTCAGGATCCTTGCCGTTGGTGCCGAGCGCGAATATGCTCGTGTTCATTGCGTTGATGACCAGCGCGCTTCCGAGAGCCTTGTACTCCAGAGCCTCGCCCGCGGCATTTGCACCCGCTATGCGTCCCGTCTCGATCGCCTGCGCCCAGAATGCCTGCGGCTGTCCGTTGATGACGCAGCAGTCGCCCGCAGCATATACATCCCTGACATTCGTCTCCATGCGGTCATTAGCCTTGACCCACTTGTCGACTTCGATGCCGCTGTCTTCAGCGACCTTTGTGTATGGCCTCATGCCCGTCGACATTATGACGAGCTGAGCAGGGAATGCAGTGCCGTCGTCGAGCAGGACCGCGTCTTCCGTGATCTCCACGATCTTCGCTCCGGTAACGATCTTAACACCGGCGGCGTTGCAGATATTCTCGACCATCGCTGAAGCCGGATCGTCGAGCTGACGAGGAAGCAGTCCCGGCGCGGTCTCAAGCACGGTCACATCATAGCCGCCGAGCTTCAGCTCCCACGCGCCTTCGAGCCCCATAACGCCGCCGCCTATGCAGACGACTTCTTTGGCATTGCGTTCTTCAAGCACTTTCTTGATGCGGACGGTATCCGCGATGTTTCTGACGCTTGCCACGTGCGGGAGGTCGGCTCCCTTGATAGGAGGAACAAAGCAGAACGCGCCGAGCGTGTAGATCAGCTTGTCGTAGATGAGAGCTCCGCTGCTGCCGTCAGGCAGAATGAGCTCAACGCTCTTTTCGGCGGTATCGATCTTCGTCACGGTCGTGTCGGCCATGAAGTAGATGTTCCTTTCCTCGTACCATTCCGGCCCATCGATCGCCGCCTGGTTGTCAGAGAAATCCGAGAGGAGTGCCTTGGTGAGCATCGGGCGGTTGTAAGGCAGAGCGGACTCCTGAGTCACGATGGTGATGACTGCAGTGCTGTTGCGATCCCTTATCGCCTCGGCCGCGCTCTTGGCTGCCGGGCCGCCTCCCAGGATCACGAACTTCTCGTCAGTATCCTTCCTGAAGCTTGTCGCCTTGGACTCGACCGGCACGAATTTGTCGCTGCCGACTCCGCAGACCGGACATGTATCCGTGCCTTCCTCAAACTCGGCTCCGCAGACCACGCACTTGACCATCTTCTTCGCTCCGGCAGGAGTGTCAGCCTTCTTCACCTCTTTATTCTGCAGCACGCAGCCGAAGTTGTAGCCGAAGTCGAATGCGTCGAGCTGCTCAGTCTCGCTAGGTTTGAACCTGATGCGGTAGCCGTCGAGTACCTTCATCTTCAGCTGTTTAAGTCTTTCGATGATATTAGGGACGCCTTCACCGCTCCAGCCGTAGCAGCCGAACGCGCTGGCAAGCTTGCCCTTCATAAGAGGAGGGAAGATGCTCGTAGTGAGATCCCAGATCGGCTTGAGAGCATCCGCGACTATCGTCGGCGTTCCGAAAAGGATGCCGTCTGCTGCGTTGAGGTCTGCGATGACTCCCGCGACATCTTCCTCAAATACCATGTCGTACTTGTGCACCTCGATAGGTCCGCTGGCTTTAAGGCCTTCCTCGATCTTCTCGGCGAGGAGCCCGGTGTATCCGTAGGCGCTTACGTAAGGAATGACAACGAGCTTGCTGTCTTTCTTCTCAGGTCTCGCGCACCATTCATGATATTTCTCCATCACCCAGTCGATGCCCGAATCCAGCACAGGGCCGTGGCCCGGACAGATCATCTGTATGTCTAGGTCCTTGATCCTCTCGAGAGCCATGTTCATGAACGGGTTCTTGTACGGTCCGATGATGATGTTGAAGTAATCCTGCATCGTGCGCATGTAATTGGCCTCGTCCTGGCCGGTCAGCATGCTGCGCCTTACATCACCCGACGGAGGGCAGTAGTGGGCGCCGAACACATCGCAGGTGTAGAGAGTCTTGTCCTCCTCGCAGTAGGTGAACATGGTGTCAGGCCAGTGCAGATTAGGCACAGGCATGAAGTGAAGCGTCTTGTCGCCGAGCGAGAGCGTGTCGCCTTCCTTTACGGTCATGACGCGGAAGTCCGTGTTCATGATCTCCTTCAGGAAGCTTGCCGCCGTGCCAGTGCAGACCACCGTGATCTTCGGGTTGATCGCGAGCAGCTTCTCAAGGGTCCCGGAATGATCAGGCTCGGTGTGGTCCATGATGATGTAGTCTACCTTGGTGATGTCGACTGCGTCATCGAGCTCGCCTTTGAAGGCCTCCCAGAATTTGTGTTTTGAAGTCTCGATAAGGGCGGTCTTTTCGCTGCCCTTGAGAGTATATGAGTTGTATGTGGTGCCGAACTCCATCTGCACGATAACATCCGAGATGTGGGTATCCGGATCGAGCGCGCCGTTCCACCACAGCGTATCCGTGAGCTTTATCGAACTCATAGTCTTCCCCTTTCTTAAATGATGGCGCAAACCGTTAACATTGCGCCGGAGAGCAGGTTGTTTATCTAACCAAGATAGTACATTACGCGTGTGATGAATACGAGAAAAAAAGGGCGTGTATTATGTACAAAAACAATACAAACCATATGCTATAATATTTAGGATGAAAAACTGAACAGGAGCAGAAAATGGCAAAGAATCTTGTGATCTTTTTTTCCCGCAGGGGACAGAATTATGTTAACGGAGATATAGTTGAACTCGAGAAGGGGAACACGGAGCTCGTAGCAGAGTACATCCGTGACGCGGTAGGAGCCGACCTCTTTGAGATCGAGACCGTGAAGGAATATCCGGCCGACTATATTGAGTGTACCGAGGTGGCGAAGCAGGAGCAGAGAGATAATGCGCGCCCGAAACTCAAGGCATATCTGCATGATATAAGCGAATACGACAACATAGTGATCGCGGGTCCGTGCTGGTGGGGAACCTATCCGTGCGCGGTATTCGGCCAGCTCGAGAAACTTCACTTCAGGGGCAAGCACGTGTTCCCTGTGATGACCCACGAGGGCAGCGGCGAAGCTAAGAGCAGATCCGATCTGAAGAAATTCTGCACGCATGCTAAAGTCGAAAAAGCATTTGCCATCCAGGGCTCTGCGGTGCCGCGCTCTGAAGAAAAAGTAGCAGCATGGGCAAAGAAACACCTGGGCTAACGGCTAAGACGGCAGCAGCTCTGGCAGAAAGACACGGACCGGTTTAATGATTCCGCTGAAAAACGAAGAGAAGAAAGTAGAATATCTCGAGCTCATATACGACCTGGTATTTGTATACATGGCGGGCCGCAACAATGCGCTCCTCAGCCACTTCGAGGGAGGCTTCGTTTCAGCCGACGCATTCTTCGCGTACATACTCTGCACGCTGGCTATCATACAGATCTGGAACTTCACTACGTTCTACATCAATATGTTCGGCCGCAACGGAGTGCGCGACCACGTATTTCTGCTGATCACGATGTATCTGATGTACTTCCTCGGTGAGAGCACGCGCAGCGACTGGCACGCGTATCAGGCGCAGTATCACATCGCGTGGGCGCTCATACTCATCAACATCGGCGTGCAGTACGTGATAGAACTGCGCAACCACAAGGCTGACGTCTGGAACCGCAGCATCATAAAGCGGATGGCGGCGACTCTTTTCATCGAGGCGGCTGTGGTTCTGGCAGCTTCGGCAGTGAAACCGGCACTTGCGCCTCCGATCGCGTTTGCTGCAGTGATCCTCGGTATCGTGATGACCTCACTGGGCAAAAGAACAGGTGTGAGCGGCATGATCGATTTCAGCCACCTGACTGAACGCGCCATGCTCTATGTGGTCTTCACTTTCGGCGAAATGATAGTCGTCATCTCATCGTACTTTGCAGGAGACGGAAGCTTCGACCGGAGCGTCATCTATTTCTCACTGATGGGATTCCTCATAGTCGTCGGACTCTTTCTGTCGTACGAGGTCATATATGACAAACTCCTCGACAGAGAAAGGGAAGACAACGGCCTGCTCTACATGCTCATCCACATCTTCATCATATTCGGACTCAACAACATTACAGCTTCGCTTGAGTTCATGCGTGAGGAAGAGGTGGCGATAAGGCCCAAGATGGTATTCCTTGTAGCATCGATGGTGGGGTACTTCGCGTTCCTGTTCGCCCTGGGCAGGTATGCAAAAGTGAGATGCCACATCAACGGAGCGTTCATGCAGAGGCTCTGGATCATTACGCTGTGCTTCGTGATGCTGATGATGGTGTTCATGAACGTGCCGCGCGTGCACATACTGTTCACGGTGGCTTATGTGTGGAGCGTGTTCGCAGTATTCTACAGAGTGGGAAAGAAGGTAGCTGCCGAAGAAGCGGCGGAGTGCTCTTCATAGCTCATGCGCAGTAAAAGAGTTTTAAGGATATAATAGGTGTGATAATGGAACTGAAAGCAGGAATAAAAAACAAAGGTGAAATGACAGTCACTAAGGATCTGTGCGCTGACGCGTGGGGGAGCGGCGGACTTGCCGTCTATGCGACTCCGGCGATGATCGCTCTGATGGAGAACACGGCCTGGGCAAGCGTTGAACCCTGCATGGAAGAGGGCAGGAGCACGGTCGGCACAAAGCTCGACGTATCGCATCTGTCGGCCAGCCCGGTAGGCGCGCACATCACATGCGAGAGCGAACTCATTGAGGTGGACGGGCGCAGGCTGGTCTTCAAAGTGAGCGCAAGCGACGATGCCGGCCTGATCGGTGAAGGCATGCATGAGCGCTTTATAATAAACACAGATAAGTTCATGGCACGCACTGAGGAAAAGCTGAAATAGAAAGTGATCCCGGCTTAAAGCAAAAGGAGAATTTATGGGAAAAATATATATAACAGGACACAGAAACCCGGATATCGACAGCCTCTGCGCTGCATCCGCGTATGCCAATCTGAAGAATCTCACGGACAGCGAGAACGAATACATCGCGATCCACTGCAGCCCGGTATCCGATCAGGTAAGGGAGCAGATGGAAGCTATGGGGATCGAGGTGCCGCCATATAAGAAGGACGTGTTCCCGAAGGTAAGAGATGTCATGCTCGAGCCTCAGATGCATATCCAGGCGGGTTCACCGATCTTTGCCCTCGTCAATGCGTACAACGAAGATAATCCGTCAGTTGTTCCTATCTACGACGGCACGGAATTCAAAGGTCTCCTCAGCGTGGACGATATCACCGGATGGTTCCTTACGGACAACAAGGAAGAGATACCGGTGTACAATTTCACGGTAGACAACATACTGCGTGTAATTCCTGGCAAGCTTCTGTGCAAGGGAAAGAGCGACACCATTGAGGGATCGCTGCTGGTAGGCGCAGGTACATATGAGGCGTTCGGCGAGATGCTTGACGAGATCAAAAGCTGTATCGTCGTGCTCGGACCTCGCAAGGAGCACCTGAAGCTGGCGGTCGAAAAGCAGGTGCCGGCTATCATAATTGCAGCTACAGAGACAGCTCCTGACGTGGACTTCAGCGGATATGAGGGTTCGGTATTCATGACGAGCCTCGGCACAGCGGAGACTCTCAGAAGGATCAGGCTTGCTGAATCGATCGAATCGATGATGGAGACTGCGACCGAGACCATCGACATAGACGATCTGTTCGTAGAGGGCAGAAGGATATTCATGAACTCCCACATCCGTGGACTTGCCGTAATGGAGAAGGGCGAGTTCAAGGGCTTCGTCACGAGGCGCTGCTTCCTCGAAAGACCGGTCAACAAAGTGATCATGGTGGATCACAACGAGCCGGCGCAGAGCATCGAGGGGATAGAGACAGCAGATGTTGTGGAGATCGTCGATCACCACAGACTCGATTCGCTCTCAACAACGATGCCTATATTCATCGCCGCCGAACCGCTCGGCAGCGTAAACACCATAATCTATCAGCTTTACATGAGACACGGCATAATGCCTGATCAGTATGCGGCAAGGACCATGCTCACGGGAATAATCGCTGACACGCTTATCCTCCGCAGCCCGACTACTACCATGCAGGACATGCAGGCGGTGGAGATGCTCGCAAGGCTCGCAAAGGTGCCGAGCGTGCAGGAGTTCGGTGAGAAGCTGTTCAGCATCACCGACAACCTCTCGACGCAGGATCCGGATGAGGCGATTCTCTCCGATTTCAAGAAATACGAGAACGGCGGAACAAAGATGGGCATCGGCCAGTGCGAAGTCACGACACTCACAGATGTCGGCGAATACGCGCAGACATATATCGATGCGCTGCAGAAGATCGCCGATTCGCAGGGACTCGACTGGACTCTGCTCATGGTAACAGACGTGCTCAGGGAGAACAGCGTGCTGCTTGCGTCAAACCACAAGGCGAACCGCGACCTGCCGTATGCAAAGCTGGCTAAGCAGATATACGACATGCCGGGAGTGATGAGCCGCAAAAAGCAGCTGCTGCCGGTACTCCTGTCAGTGACATCAGCATAAAGAAAGGACTTTAAATGGCTGTAAAGACCAATTGGTACAAGGACGCGGTGGTTTACCAGATCTATCCGCTTAGCTACATGGATTCGAACAATGACGGCATAGGCGATATACCGGGCATCATCTCGAAACTCGACTATATCAAAGACCTTGGGGCGACAGCCATCTGGTTTTCGCCGCTATATGATTCGCCGTGGAAAGACTACGGTTACGACATCGCCGACTATAAATCCATCCATCCCGCGTTCGGAACGATGGAGGACTTCGACAGGCTCGTGGCCGAGTGCCATAAGCGCGGCCTCAGGATCATGATGGACGCGGTATTCAATCACACGAGCAATGAGCACCCGTGGTTCAAGGCCGCGCTTGCCGACAAAAGCTCGCCTTACCGCGATTACTACATAATCCGCGAGGGCAGAAAGGACAAGGACGGCGAGCTCATACCGCCTACAAACTGGACATCTTCGTTCACAGGTCCGGCCTGGGAGCGGATACTCGGAACTGACGAATTCTACCTGCATCTCTTTGCTCCTGAGCAGCCGGATCTCAACTGGGAGAACCCGAAGGTCAGGGAGGAGATGGCCGGCGTGCTGAAGTTCTGGCTCGACAAGGGCGTCGACGGATTCAGGTTCGATGTGTTCAACATGATCTCGAAGGTGTATCCGCTCAGGGACGACAAGAACCCGCTGCGCTTCCAGAAAGGAACGCCGTTCTATGTCGACGGACCGCGCATGCACGAGTTCCTGCAGGAACTGAATGACAAGGCGCTCTCGCTTTACGACACATACACCGTAGGCGAGTCCTACATCCCTGACGAGGAACACGCGCACAGATATATAAACGAAGAGTCCGGAGAGCTCGACACCATATTCGATTTCGAGCACCTCACATCGGATAACGCGTTCGGACTCAAGATGATACCGAAACCTTTCAACCTGAGGCAGTTCAAGCGCGGCCTGATAGACCCGCAGCTGAAGTATCACGGGAGCGGTTGGAATACCCTCGTGCTCGAGAACCACGACCAGGCGAGGAGCGTCAGCAGGTTCGGCATAAACACAAAGAAATACAGATACGAAGCGGCCACTTTCCTGGCGATGATAACCTTCCTGGGATGGGGCACGCCGTTCATCTATCAGGGCGAAGAGATCGGCATGACCAATACGAAGTTCAAAAGCCGCAAAGAGATGAAGGACCCGGTGACGCACTTCATATTTGAGATGACTGAGGAACTGCACATCCCTGAAAGATTGGCGTTCCGGATGATGAGGGGCGCAGCCAGGGATAACGCGAGGACACCGATGCAGTGGGATTCGTCCTACAACGCGGGCTTCAACATGGGCGCAAAGCCGTGGCAGTGCATGAACCCTGACTATAAGACGATCAATGTCGAAGCTGACCTGGCTAAAAGCAATACAACAGTGACAGATCCGGCGGATCCGGCATTCGACCCTGGCAAATCCATCTACCGGTTCTATCAGAAGCTGCTCGCTCTCAGGAAGTCCGAAAAGACGTTGCTCTACGGCAACACGATCGAGTACTATCCTGACGACAGGCAGGTCATCTCGTACAGCAGATGCTATGGCGACAAACGCTTCCTGATCGTCGGCAACTTCTCGGGCGTGCGGGCAGATTTCATCATGCCGGGCGACTTCGAGCTCGACGAGCTCACGATTCGCATGACCAACCGCGACCGCACGGACGCCGAAGTCGAAGAGATAATGCACATGAAGCCTTACGAGGCGATACTGTTCGAAGAGAACAAGAAATAAAAAGAGGAGAATTATTATGGCTATCATGGAATACTTTACACCTACTCACGTATACTTTGGCGTTGGCGCCGAGGACCAGGTCGGAGAAGTGCTCAAAAGCTACGGCGCTATCAAGGTGCTCGTGCATTTCGGCAGCGGTTCGGTCAGAAGGACAGGACTGCTGGACGACATTGAGGAGAAGCTCAGGGACGCCGGTATCGAATATGTCGAACTCGGCGGCGTTGTTCCAAACCCGAGAGTCTCGCTGGTGCGCAAGGGCATAAAGCTCTACGAGAGCGAAGGCTGCGACTTCATACTGGCAGTCGGCGGCGGTTCCGTTCTCGACAGCGCAAAGGCCATCGGCTACGGCGTGTACGGAGGCGGGGATGTATGGGACTTCTACTGCGGCAAGCGCAAGGTCGAAGGAACGGCACCGGTCGGCTGCGTGCTGACACTTTCGGCTACAGGTTCCGAGATGAGCGACTCGTCCGTCATCACCAACGACGAGACCGATCCTACATACAAGAGGGGAGTCAACACTGACTTCGGAAGAGTGAAGTTCGCGATGCTCGACCCGATGCTGACTGCAACGGTCTCCAAATATCAGACAGCCTGCGGCGCTACCGACATCATGATGCATACTCTTGAGAGATACTTCCATCAGGGCTATGCGCTCGACTTCACGGATGAGCTCTCGTTCACGCTCCTCAAAGAGGTGATGAAGTGGGCTCCTGTTGCGCTCGGGAATCCGGAGGACTACGACGCAAGAGCAAACCTCATGTGGTGCGGCTCGCTCTCGCATAACGGACTCATGGCAGCCGGCAACTCCAACAAGGGTGACTGGGCATGCCATCAGATAGAGCACGAGCTCTCCGCAGAGTACGATGTGGCACACGGCGCGGGACTCGCAGCGATCTGGGGCTCGTGGGCAAGATACGTGCTCGAAGTCGATCCGTCCAGATTCGTCAAGCTCGGCGAGGGTGTATTCGGCGAAAGCGACCCGGTAAAGACGATCGAAAAATTCGAAGAGTTCTTCCGCTCGATCGACATGCCTACAGACATCAAGGGCCTCGGCCTCAATTTCGACGAGGCGGCATGCCGCACGGCGGCACTGGGAGTCACTTTCCAGAACGCCCGCAAGATCGGCAACTTCAAGGTCCTCGATACCGAAGACATATTCAACGTTTACATGATGGCCTCCGGCCTTAAGTAGTGAAAGACCTGCTTCAGCAGATGACCACACAGGAGGTGGGGCAGAGATGTTTGAAAACAATAAAGTACTGGCGGCGCTTTACTTCATCGCATTTGTCGGATGCCTGCTGACGTTCATCCGCGGACATCAGTGGGGGTATCTTGTCGCAGCAGTCGTATGGCTTGCGCTTGGGGTCTACTGCCTGATAAAAAAGGACGACGGGATCTGACGGCAGAGCCGCTGTATATGAAAGAACGAAAGAGGATAGCCGGCATGGCTGTCCTTTTCGATTGGTGGCTCTTAAAAGCGAAAATATGTTGAAAACTTGCGGTATCAGATGGCTTCGAATGTTGTATAATATAATACTGACAAAGGAGGGAAACCGGTCTTGAAACGCAAGCTGTTCAAACGGAATACACTGTTTGCTCTGGATGCTGTTCTGATAGCAGCTCTTATTATAGTGTTTGCCATGAACAAAACGCCTGAAGAGGTAAAAGGACTGAGTGTTGCGGGAACGACATATGACTCCGCGGAGATATCATGGGATGCATCCGAGAATGCAGAGGGCTATATCGTTTTCCGCTCCGAAGACGGAGAAAAGTTCGAATGCATCGGAAGGACCGAAGAGACCGATTACAAGGATACAGACCTCGTCACCGGAAAGACCTATTCCTACAGCGTGGCTGCATATAACGGAATAAAGAGGCGGAATGCCGATAACGATACTGCAGTAACAGCCGAGCCTTCACTCGATGTGCCGGAGCTTAAAATATCTACCAAGAAGGGCGAGATCAAGCTCAGCATAAGCGAAGTGGACGGAGCGACGGGCTATGAGATCTACCGGGACGACAAAAAGATCGCAGATCAGACAGACCTGACATTTGTAGACAAGAACGCGGATAATGATCAGACATATCATTACTCGGCAAAGGCATATCGCGAGCAGGATAACGCAGCTGATGCAGAGGACGGCGAAGAAAAAGCTCCGCTTGAAAGCGGGCAGGAAGAAGCCGTGACTGAAGAGCCGTTCACCGCGTACAGTGCCATGAGTAAGGATGTAAAGGTGAAGCTGGTATCCGCCGGTGACATGGAAGCTGAGATCAAAGGGCAGGACATCGTTTTCACATGGGAGCCGAACGACAAGTACACGAGCTTCGAGCTGTATAACGGCGAAGAGCTCCTGACCGAGACAAGCGACACTGAGTATACTCTTTCGGATTTCGATCCTGATAAAACATACGAAATGAAGC
>JAFVPI010000145.1 GCA_017505405.1 Mogibacterium sp.
CCGCAGTCGAAATCGTCTACTCTTGCGATGTACGATACCGAAGGCGTAGTTGTTACGTGCATGATGTAAGCGTCAGCTCCCGAAGCCATAAGGCCGGTGCAGAGCGCGTACTCAAACATGTAGCTCGATCTTCTTGTATCCTTTCCGATAACGACCTTTGCCTTGCGGTCAAGCCTCTTGCCGTAATACCAGCCGAGGTAGCGGCCGATCTTGATAGCGTGGTCAAATGTCAATGTCTTGTTGGCTTCACCGCGGAAACCATCTGTACCGAAATATTTACCCATTACAGTCTCTCCTTTTTCTCGATATCGAGGAAGTACTTGTATGTATCTACTGTCAGCTCGCCGCAGGCTTCCTCATCGCATGCGATGATAGCGCCGTTGTGCATCTGAAGTGCCGAGCATGTCCACTTCTGGCTGACTCCGCCTTCTACTACAGCTGCCATTGCTCTTGCCTTATTGTGGCCGCTTATGAGGACAAGCACTTCCTTGGAGTCAGTAACTGTGCCGATTCCGACCGACAGAGCCTGAGCAGGAACAGCTTCAGGATCGTTTCCGAAGAATCTGGAGTTAACTATTCTTGTATCTGTTGTAAGGTCTCTGAGGCCGGTACGCGAAGTGAGTGATGTGAAAGGCTCGTTGAAAGCCAGGTGTCCGTCTACTCCGATGCCGCCCATGAAGAGGTCGATCCCGCCGTACGAAGCTATCTTTTCCTCATATCTTGCGCACTCTGCTTCAGGATCATCTGTCATTCCGTTGAGGATGTTGATGTTTGCAGGATCCATGTCTACGAGATGGTCGAAGAAATTGTCATGCATGAAGTACCAGTAGCTCTGGTCGTGCTCATGAGGAAGTCCGAGATACTCGTCCATGTTGAAAGTAACAACATTTTTGAACGAGAGCTCGCCGGCCTTGTTCTTTGCTATAAGGTTCTTATATACACCGATCGGGGATGAGCCTGTTGGAAGGCCAAGCACGAACGGTCTGTCTTCTTTATGGTTATTGATCTTGTCTGCAATGTAATCTGCAGCCCACTTGCACATCTTTTCATAATCGTCCTGGATGACTACTCTCATTTTTTATTCTCCTTTCATTCAGTGAGGACAGTCCGGCTGGTACTGTCCCGCTAAAAGCCGAAGCCATTCTAACATCTGATTCAGGTTCAGTAAATGCATTCGGCTGAAATAATTTGAAATTATACTCCCACAGGAGTATGCTATAAACAAAGCATAAGAAAGCAGAGTCTTCAGTCATTTATGAGCAAAACGATCTATCACGGAGGAGAAAAAATAGTAAGAACTCCCACCTTCGGAACAGGCCGGCCTTACAACGATTTCGGCCTTGGTTTCTATTGCACTGAATACCCTCAATACGCTGCAGAGTGGGCTGTCGGAGCGGGAAGAAACGGTTTTGTCTCATCTTACACCATAAACAGCGACGGCCTTCGCATCATCAATCTCTGCAGTTCGCAGTATAATCCGCTTCATTGGCTCGGTCTTCTGTTCAACTATCGCGAGTTCGATCTGTCCTCGGATACCGCATACAGAGCCAGAGAATATATAAACAAGTATTTTTTTGTAGATCCCCAGGGCTGCGACTGCATAATCGGCTACCGTGCAGACAACAGATGTTTCATGTTTGCCCAGGACTTTCTTGATGCCAGGCTCTCATACACGAGCTTCAGAAATGCGCTCATGGGAGATGATTCCAACAAACAGTTTGTGCTGAAGAGCAACCGGGCATTTGACAGGATAAGCTTCGCCGGATATGAACCGGCTTTAAGAGACGTATCCTATCCCGTAGGGAGAAGCCGGGAGATAAGATCCGTAAAAAAGATAAAGCCGTCTGCCGGCAGCAGCGATTTCTTCATTACCGACCTGATAGAGGAGGATGTACGCCCTTATGACACACGCCTACGATAAGGTTTTTCTCGACAGAGCCGCTGACTCGCTTGGCCGCATGCTGGATCATTCGGTATACAGCCTTCATTACGATGCTGCCGCTATGATCGATCTTTTCATCGCATCCGGCGTTGCCGATCTTTTCGGGCGCGGAGATATCAGGATCATAGCAGGGATGTCAGGAGTCGAGCTGGCATATGAGGTGCTTGAAAACAGCGGCATGGCTTATGAAAGGATGCAGTCCAGATATACAAAAGGCCTGAGCCCTGAATACTGGTGCGGTTATACATTGGCCCGTCTGCAATGGGAGACAGGCATTTCATTCGGAGAGTTGGTCCGGTCATTTTCCGTTCAGCCTTTTATCTCTGGATATGCAAAGAGCAGGGTTTCTTTCCTCGATGCCCTTCCGCTTGACTTGACAACAGAAGAACGCTCCGCCAGAGCAAAGGCTTTCGGACTCGGGTATTCATCGGAAGCAGTATCCGGTTTCATATCATCGGTCTCCGACAAGGATCAGGATACTCCTCTTAAAAAAATGCGTATTAAAAACGGCCTCAGCCAGAGCGGTCTGGCTAAGGCCAGCGGTGTTCCTCTCAGAACCATCCAGCAGTATGAACAGCGTCAGAAAGATCTCGCAAGAGCGCGCGCCGAGTATCTGATATCACTCTCGCAGGCTCTGGGATGTGATCCTTCACGTCTGATCTAACCTTCCTCCTGTTTTTCTTCCTTTTCTTTCTTTTCCTTCTTGACGGCTTTCAGTGAAAGCAGCAGGTTTTCCTGACCATCAGCAATAGATACACCTTCAGGAAGCTCAAATTCGATAGGTATCTCACTGTCTTCGTAGTAGTAAGATATATCGATCTCGTTTGCAGTTATCCCCGTGTAAGCATCTATCGTGCTTTTTTTGCCCTTTATAACTACGGTCTCAGGAGCTGTATATGTCCTTTCGTAAGAGTCATCCGACTCGTCCTTTACAGGGACTACCAGCCTTACCTCCTTGGTATAACCCGCTGCCGCCCTGAACGATACCGTTTCAGGATAAATAACAACATTTAATACTTTGTTGCCTTCCTTATCGAGTGCAGCGATCTCAAGCGTCATGGCTTTGAACTGCTCATCAAGTTCTTCCGGATCGATGACTGCCGCCACCCTGTCTATCTCAGAAAGTTTTTCCTCAGTAGCGATGACCGTTGCCATTTCAACTGACATGTTCTCAACAAGAGGTACGGCATTTTCTTCAGGTTCGCCTGAGTACTCTACCGATATAGGGACCTCCACGCTTGCTGCGCTTGCGATATCAACAGTGACATTCTTTACGGATACATCTCTTACCTGAGCGCCTTCAGGCCCGGCAACACGAAGCGCAACGGTGTTTTCTCCCGTGGCTAAGCCGCTTACATCCGCAGTTACGGAAATATCTTCCGACGAGATATTGGCGGTATCTATTCTCCTCTGCTGGAGCGTCACCTCTACATTTTTATAATTTGCCTCAGCGACTGCGTATCCTCTGTTGGCAAGAGTGTCAAGTCCTGTGTATGTAATAGGAATGCCCGAGTATCTCACGCTCGTCATAGGATCATAATTATAGACCACAAAGAACCAGGCGCCTGTGGCGACGAGCAAAGAAAGAATAATATTAATTACCTTGCGTTCTTTGTCAGTCATCCTGCCTGTTTCCTTTCAGTATTCCGATCTTTGAAAGCGGATTGCGGTCGTCAGATGACGGCAGATAGATGTCAAGAAGCATCTTCTCCAGTGTCTTCAGATCGAGGAAGCGCTTGAACTCCCCGTTCTGTGCAACCGAAATGGCTCCGGTCTCCTCGGAGACCACGATAACAAAAGCATCCGACACCTCGCTTAGTCCGAGGGCAGCCCTGTGTCTGGTGCCGAGATTCTTGCCGATATTCTGTCTTTCAGTAAGCGGAAGAACGCAGCTCGCCGCGTGTACTCTGTCGCCCCTGATGATCACGGCCCCGTCATGGAGAGGTGATCCTTCGTAAAACAGGTTCCCGAGAAGTCTGACTGAGATCTCCGCATCCACTATTACTCCGCTCTCGCTGATGTCGCTGAGCATGGTTTCGCGCTCGATAGCCATCAGCGCTCCGGTCTGTGTGGAGGAGAAGTCATCTACTGCATCAACTATCTTGTGGACGGTCGCGTACATCTCCTCTTTGCCCATATCTCTGAACTGCCAGCTCAGTACGCCTCTGCGCCCTATCTGCTCAAGGCCTCTGCGGATCTCAGGCTGGAACAGTATCACAACTGCGATGAGACCGACCGTTATAAGCCTCGTGAAGAGCCAGTTGAGCAGGCTCAGATTGAACAATTCTGAGATAAGAAAAAAGCCGATAATCAAAAGGATCCCCCTGAACAGCTGCTGCGCGCGGGTCTCTTTTATGAACCCGAGCAGCCTGTACAGCAGGTATGCGACGATAACGATGTCGATGACATCGGTCGCCTTTATGCTCATGAGGATTCCCATTAAATTATCAAGCATCTCTTACCTTTCCGTCTGCCCTTATCGTTTTCTATTCGCCGGCTGCAACGGTCACTACACCGTCTTCATCCGTCTGAAGGTCCTGTCCTTCAAGCACGGCATTTATAAGTGTCTTCGCATTCTCTATGCTTTCAGGATCCTGCGTCATAACATATGCGTATGCTCCGCCCGTAGAATAGGTCGGCAGCGAGCCGTCACCGCCCACGACTGTGTTTTTGAATATCTTCCAGTCAGGGTCTTTCGCGAGCTGATACTTGACCAGTTTTCTGATCTCACGCGAGCTGAAGCTCATCTCGAAGTAATCGCGCAGACTCGTGAGCACTTTGTTATAACTCAATATCATGGTGCGGCTGCTTGTCGCCTTCTTTATAAGCGCTTCGAATACCAGCTGCTGGTTCTTTATCCTCTGGTGGTCTCCATCCACAAATGCCTTACGCTCCCTTGCAAATGCAAGCGCCTGCTTGCCATTCATGTGGTTCATGCCCTTCTGGACAGTCCATTTCTTCAATTTGACAGGAGTGAATTCATACTCGGATTCGACATCCACTCCTCCCACGGCATCAATGAAGCGCTCTACCGTTGTGAAGTTGACCTTCACGTAGTAGTTGACCTCCGTGTCGAAAAGCTGCTCTTCGGCTCCTATCGTTGTCTGAACTCCATAAAAACCCGTATGTGTCAGCTTGTCCATAGCGTTGTCGAAGTCAGGCATGTAGATCTCATAGTCACGCGGGATCGAAGTCATCAGTATCTGCTGAGTCTTCGGATTCACCGTCACAACCATGTTTACGTCGCTCCTGCCCTCTTCATTGATCTTGCCGTCAACGTCTATGCCTGTAATAATGAAGTTGAACGGATGCTTGGTCACATCAGACACAGCGCTTTCATTTTTTACGGAAGTGTCGCTGAGGAACGACAGTGTGCCCAGCGAATAGGCAGTACCGACACCATAAAACCCTATCAGCAGTATCGCTGTCAGCGTCGCGAGGACCTTGCCCCAGTTCTTGCTCTTTCTGCTGCGCGTCTGGATG
Source organism: Mogibacterium sp. (assembly GCA_017505405.1). GTDB lineage: Bacteria > Bacillota > Clostridia > Peptostreptococcales > Anaerovoracaceae > Crickella. The sequence goes on from JAFVPI010000145.1 coordinate 5,426, forward strand.
AAGATGACCAGGCTCAGGAGTATCAGCACTCCGAACAGCGCCACACTCATTCCGAACGGGAGCACGTTCATGAATATTATGGAAGCGGCAAAGACACCAAAAGCTATGAGGTATATAAGGGTCAGCACTCTGTGGAAACCGTTGAATCTTCTGCGCCCTCCGCTCTGCTTATCTTTCCTGGTCTTATTCTTTGTGTAATTGCTTCTGTACCTGTCGTACGCTTCCTGAGATGCCTGCTTGATCGCTTCTATCTCCTTGATGTTGTGATGAGGATGCTCATCAGCCTCCACTACAGGTGCGTTGTCAGGCATGCGTGAGAATGGATGCTCTCTGTCATACTGTGCAAATATGTCGCTGTCTTCGTCGATCCATTTGTGATTGCTCAGAGGTTCAGGCACATCAAAAGCAGGAGCATTGCTGCTCTTACTTTTTCTTCTCAGCTCCTCATAGAGCTTCCTATCCTCATCTATATCGTCGATCTTTTTGCTTTTCCCCGGGACCTCGCGGTCAAAGTGGAATTCCAGAAGATCATCGAGGTCCCAGTCGTTGTTTGCCATATTTTATTAATCCTATCTCTTTGTTTCAATCAGTCCGTAAGCGTTGCCTTTACGTTTATATACAACGCTGACATCATCAGTATCCATGTCAAGAAATACGAAGAAGTCGTGTCCGAGCATCTCCATCTGGAGAATTGCCTCTTCTGCAACCATAGGAGTAAGCTCAACCTGCTTTCTCCTTACGATGACCATCTCTTCGTCAAATTCCTCTTCTTCAGGCTCCGGAACAAATTCGAGCTTGAGAGCCTTGTTTTCTTTATATCTCGACTCAAGCTTTCCCTTGAGTTTGCTCATCTGATATTCAAGTTTATCTGTAACCAGGTCGACCGCATCGTAAATACTGTCGTTTGCCATCTCAGCCCTGAGCACGGCCTGCTTTGCGTTGATAGTTGCTTCAAACTTCGGTGTTTCTCTGAGCTTTGAAACTACTATATTGGCAGTTGTGTCTTCGTCAAAGTATTTGCCGATTTTATCGAGTTTCTTTTCGATGTAGTTGCTGAGCTTTTCGCTCATTGGATAATTTTTTGATGAAATGTTGATCTTCATAACACTTATCCTCCTGAAATCATATTTTCCTAACTTATTGTACCACAAGATAGACAAAAAATGTGTGCTCCTTCTGTGAAGAAGCACACCATATATAGATTTTAATATAATTATTTTGACTTATGGTCAATACCAGAGCTTATCTACAGCATCAGCGATCTTCTTGCCTTCAGCAGGGCCGAGCTTGCACCTGAACTGTCTTTTTACTTCGCCCATGGTGTTGATATATCCCTTTGCCTTTCCCTCTTCTATACGGGCGAGAATAGCCTTCTCAGCCTCCTTGCTGATCTTTCCGTCATCAGAAATGCCAGCCAGAATAAGTTCCAGTTCTTCCATCGGGATATTCATCGTAGGATCTATCATTATACTCATTATGTTCTCCCCCTTGACTATTGTTAATGATTAGCACCGCGGCCACTCGACCTGGTCTTTGACCCCACACTTGCCTTTACCCGCTTTGCGGAGGACTTACTTCTAAGATACGCCATGATCACAGCTGCCTCTTGCACGCTGCTTACGTGGGTCCCTTTGCCCGTATCTGGCATGGACTTGCAACCACGAACATGACCGCGGACTATTCACTTAACTGAGCAACTCTCTATTTCTTCTTGCTCGCTTTGACTTCCTGCTCAAGCATCTTTTCGAGTCTTTCTTTTGCCTTCGGATCATATGCAAACGCATCATCATCTCCGGCAAGGAAAGCTTCAAGATTTGGAAGACGTACGCCGGCCTTATAATTCATTTTGAACAGCTCGACGTTGAGCGCTTTTACGACATCGCGCATTTCCTTATTGGTCATTATAGCCTCCTTAATAAACAGGTATTGATCACTGAGGTTTGTATTCACCCGGCGCATCCAGGTCTCCGTCGCTTTCTGCGTCCGCTTCGACGGGATCGTATACCTCGATCGACTTTATCCGCATCTCATTTCCGCGCAGCAGCCATGTGCGGCCGCTTCCGCAATGAGGACAGGTTTTGCCGTACGCTACTGTAGAATACTGGATCTTGCAGTTGTCGCACCATGTCACGGCAGGGATCTCCTCGCAATAGAGTGTGGAGTCCTCGAACATAGGGAACTTTTTGGAATACCATTTCCAGTAATCGTACAGGTAAGAAGTGACGATTCCCGAGACTTCACCGAACTCCAGCGTCACCGACTTGATCTTCGTGACGTTGTGCTCCTCAGCGATCTTGCTTACCTCTTTAACTGCATAATTTACAAGTCCTAATTCGTGCATTAAACCTTTGCCGTCCTTTTATCTGCCAGCGATTTTCTTCTTCACGATTCCTGCAACACGGGCCGGCATGTATTTGCCGATGCCTACGAACTTCTGCTCTGCAGGGATCATATTGGAGTATCTGTCTCCATCAGGCAGACGGAAGAGGTGGATAGCGTCGAACTTGCACTGTACGGTGCACATTCCGCAGCCGATACACTTGTTGGTGTCAACTACGCTGCGTCCGCACTTGAGGCATCTCTCAGCTTCTTTCTTGATCTGCTCTTCACTGAACTGCTTGATCTCGTAGTCCATAGTGAGCTTCTTGCTCTCGTCGATCTCTCTGATCTGGCGAGGAGGCTTACGGAAGTCAGCAGCCGGAATAACGACATCGTCCTTGTTGAGAGGAGTAAACTGACGTGTATTTCTGTGGATCGTCAGGTGCTGTCCCTTGTTCACGAATCTGTGGAGCGATACAGAGCCTTCACGTCCCATAGCGAGAGCGTCTACAACGAACTTCTGTCCGCTTACACTGTCGCCGCCTGCGAAGATATCAGGCTCTGCTGTCTGCAGTGTGACAGGATCTGCGACGATCATGCCGCGCGGTGAGAGCTCAACCTTTGTTCCTTCGAACAGCTTGCCGTAATCAGGCTTCTGACCGATGCTGAACAGGATGGTCTTGCATGCCTGCTCTGTTGTCTCGCTGTCGTCGAACTTAGGGTCGAATCTGCCCTCTTCATTCTTGACGCTTACGCACTTTCTGAACTTGATGCCTGCGACCTTTCCGCTCTTTGTAACGACTTCTGTCTGGCCCCATCCGTCATGGATGACGATTCCTTCGTTCTTGAGGAATTCCTGATCCTCTTCGCCCATAGGCATCTCGTCATAGGACTCAAGGCAGTACAGATGTACGCTCTTTGCTCCCTGACGGATAGCCGTACGTGCTACGTCGGCTCCTATGTTTCCGCCGCCGATGACCACTACGTCACCGCTGAGCTTCTTTGCCTTGCCGAGTGTTACGCTCTTTACATAGTCTACACCGCCGATAACGCCTTCAGCGTCATCGCCAGGGATCCCGAGTCTGCCGCAGGCCTGGAGACCTGTTCCGACGAAGAAGCCCTTGAAGCCTTCCTCACGGAGCGACTGGAATGTAACATCCTTGCCTACTTCTACGCCGCATCTGATCTCAACGCCCATAGCCTTGAGGATGTCGATCTCAGCGTTAACTACTTTCTTGTCGAGTCTGAAGTTAGGGATTCCGAGTGTCATCATTCCGCCAGGCATCTCCTGCTTCTCGAATACTACAGGCTTGTAGCCTTCGATAGCCAGGAAGTATGCGCAGC
>JAFVPI010000146.1 GCA_017505405.1 Mogibacterium sp.
AGGCGTACTGGGCTTCCTGATCGGATTCATCGAGATAATGCTTGCTCTTGGCATAGTATGCGGAATTGCAGGCGGCGCCTATGCCGCTATAACCATAGCGCATGCGGACACTATACATCCTGAGCAGATATACAATACCCTTGAGGTCAGTACTCATATCTATGATGACAAAGGCAATCTGACAAACGATATCTATCTGTCTGAAAACCGGGACATCGTCAAGTACGAAGAACTTCCGGAAAACCTCAAGAATGCGTTCATAGCTATCGAGGACAAGACGTTCTGGACTCATAAGGGCTTCAATATCAGGAGAATATTCGGAGCCATATGGAATTCGGTATCGGGCGGCGGCGAGATAAGCGGCACGAGTACTATCACTCAGCAGCTCGCGCGCAACGTGTTCCTGCCGGAGGAAAAGAGTGTCAGATCCATAAAGCGTAAGATCATCGAGATGTATTACGCACATGAGATAGAAGAGGAACTCAGCAAGGAGGAGATCCTTACCGCATACCTCAACACCATCTACCTCGGATACGGATGCTATGGAGTTGATACGGCTTCACATAAGTACTTCGACAAGGATGTGGAAGACCTGAAGCTGAGCGAATGCGCCGCACTGGCAGCACTGCCTCAGGCGCCGGGAGTCTATGCGCTCCTCATGACAGAGGACGACGAAGCCGAGACCACGACCAAGGTCGAAAAAGGCCTCTACGCGAATGACGTATCGCGCAACAGACGTTATCTGGTGCTCGATCTCATGGCGGATCAGGGCTACATAACTCAGGAGAAAGCGGATAAGGCCAAGAAACCTCTTGAAAAATTCATCAATCCTGGCGGTGAAAGCCTGAGCGCCAGCTCGGCGTTCAAGGATTATCTCCTTGATACCGTTAAGAACGACCTGATGAAGAAGTACAATCTGAGCGAAGATCAGGCTGAAAAGATGGTATATACCAAGGGCCTCAATATCTATTCGACTCTTGATTCACAGGCACAGAAAGTACTTACAAAGGAGTTCAAGAAGAAAGAGAACTTCCCGAGTGCCGTAAATGACAAGGGCAAGGTAGAGGCAGCCATGGTGATCGTAAAGGTCGGCACCGGTGAGATAAAGGCCATGGCAGGCACAAGAAAGACCAAGGGAGAAAAGCTCTTCAACAGAGCCGTGAGCCCTCGTCAGCCGGGATCATCAATAAAGCCGATCGCCGTGTATGCTCCGGCCCTTCAGAAGAGCTATGAGTATCAGAAGAAAGGAAAACTCTTCCCGTTCAAGGATACAGGCTATGACAGCCAGGGAACCAGGAACTGGGGCAACTACATAACCGTAAGCTCCGGAGTAACGGATGAGCGGATGAAGGTGAACGGCAAAGACTGGCCGCAGAACTTCGGAAGAACATTTACCGGATACAAGACATTCAGGCGTGCGATCCAGCTGTCGATCAATACCTGCGCAGTAAAGATACTTGCACAGGTCGGAACTGACTATTCTATGGATATGGTCAAGAAATTCGGCATCAGCACAGCCATTGATGACACAAGCGAGGCATATAATGATGTGAACCTTGCAGCTCTCGGACTCGGAGCGATGACGGTAGGAGTCACACCTCTGGACATGGCGCTCGCATATGCTGTATTCCCTAACGGCGGAGTGCATAATTCAGGCATCTGCTATACAAAGGTAACAGACAGCAACGGCAGGGTCCTGCTCGAAGGCAAGTCCGAAGAGACAAGGGTGCTCAATGAAGGAGTTGCGTACATCATGACAGACGTGCTCGAGACGGTAGTCTCTGACGGTATCGCATATGATGCCGCTATCTCCGGAGAAAGAGTAGGAGGCAAGACCGGAACAACAGATGAGACCTGGGATATCTGGTTCGACGGATTCACACCTAAGTATGCAGCTGCTTTATGGATCGGTACTGACAACAATGTAGAGCTCAATTCGACTTCTGCTACGGCAGCCAGACTCTGGGGAAAGATCATGGGTCAGGTCAAGAGAGCAAAAGGCGGGGAGTACAAGTCCAGACCGGATAATGTAATAGTAAAGAACGGCGAATACTACACCACGGGCACACAGCCTCCTGATCCGCCTCCGGCACCAAAGAAAGACAAGGAGAAAAAGGACGACGGAAAACAGGATTCCGGTTCCGGAGATAAGGATAAAAAGGACAAGAAAGACTAGCCAAAAGGTGCCTTAAATAAAAAAAGCCTTGCAATTACAAAGCTTTGGTGGTATAAGTGCAAAGTAAGCTAACGTTTCGAAAGAGTGGGGACTCCCACTCTTTCACTTATGTAGGGATATTTCCGCGGTGAAGACATGGCAAAAGAAGATATAAGCGCTAAGGTAACAGAGATGCTTATGCCGTTCCTTGAGGAAAACGGACTGGACATCTATAAAGTCGAGTATAAAAAGGAAGGACCGGCGTGGGTGCTCAGAGTGTGCCTTGATAAACCGGCGGATGCGGAATCGGAATACGTGAGCATAGATGACTGTGAGAAGGTCAATGTGTGGCTGAGCGAGGCTCTCGACAGAAACGACATTATTGAACGCAGCTACAACCTTGAGGTCAGTTCTGCAGGCCTCGACAGAGAGCTTCTCAAGGACACAGACTATGTGCGGTTTGCCGGAAGGGCCGTGGAAGTCAAAACATATGAGCAGATAAACGGCAGTAAATCACACGAAGGCGTACTCCTGGGAAAGGAGAACGGGATCGTGACGATAGATACGGGAGCAGGAGAACTTGCGATCCCTGCCGATAAAATAGCAAAAATCAATTTAGCAGTAGTTTTCTAACTAAACAGGGAATCAGGAGGAGACAATGAGCAAGGAATTTCTAGATGCATTTGCAGATCTCAAAAAAGAGAAAAATCTTTCCGAAGAAGAGATCATCGGAGCTATCAAGGACTCCATAGAGAATGCATACAGGAAGAATTACGGAGCATCCAATGTAAGGGTAGATGTTGACATGTCCGAGGGAAATGTAACTGTCTACATGGGCATGGAGGTAGTTGAGGAGGTTGAAGATTACCTTACTCAGATCTCTGTCGAGGATGCAAAGGAGATATATGAAGGTTATGAAGTCGGCGATGTAGTCGAGTATGAGATAGATCCGAGAGACTTCAACAGGATCGCGGCACAGGGCGCAAAGCAGGTCTTTGTACAGAAGAACAGGGAAGCTGAGCGCACTAACTCCTACAACGAGTTCATAGAAAAGAAGGGAACTATCGTTACCGGAAAGGTGGAAAGGATCTCCAACGGCACCATGCTCATCTCACTCGGCAGAACCGAGGGACGCGTTCCTGCATCCGAGCAGGTAAGGACCGAAAACTTCAAGCCGGGAGACCGCATCAAGGTCTACGTCATGGACGTCAAGAAAGAAAACAAGGGACCGCAGGTGCTTCTGTCGAGATCTCATCCGGGACTTGTAAGAGGGCTGTTTGAGCTCGAGATCCCTGAGATCGCAGACGGTACTGTAGAGATCAAGGGAACGGCGCGTGAAGCCGGCTCCCGCACAAAGATCGCTGTTTACTCGCATGACCCTAACGTTGATCCTGTCGGAGCATGCGTAGGCAACAGAGGCGCAAGGGTCCAGAACATCGCAGACGAGCTCTTCGGAGAAAAAATCGATATCATCGTCTGGGACGAGGACCCGGCTGTTCTTATCAGCAACGTGCTGAGACCTGCCATAGTTGAAGGCGTTTACATCAACGAAGATGAAAAGTCCGCAACGGCAGTAGTACCTGAGCAGCAGCTGTCACTCGCCATCGGCCGCGAAGGCCAGAACGTAAGACTCGCTGCAAGAGTCAGCGGATGGAAGATCGACATCAAGAGCAATGATCAGCTCAAGGAGATGGGCTTCGCATTCGACGAATATGAAGACCCGCCTTCTGGAGTGCAGAGTATCTTGCGACTGCGGTCGTTCACGAAGAAGCCCGGAGCAATCGCATTCACGCGGATTTTCGCAGGGGCGAGATACTGGGC
>JAFVPI010000147.1 GCA_017505405.1 Mogibacterium sp.
CATCACCTGCATTACTGTCCAGATGACGCCTGTCGATATTCATAATGAGTCCGAACCATTTGTTGTTGCTGCCGTGCCTGAACACTCCCGACGGTTCATGCTCTCCCTCGTCCCATGGGAAGTCGGGCTCCACAGAATACCTATCCAGTATAAGAGCTGCGATCCGGTTGCTCTGGTCTGAAACAAACGCTACATCCGTACAGCATTTATCTGCTATGTCGGTCAGCAGCTCCTCGTAGGCCGCTCTTACGGAACCTACAAACGCTCCCGAATAATTCGGCATGCGAAGCGGAATGTATTCTTCGTCTGTCATGTTGTCCATGACTCTGCCAAAGACGTTGCCGTTCTCATACACTCTGATCTCAGCAGTAAAGTCGCCGTCCATAAATTCTCTGGACAGCGAATAGCATGAGTCCATATCAATGAATCCGTATTCAACGAGGCTCTTTGTTCTGAACCGTCTGCGGCTGAATATTTTCTGTTCGATCGTCATCTGCGAACCTATCTGATCTTAAGACTCCTGAGATATGTCTTCTGCTCAGGGGTTATCCTGTAGCTCTCGACTGATTTCTGTATAGCCTTGTTGTGCGTCCACTTATCCAGCCGGTTTTCCTCTATGAAGGGAATGATACTGTCATACTGCTTTGCCAGTGCCGTCGCGAAGTACCAGGCGCGCATCATATTTACATAGTACTCATCCGATTCTATTGCAGCCACCATTTCAGGATATGCGATATCAAAGTCTTCTCCCAGAAAATGCTCCATGAGCATGCCCACCGCAAACCTGACCGTGTAGGTCTCTCCGGACTCAAGCCATTCCTTTATATTTGCAAGCAGGTCTTCCTTGTTTTTGCTGAACACTTTAGGCGACAGCTGATCACATGTTGCCCAGTTATCGATGTATGGCAGAAAGCTGCATACACCGGCCATGCATCTGTCATAGTCTTTCATTGCTGACAGTATGAACGCGTGCAGCTGGTTCTCGTCGAAATGACCGTGCGGGAGCTTATTCAGGAAAGCATCTGTGTCATCTTTCTTTATAAGCTCTTTTGCCAGCTTGCGAAGTTCCGGTGTCCTTACGCCTATGACAGATGAAGGATCGACCGTTGGTATCAGCTTCACCTGAAAATCCCGGTATTTCTTATCCTGAAGATCAAACAGTCTTTCTTCTATCTCTGTCATCGCTTTTACCCTTTTCCTTTCGTCTGCCGGTTTTCGTTTTTACAGATCCAGGTTTTCTATCTCACGCAGTATCTCGTTCTGTCTTTCATAGAAAAGCAATTCCCTGTTGTGCTCGAAATACTTGCTGCAGCCATGTCTGCTTATGTAATGCGCAGCGTAAAATCCCTTGGTCAGCTCAGTTACTATTATCAGCATTTCCTGTCCGTCACTGAATGCATCCTCAGCGAATATGAACATATTCTCAAGCTCTGCATCGATCTGCTTCGCATGATCCATATAATCAGCTCTTTTAGCGTTGAACTTCTTCCGTATCGTTTCAAAAGCTGCGCTTCCCGCCTGATCGCCCGCCTCTGCAAGAGACTTCCGGACAGCCTCCAGATCATTGATAGTGCCGTGCAATATCCTTCGTTTGTCATCAGAGAGAGAATTTGCTCTCTTGCCCGTTTCAAGCTCATTGCGTTTCTCCGGGATAACAGCATCCAGAAGCTTCGCTGCTGACGCTGACGGATCATCAAGCCCGGTCTTTATCCGGCTGAAGATCTCACGCTCGCCGGTCAGTATCTGCTCTTCGTAATAGTTCTGCCTCAGGTCATTGCCTATCCTGTCCAGGATGAGGCCGAGCAGCGACAGTTTTTCATCATATTTTGCAGCTGCGGCACGCTTTTTTACATCGTCGCCTGCCTTTCCGCTCAGTATATCCTCTATACGGTAGTCGGATCTGTACTTGTTGAACAGGTCATAGTAATTAGCGAATGACTTCGAGACCTTTTTATCCTGCAGATACTGGCCCACCATCTTTTCATCAACTCCTATGCCGTTCTGCTCATAGAGCCTTATCATGTCGGACAGGTTGAGCCATGCCCTTGCCGTCACTATGCTCTTGCCTTCTACCGTAGACTCAACTCTGTAAAAGTCTTTGGTCTTTATATCGAGATATGTAGAGATAGATGGATGGACTCCGCGGTCGAGAGCATAATCTTTCCATATTTTATAGTCCGGTTCAATATCTATGCGCTTCAGTCTGTCCCAGGTGACTGTATCGAATTCGCGCACGGAGTTGTTGTATTCAGGAGGATTGCCCGCGGTGACCACGATCCATCCGTCCGGTACGCGGTGTCTGCCGAATATCTTATACTGAAGGAACTGCAGCATGGCCGGAGCGAGCGTCTCCGATACGCAGTTGATCTCATCGAGAAACAGGATGCCTTCTCTGATCCCGGTCTCTTCCATCATGTCGTAAACCGATGCGATGATCTCCGACATGGTATACTCCGAAACGCTGTACTCCCTGCCCCCATAGTATTTGGTTGTAATATAAGGCAGACCGAGCGCGGACTGGCGTGTATGGTGCGTCATGGAATATGAGACCAGGCCGACGCCAAGCTCAGATGCGATCTGCTGCATTATGGCAGTCTTGCCGATTCCCGGAGGTCCCATAAGGAAAACAGGCCTCTGATCTTCAGTGGCTATCTGATATTCCCCGTACTCGTCCTTTGTAAAATATGCGACGATCGCATTTTTGATCTGATCTTTTGCATCTCTGATATTCACAGTTGTTTCTCCTATATCTCGTCATCCTGAAGCACAAGTTTTATCGCCCACGGTGGCACATCCGGATTGCCGTATTCATCATCGAGGAATACAAACGCTGTCTGATAAGCCGGTTTGTAAGCAGGAAAATTACCGTATCCGTCCGTGAAGTATATGAGCCCCCTCAGATCAGAGAACTCGCCTGCCTCTATAAGGCTGTCCACCAGTCTGAATACCGGTCTGAAATCAGTCCCGCCGAGGCCGTGGATCTCCATATTCTTTATATATCTGTCAAATTCCTCTTCCGAGGTGATCTTGATATGCTCCTGAATGTCTGCATCGCACTGGATGATATGGATGTTCACACGCGAGAAGTAATTCTCAGTTGATTTGAGTATATTATATGTTTTCTGAAGGAATTTCTGAACAAGCTCCCCCGATGTGCTCGCTGAAGTATCGATCGCAACTGCAAACTCTCTTATCCGTCTGCTTTCCTTATATTCAAGCGGCTCGACCAGCGGCATGTTTTCGTACAGTTTCAGCCCGTAAGTATAAAAGATATAATCAAACTCCTCATCATTTACACCGAGAGTCTCTCCCAGTACGGAAAACTTTTTCAGAAATCCGGCATAATCGTATTTCTCACGGTTCAATGCCTTAAGGTTCTGTATCAGTCCGCCTTCCTCGTCACCCTGCTCCTTAAAAAAAGTTTCAAGAGCATCCTGTACTTTCTCAGCTATATCTTTCCACTCTTCCCCGATCTCAGGCAGCGGCATCTCAACTGTAAACGCATCGTCTTCGTTTTCTCCGCTGTTATTATTATTAAGATTTTTGTCATCGCCGGTGCCGGCCTTTTCTTTCGGTCTGTATCCATGCCATCCCGAGTGGTCATCAGCAGCAAACAGCCCCTTAAGTCTGCCGGCTTCTGGCTCTGATATGCCCAATCTCAGGAAATGGTGGTAGATCTTCTCTGCCGTGAGCAGATTCACATCATTTCGGAGTCTTGCAGCTTCGGCTGTCTGTGCTGCTTTCCTGGAAGAATCCGTTACATCAAGGCCCAGATCATTTATCGTGTTCTCGACAGCTATATCACAGGCCAGGTCCCACAGCTCAGGAGCTTCCAGGCTGCCTGTGAACATATGGCTGTAAATGCAGTGGAGCACCATATGAAGATAGTCCCGCGCCGGTTTCTCACTCTCATATTTGTAGCTTCTTACAACATGCTTAGGTCCGTATATTATGCGGGTCCCGTCAGTTGAAAAGGTCCTGTCATCTGCAGGAACCAGATCGAGCCTGCCGATCGCGATGTCGAGAAAGCGGAGCCTGACTATAAGGAGACTGCGGGCAAGCATAAGTATGTCCCGTGCAGCTTTATTGATCAGTTGTTCATTGTCATTCTTTTCAGTCATAGTTCATCTATCATGAAGTCGCTGTAACGCATGGCTTCTGCCTGC
>JAFVPI010000148.1 GCA_017505405.1 Mogibacterium sp.
ACTGCAGCGACCCGGAAGCGTGGAAAAGCTTCCGCGCAAAGGTCAGGGAACGCGCAGGAAATGAGCGCCTGGTGGCAGGATTTATGGGCACCGGTATTTTTGAGCAGTGCCATTTTCTGATGCCTTTCCAGGATGTACTTACGAATCTATATGACCATCCGCAGGAGATGCACGAGCTCATCGATTACATCACTGAATACAGGCTCGCATATGTAAAACATCTGATAGACAACCTTCAGCCTGATGTGATCTTTTCACATGATGACTGGGGCACAAAGGATGCTCTTTTCATGAAGCCGGATATGTGGCGGGAGTTTTTCAAGGAACCGTACCGCAGGTTCTACGGATACATAAGGGAGCAGGGCGTGATCGCAATACACCATGCCGATTCATATCTTGCTCCTATTGTTGAAGACATGGCGGAGATAGGCATCCAGGTGTGGCAGGGCGTTCTCCCTGAGAATGACATACCGGCCCTGCAGCAGAGACTTAAAGGCCGCATGGTTCTGATGGGCGGCATCGGTGCTGCGATCGACAGAGAGGATGCGGGCGAGGAAGAAGTGCGTAAATACGTGCACGATGCCCTTCATGAATACTGCCCGGGCGGCCACTTCATACCATCGATAACATATGGCCTGGCCGGCACAGTGTATAAGCATGTGGATCCGTGGATAGATGACGAAATAAGGAAATATAACGAGGGAGTCCACCTGCCTAGGTTTACCAGTCCATCAGCAGAGCGGAAGAACCCTGTGATACTCAGCATCAGCCGTGAAGATCCGGGCGATGCGCATGCAGGCAGGGAAAGCGTAAAAGAGAATGCAAAGACCGGACAGAGGTCCGTAAAATCAATACTTGACGAGATATCCGAGGCTCTGCAGGAAGGGGATGTAGGCGCTACTGTTGATTCTGTGAGGACTGCTCTTGAAAACGGCGAGGATGCTCAGACTATACTGACCGGCGGACTGGTGAGAGGCATGAATGAACTGGGCGAAGATTTCTCACTCGGAGAAGTGTTCGTTCCGGAGATGCTGAGAGCAGCGAACTGCATGTCTGCTGCAACTGAAATACTCAAGCCGCTGCTTGCCGGCGGAGCGGGGACCGGAGCCGCAGGCAAGGTATGCCTTGGAACAGTAAGAGGCGACCTGCATGATATAGGAAAGAACCTCGTAAAAATAATGATGGAAGGAAGCGGTCTTGAAGTCATAGACCTTGGCTGCGATGTAAGCGCTGAGGACTTCATACAGGCTGCTATCGACACCGAATGCGATATAATCGCGTGTTCAACTCTGCTGACGACCAGTATGGGTGAGATAGACCGCGTAGTAAAACTGGCAAAAGAGAAAAATATACGCGATAAGGTGAAGATACTGATCGGCGGCGCGCCTGTTACGCAGGAATTCTGCGAACAGACCGGCGCAGACATGTATACGCCGGACGCGGCGGCAGCCGCGCGCGCCGCGATTCAGATGCTGTCCTGAAAACGGGAAACCAGGGGAGAAGACATGGAACTATACTTTCCGCTCATACTTGACGGAGCAAACGGAACAGAACTTCAGAAGAGGGGCTATGACGGCAGCAAGTGCACCGAGGCCTGGGTGCTTGAGCATCCTGAAGTAATGAAACAGCTGCAGAAAGAATATATAGAAGCCGGCAGTGACATAGTTTACGCGCCTACATTCGGAGCCAACCGCGTGAAGCTCGAAGAAAACGGCTTTTTCAATATGGTAAAGGACTTCAACAAACGACTTGTGGAGATATCGAAGGAAGCTGCGGCAGGGAAGGCACTGGTAGCAGGTGATATAGCCACAAGCGGCAAGTTCATTGCACCGCTGGGTGACATATCGTTCAGCGAGCTTTACGATATGTATCATGAGCAGGCCGAGGCCATGGAAGAGGCTGGAGTAGATATGTTCGTGATAGAAACCATCATGACAGTGCCTGACGCGCGTGCCGCTCTGCTTGCAGTGAAGGATGTGAGTGACAAGCCTGTCCTGGTCTCATTCACCTGCGATGAAAACGGCCGCACACTTACAGGATCAGATGTAAGGGCGGCACTGGTCATAATGCAGGGCATGGGAATCGATGCTTTCGGGCTCAACTGCAGCACCGGCCCGGCGGAGATGCTGGAGCAGGCAAAGCGCCTGCGCGATCTCGCTGAAGTGCCTGTCGCCATCAAGCCTAATGCAGGGCTTCCTAAGACAGTAAACGGAGAAACAGTCTATGACTGCCCGCCGGATGAATTCGTGAAGCATACAAAAGAATTCGCAGAACTTGGTGCAGGTCTCTTCGGAGGCTGCTGCGGCACGGGTCCTGAGCATATCGCGAAGATTGCTCCGGAACTGAAAGACTTCGAACTTAGAAAGCCTGATCCTCAGTACAGGGATAAGATAGTCTGTGCGACCGAAAAAGATGTGTTCATCCTTGAACCGGGCATAGAGGCAGGTGAGATCATTGAATGCGGCCCGGACCTGGAGGATCAGATAAGAAAAGCAAACAAAAGCGACTCGCAGATCATTACAGTAAAGATAAACTGCGAGCCGGATATAGATGAATTTGAAGCGGCTCAGTATGCGGTACGCAAGCCGCTGTGTATAGTATGCGAAGACGCGGCGCTTCTTAATGATGCACTTGCGGTCTACCAGGGCAGGGCGCTCTATGCAGGAAGCCTGTCCGATGAGGAGCTTGCTCCTCTGGTCCGCAGATACGGACTGATAATCTGATTGGAGAATCCCATGAGTGACAGAAATGAGATCCTGGTTGTCAGCTTTGGGACTGCATCAGCTGAGAGCCGCAGGCTGAATATTGATGCTGTAGAGCAGGCAATAAGTGAGGCTGCAGGAGAAAGCTGGAGCGTTCGCAGATGTTTCACCTCGCAGACCATTATAAATCTAATATCGAAGAGGGAAGGCATCAGAACAGACAATGTTGCTGATGCACTTGAAAAAGCTGCCGCCGAAGGCGTAAACAATCTGGTCGTTCAGCCCACTCACCTTATGAAAGGACTTGAATACGACAAGCTTTGCAGCATTCTGGCAGACTATGCAGACTCGTTCGGGAAGGTCACAATATGCGATCCACTGCTTACATCAGAAGAGGACCTTGACAGAGTCGCAGACGCTCTTGCTGAAGCTTCCGCCAGCTATGAGGACGGCAGCACAGCCCTGGTATTCATGGGGCATGGAAGTGAGGCGGCTGCCAACAGCATTTACGATAAAATGCAAAGCGTGCTGAACAGTAAAGGCAAGTCTGACTATTTCATAGGAACAGTTGAGGCTGAGCCGTCACTTGATGATGTGATCAAAGCTGTCGGCGAAGGAAACTATAAAAGAGTTGTTCTGCGACCGCTGATGCTCGTAGCCGGAAACCATGCTGTAAAGGATATGGCTTCAGCTGATGATCCGGACTCGTGGTTCTCGCGTTTCAGCGCAGAGGGATATGAAACGGTATGCATCATAGAGGGGCTCGGACAGCTGCCTGATGTGAGGGATATTTATGCAGACCATGCATATAAAGCAATCACATCTTTGCGAGACCAACTATAGAGTTTTTCAATAGCGATGCGGATACATTGATATCGCAACAGTGTTACAATGTTTTAGCACTGTAAACATTAATTAATATGAAGTGCCGGTGCCCCGTTATCAGGCGGGGAGAATAGGGAAGCGGGTGAGAATCCCGCGCGATCCCGTCACTGTGATAGAGCGTGTCAGTCCATTATGTCACTGGGTGAGTATCAAAACCCGGGA
>JAFVPI010000014.1 GCA_017505405.1 Mogibacterium sp.
CGTTTTTACCCTGTGGGAGCTCCTTTTAGCCATCAGAGCCTCCGTCCTTATCCTTGTCGGTCTTGTCCTTCTCTTTGTCGGCCTTGTCCTTGTCAGCCTTATCCTTTTTGGCCTTGTCAGACTTTTTCTCTTCTTTTTTCTCTTTGGCCTCATCGGCCTTGTCTTCAGCCTCTTCCTCTTCGAAAGTGAAGAGTATCTCGCCAGGGTTCAGGAGCCTGAGCTGCTTTTTGGCCTGCTCTCTTATGTACTCCTGATTGTTGGCGTTCTTGAGCTCCTTCTGCAGCTCGTCCCTCTGCTGCTCGAGCGCGATCTGCTGCTTCCTGAGAGCGCGGTTCTCTGCCTTGAGCCTGACGATATCCTTTCCGCACATGGTGGCGAGCATGGTAAATGCAACGATGATGGCAACAAGTGTAAGCAGTTTTCTCCTGCGCATCCTGACAGCATTCTGTCTGCGTCTTGTCTCGATTCGCTGCTTCAGCTCCTCATCGTCCCACTGGACTTCCTGTGTATCAAATTGTGATCTGCGTTTTTTTGCCAATTTCTGACTTCCCCCTGTCCGTGCGGACTATGGATTTATGTAATTTCTCGGGTTCTGCGATGAATCGTTTACCCTTACCTCAAAGTGGCAATGGCTTCCGAAGCTGTGTCCGGTATTGCCTACGTTAGCTATATGCTGCCCCTGATAGACCAGGTCTCCGATGCTCACAAACACAGCGCTGCAGTGTGAGTATCTGGTGACCACGCCGTTGCCATGGTCGATCTCTACGCAAAGGCCGTGTCCGGACCAGTAGTTGGCTTTGATGATCTTTCCTCCATCGGAAGCATGTATAGGTGTGCCCGTCGGCGCAGCGAGGTCCATGCCCTCGTGCATGCGGCCCCATCTGCCGCCCCATTCGGACGTTATCACGTAGTGGTCAAGCGGCACTATGAAGGTTCCGGTCGCGGCAGTCTTAGGTCTTTCCGCCGTACCGACAAGTATGATCTTGTCTTTCTTCTTCTTGATGATCTCAGGTTTTGCCGTCTCTTTTCTGTCCGTGACCTCTCCTCCGACCTTGGTGATCACGCCCTGAAAGATCTGCACGCCGTCCTGGCCTTCCTGCTGAAGATATGAATCGCCCTTATAGTACTCGTCAGTCTCCTTCTTTATTGTCTTGTACTCGATGATCTCCTTGAGTTTGCCTTTCTCGACCATCTTGACGCTGACAGGAGAGACGGTATTTCTGATGCAGACCCTGTCGCCGGTCTCGACTTCAGTGACCTGCTCCTTGTTGTTTTCATCGTATATTTCGAAATCCTCAACTCCGAATTCCGCTGCAAGGCTTTGCACGGTCTCGCCGTCCTCGACGATATGATATGTGTTCATCTGGCCGCCGTTCGTCATCTGCTCATGCGCAGCCGCGTTGCTCTGAACACTTCCGAGGAGCACGTTGACCGGTTTTACTGACAGATCGTTGGTGAATTCTGCAGATACGAGTTCCATTCCACGGTCAGGCGTCGAAAGGTCGTCCTTCGTCTGGAGAAGAAGCTTATCTGCATCGTTCTGATCCTTTACAATGGCAACCACTTTGTCACCATCATATACCGCGAAAGCCTCCGTCTCGATATCCGTCATGTAAATGAGCTTGTTGACGACCGTATCCGAATCGTCTGTGCTCTTTCCTCTGCCGTCCACAGGATTGAACGTCACGTTCTGGTTTGCCACGAACTTTACGTCCGCCTCAGTACTGCTGTTGTACGTGAGCTGCCGGCCGGCAACGTCGAGTACGTCTGTGACTTCCTCCTGATTTTTTACATATCCAAGCACCTTTCCGTTGTATGCATATTCGTAGACCGTGAACAGGTCAAATACTATGAGGATGGCGGTGATCACCATTCCCGTGATGAGAATGGCTAAGCCGATACTGCGCCTTGTATTGGCGTAAGCGTCACTGATCCTGTGCGCCTCCTTGATGATATCCTTGCCCAGCTTTAAGAATGTTCCGTCAGCACCATCCTGGACCTTATCATGCAGGTTCATTACTGATGCAAGCGGATCCCTGCCACCTTTAAGGAACTTTTCTTTGTTTCTGGCCTTTGCTTCCTCTTTTTTACGGATCTTTTCAAGATCTGAAGCCTTCGGGGCTTTTTCCTTTTTATCTCCGCTCTTCTTCTCTTTCTGATCAGCCTCTTCTTCTTTTTCTTCCTGCGGCCTTGCATCCTCTTCTGCAGGAGCCTCCTCCTGCTTGTCCCCGTCATCTCCGGATCCTGAAGATGCTGTTTTGCCGAGTTCGATGTCATTGTCAACGAGATATCTCGCGTATGCCAAAGCAGCCGCTCTTATCTGAGAATCATCCAGAGCGGTCACGGGTTCCGTTTCTTCAGTCACGGGCTGAACATCTTCAATTTCTGTATTCAGTGTTTTATCTTCTGTTTCGTTAAATGTCATTTACGCCTTTTCTTTATCTGTGTGCCATTTATATGCTTCCGCAGCGCGTTCCCTGCAGCAGCTGCACACCATACCCTCGTCAGTGTATCCGGTATCCCTGCATATACTGCACCTGAACTTTCTGGTCAGGTAATCAGCCGGGAAACCGTTACCGATGAGCAACTGTTTTCTTCCTTCTTCTATTGCTATTCTTTCAGCCCTCAGCCTCTGTCTTGCATCAAGGTTGTCGGAGCCAGGTCTGAGCGAGAGCATCTTTGAGTTGACTCTGCTCTCTGCCTCGAAGACCGCCTTCATCTCCGGTACCTTCCTGAGGACCTCCGCTATGCGCGCTTCGCGCGCCTTCTCGTCTTCGTTTCTTATATATTCGTAATAGTCTGCCAGCACCTTGCGGCTCACCGGGCTGCCTTCTCCGGCGGCTGCAGATTCAGCAGAACCGTTCTGGCTGCTGTCTTTCGGGAGCCTGGTGTTGACACCGCCCCTCTCAAGACGGCGGTTTTCTATTACCTTATTTACGTATTTCAGATTCGGTTCTCTGAGTCCTGCGGCTGCAGAACATGCATCAAGCACTTCCGCAAGCGAGCAGTTCATCTCATCAAACCATCTGTCCATTATCTCGCGGTCTATCGGCGCAGGCAGCCTGTTGAAACCGAGCGCCCTGAATACCTGCCTGTAGCAGTCGTTCCTGCGGCTGTGCCTGTCGAGCAGCCTCTTGGCATCTTCGACAGTCCTGCATCCATCCTCGGTCCATCTCAGCGCCACCTTGAATATGTAGTCGATGCTGTACTTCTCCAGATCAGCGCAATAGTCAATTGCAAAATCAAAGATCTCCGGCTCAATGCCGTAAACCTTTATCGCATCCTCGATCTTGGATGTCTCCTGTCTTGAGATAGTACGTCCCGTGGTGACCTGATATTTATCGTAGAGCTCACGGAGCCTCCTGTCGACGAGCTTGTCGTTTATGGCCTCATCGAAATCCATGTCGTCTATTGAGACATATAGCGGCAGCTCTTCCTCCGCCGGTGCTTCAGCCGGTTCAGGCACCGCATCAGCCTGCGTCTCGGACATCTTTCCGTAGAGCTCATCGATCTTGCTCAGGAATATCACGTGGCTCACTTCTTCATTATTGCTGTCTTTCTCGCGCTCTATCTTTACCAGACCCCTGGATTCCCAGTAGATCCAGGCTTCAGCGATCTCATCCGCGCTGAGTCCGAGCAGCTTCGCAAGCTCGCTCCTGTCAGGCTTTATCTCGTACTGGGCATACATGAGCCCGAAAAGGAACACCTTAACATAGTCTCCCGGCGCATCCGGAAGATAC
>JAFVPI010000015.1 GCA_017505405.1 Mogibacterium sp.
TCAAGAGCGCAGCCATAAACAGGCTGCTTGAGAGACTTTAACAGGTATAAAGATGATAAGGATTCTGGATTTTGCCGAAGTGACGGCTGAAGAAGTATTTTCGAGGAACGAGCCGACAGCGGATGTGTCGGATATCGTTGCTGCTATTATAAAGGACGTTAGGGAAAACGGCGATGAGGCCGTGATCCGCTATGCCGCAAAGTTCGATGGCGTCGATCCTGAGGGATTTGCCCTTGAGCTCAGTGATGCGGAAAAAAGCGAGGCTGTCAGCAGCCTGGATGAGACTGATCCGGGCCTTACAGACATACTCAGAAAGGCAGCCTCCAACATTGCCGGTTTCTGCAGCAGGCAGCTCAGGGAGGGCTTCACCATGGACGGCGGAGCCGGAAAGGTGACCGGGCAGAAGGTGCTGCCTCTTGAGCGCGCCGGCATTTATGTACCGGGCGGCACGGCGGCATATCCTTCAACAGTCCTTATGGATTCAATACCGGCGCTCACAGCCGGGTGTAAGGAGATAATAATGACGACTCCGCCGAATGCAGACGGCAGCATTGAACCTGCAGTCATCGCGGCGGCGGTGATCGCGCAGGAGACCGTGCCTGGAGCGGGCAGCGTCCGGATATTCAGGACCGGCGGCGCGCAGGCGGTGGCGGCTCTCGCATACGGCACTGAGTCGATACCTGCTGTGGACAAGATAGTGGGACCGGGCAACGCCTTTGTTGCGGAGGCAAAGAGGCAGGTCTTCGGAAAGGTAGCGATAGACATGATAGCCGGCCCGAGCGAGATACTCGTTGTATCTGACGGCAGGAGCGATCCTGATGTAGTGGCTGCAGACATGCTCTCACAGGCCGAGCATGATAAAAATGCGAGCGCGGTTCTCGTGACTGATTCCGCAGAGCTGGCGCAGGCTGTTGCGGAGTCCATTGAGACTCAGCTCTGCAGCCTCGAACGTGAAGAAATAGCGCGGGCCTCCATTGAGAACAACGGCAAGATCATAATTGCCGCAGATCTGGGACAGGCTGTGGACATAGCTAATGAGATAGCACCTGAGCACCTCGAGCTCTGTGTGGACGACCCGTTTGAACTTTTCGGAAAAGTGAAAAACGCAGGATCGGTATTCCTCGGACGCAGCTGTCCGGAAGCGCTGGGCGATTACTTCGCCGGACCTAACCATACGCTTCCGACAAGCGGCACGGCCAGGTTCTCGAGTCCGCTGTCTGTGGAAGACTTCGTAAAAACGATGCAGTTCATACACTATACGGACAGCGCTCTGGCTGAGGTTGCTGAAGACATAGCAGCCCTTGCACGCAAGGAGGGGCTGACAGGGCACGCAAGGAGCGTGCTGATACGATCTGAAAAAGGGTAAACTGGAAAGGACGATTATGAGCAGATTTTTAAGCAATAAATACGCTTCTCTTGAGCCGTACACACCGGGAGAACAGCCGAAGACAAACGTGCTCACGAAGCTTAATACGAACGAATCGCCGTTCCCTCCGATGCCTGAGGTGGTGGAGGCGGTCAAAAGGGAGGCTGAGAGGCTTCAGCTGTATCCGGACCCTGACTGCACGGAGCTGCGAAAGGCGCTGGCGAAGCGTTTCGAGGTGGATCCGGACATGATATTATGCAACAACGGCTCCGACGAAACGCTGTACTTCGCCTTCCTGGCATATTGCGATGCTGACACTCCTGCGGTATTCCCGAAGCTCTCATACGGATTCTATCCTGTGTTCGCAGACATAACGGGGATCGCTTTCAGGGAGATACCGCTGAAGAGCGATTTCAGCATCGACCCGCAGGATTACTACGATGCAGGCGGCACGGTGTTCATCGCGAATCCGAATGCTCCTACAGGCATACCTCTCAGCCGCGATCAGATCGAAGACATACTTAAGCACAATCCGGGCAACGTGGTAGTTGTCGACGAAGCATATGTCGACTTCGGAACGGAATCGGCTGTTCCTCTCACAAAGATCTATGATAACCTTCTGGTGGTGCAGACTTTCTCGAAATCGCGGTCGATGGCAGGCATGAGACTCGGCTACGGGATCGCTGCTCCGGAGATCATCTCAGACCTGAACGCGCTGCGCTATTCGACAAACCCTTATAATATAGACAGGCTTGCCATTGCAGCAGGTGTTGCGTCTCTTGAGAACGACAGGGTCAACAAAGAGCACTGCCGCATGGTGATGGAGAACAGAGAGTATACTGTAGAGAAGCTGAAGGAGCTCGGTTTCGAAATGACGGATTCCACGGCGAACTTCATTTTCGTCAGACATCCGAAGATCAGCGGAGATGAGCTGTTCCACAAACTGAGAGCGCGGGGAGTGATAATCAGGCACTGGTTCAAGCCTGAGATAAACGACTACAACAGGATCACGATAGGCTCGCGGGAGCAGATGGACATTCTGCTCACAGAGGTGAGAGATATATTTAAGGAGGCAGGCATATGAGAACTTCGGATATAAGCAGAGTGACTGCAGAGACAGACATCAGGCTTTCGCTGGATCTTGACGGAAGCGGCACAAGCGAGATAGATACAGGCGTCGGCTTCCTCGATCACATGCTCACGCTGTTTGCGAGACACGCAAGATTCGACCTCTATGTTAAGGCGAAAGGCGATGTTTATGTTGATGATCACCACACTGTTGAGGATGTCGGCATAGTTCTCGGTCAGGCCTTTGCGGAGGCTGTCGGGGACAAGAAGGGCATTGTCCGCTTCGGCGACTGCATACTCCCAATGGACGAGGCGCTTATTCTGTGCGCGGTGGATATCTCGGGAAGAGACTGCCTGGGATATGCGCTCGATATACCTACGGAGAAAGTAGGCACTTTCGACACGGAGCTGACCGAGGAATTCTGGCTGAGCTTTGCGAGGAACGCGCGTGTGACACTGCATCTCAGGAAGCTTGCAGGCAGCAATTCGCACCACATCATTGAAGGCGCTTTCAAGGCTGCGGCACGGGCACTGAGACAGGCTGTCTCCATAGACAGCGCATATGCGGATGAAGTTCCTTCTACCAAGGGACTGCTTTAGGAGGATGATAAATGATAGCGATCATTGATTACGGTGTAGGCAACCTGTTTTCACTGAAGAGCTCCCTTAAGGAGATAGGCGCGGAAGCGGTGGTGACTTCAGATGAAAAGGTGATAGCTGAAGCTGACAGGATAATACTTCCGGGCGTGGGCGCATTCGAGGATGCTGCGCGCAAGCTCAGGGAATCAGGAATGGCGGAAGTCGTGAAGAGAGAGGCTGCCGCGGGCAAGCCTATGATGGGCATATGCCTCGGGATGCAGCTCATGTTCGATGTGGGATACGAGTACGGAGTCCATGAGGGACTCGGCCTTATACGAGGCAGCGTGCGTCCGATATCCGACGTGATACCGGAAGGATACAAGATCCCGCATATCGGCTGGAATCTCCTGAAATTCAGGAAGGAATCGCCGCTGTTCAAATATATAAAGGAAGACGACTACGTGTACTTTGTGCACTCATACTACGCTGCGGAATGCGATGAGTCAGTCATCGCGGTAACGGAGTACGGGGCGGATCTCACTGCGGCTGTCGCAAACGGAAACGTGTACGGCTGTCAGTTCCACCCTGAAAAAAGCGGTGAAGTAGGCATGAAGATACTGAAGGCATTTATGGAGCTTTAGAATGATTATTTATCCGGCAATAGATCTGTATGAAGGCAAGGCGGTGAGACTGTTCAAGGGCGACTACGCTCAGATGACGGTGTACAGCGATTATCCGCCTGAGATAGCAGAGGCATTCATAAAGGCCGGCGCGAGGCGCATCCATACGGTAGACCTCGAAGGAGCCAGGGAGGGCAGCACGCCGAACTTCGATACCGTGCTCGCCATTAAGAAAGCGGCAGACGCGGCAGCTGATCTTGCGGATGGCAGCAAGGCTTTCGTGGAGATCGGCGGAGGCATCAGAGACGATGAGACCGTTGCGAAATACCTTGACGCAGGCATAGACCGGGTGATACTCGGCACCGCAGCCGTGAACGATCAGGCTTTTCTTAAGCGCTGTATAAGCCGGTACGGGGAGCGCATTGCCGTCGGCATAGACGTGAGGGACGGCTTTGTGGCTGTGAAGGGCTGGACGGAGCTCTCGCAGTACGGACTGGAAGAATTTGCACGAATGATGCAGGAGACCGGCGTAAAGACCATAATCTGCACCGACATCTCCAGAGACGGAGCGATGCGCGGCACAAACCGCGGGCTGTACAGACAGCTTTCGGAAGCTCTGGATATAGACATAGTGGCTTCGGGCGGAGTCTCGACCATAGAGGATGTTGAAGCTCTTGCAGCACTGGGCATACACGGAGCCATCATCGGAAAAGCGTATTACACAGGGGCGATTGACCTCGCGGAGGCAGTAGAAAAAGGAGCTGCGAAATGATAACAAAAAGAATAATCCCATGTCTTGACGTTAAGGACGGCAGAGTCGTAAAAGGAGTCAATTTTGAAAACCTGGGCGACGTAGCATCTCCGGTCGACATGGCAAAGCTATATACAAAGTCCGGTGCGGATGAGCTGGTATTTTACGACATCACAGCGAGCGCGGAGGGGCGTAAGCTCTTCACCGAGATCCTGACGGAAACGGCATCGAATGTATTCATTCCGCTTACTGTGGGCGGAGGAATCAGCAGCATCGCGGATTTCGACCGCGTGCTGAAATGTGGCGCCGACAAGGTGAGCGTGAACTCCGGAGCCATAAGGAATCCGGGCATCATAACCGAAGCGGCGAAGCTGTACGGTGATCAGTGTGTTGTGCTCTCGTGCGACATCAAGCGCGTGGGAGACGAATTCAGGGTATTTGCCAGAGGCGGCCGGGACGACACTGGCATGGAAGCTATTGAGTGGATAAAGCGCTGCGTTGGCATGGGAGCCGGCGAGGTGGTGGTCAACTCGATCGACACAGACGGCGTAAAGAAGGGCTTCGATATCGAGATGCTTGACGCTGTATGCAAGGCGGTCTCGGTACCGGTGATCGCGAGCGGGGGAGCCGGATGCATCGAAGACTTCATAGAGCTTTTCCGCAGGATCCCTGACATAGACGCCGGGCTCGCCGCATCGATATTCCACTTCGGCGAAGTTTCCATAAGCGATCTGAAGGACCGCATGGCAGAAGAAGGGATCCCTGTCAGACGCTGAGAATTCAAAAGTAATACCCGGAACTACCAAAACGGAAGGCGATATATAAATGATAGATATTAGCGAACTGAAATTTGATGAAAAAGGACTGATCCCGGCCATAGTCGTGGATTCTGTCACAAAGAAGGTGCTGACTCTCGCATACATGAACGAGGAGAGCCTGCGCATCTCGATGGAGAAGGAACTGACATGCTTTTTCAGCCGTTCAAGGCAGGAGCTCTGGCTCAAAGGCGAGACCAGCGGCAACTACCAGCACATCGTGAGCATCACCGCAGATTGTGACAGGGATGCGCTGGTCGTAATGGTCGAACCGGATGGCCCGGCGTGCCACCTCGGCACTGAGTCGTGCTTTGAATACCCGGTTTGGGAGAGCAGCACACTGAAAGACTTCTCATACGAAGGCCTCATGGACCTGATAGACGGCCGCCGGACCGATCCTAAGGAGGGCTCATACACGAGCTATCTCTTTGAAAAGGGCCTCGATAAGATCCTCAAGAAAGTAGGCGAGGAGACGACTGAAGTGATAGTCGCTGCAAAGTCGGCGGAACAGAACGGCGACAATGCCGAAACAGTCTACGAGATAGCCGACCTGGCATATCACGTGATGGTGCTGATGGACGAGGCGGGTATTACACTCGAAGACATCCACAGGGAGCTGGCTTCACGCCACGTTATAGATAAAAAGGTAAAACAGGAGAAGATGGTCTGATGCAGAAATTCGACCTTCACATGCACACGACATACTGCGACGGCAAGGACACCGCTGAGGCCATGGTGCTCTCCGCGATCGAAAACGGCCTTGAGTTTGCGGGAATATCCGGGCATTCCTTTACCCCGCATGATCCGAGCTATTGCATGAGCCGCAAAGGCACTCAGCAGTATATTGAAGAGATTCGCGGGCTGAAAAAAAAATACGCCGGCAGCATCAATTTGCTGCTCGGCACCGAGCTCGACCGCTATTCGGATACCGACCTGAGCCCATACGATTACTATATCGGATCCGTACACTACCTCTTTTCAGAAGAAGGCCGTAAGAAGCGTGAGGAGATCCTTGCCCGCCATGCAGGCAGGGAGGACCGATCCGCATCTGATGCGGAAATGGAAGCACTCATTAAATTCGCGGACTGGTGCCCTGTGGACGACTATGCGGAAGACCTGTGCCGCTTCGCATTCAGAAAAGGCGGATCCTGCAGCGGCGCAGGGTCAGATGCGGAAGCCGCCGGAGCGGCAGCTTTGATTGCTGATTCCGGAGAGCGCAGGGAAAGAATGCTTGATATCGCGGAACTGTACTTCGACACAGTGGGCGGAGTCGTCGCCGCGACTGGCTGCGACATAATAGGCCATTTCGACCTGATCACCAAGTTCAATGAAGGATGGGGCTTCAGCCCGGCCGGCAATGTGATCAGCAGAACACGCTGCGGCGCCGCTGAGTTTGTAAGCGACCTGTTTGATACTTCAGATGAGAGATATTCCGCAGCCTGGAAGAGAGCCATCGACAGGATATTCGATGACTGTGCGGAAAGATATAAAAAAGGATACCGCAACCGGCTGGAGAAGCTTGGAGTCCTTGAGGCAGATGACAAACCAGTCTTTGAGATCAACACCGGAGCTATATCTAAAGGATACAGAACGGTTCCATACCCGGCTGCCGATCAGATCTCTTATATAAAGAGCAAAGGCGGTGTGCTCATACTCAGCTCGGACAGCCATGCAGCCGGAACTATCTGCTATGGCTTCGAAGAATTCGCAAATCTTGCGGATTGATCGGAATATCCTTGCATGCCTGCCTGACCATTGGTCCTGGCAAATCTTGTAGATTTATCGTTTTAGCTGGGATTTGACAAGTTTTGAGCTGTGAAAAAGGACTCGGAGCGCTCAAAACTTGAACATTTTTGGATTTTATCGGAATTTGACAATGTTTTTTGAGAAAAACGTTGTCAAATTTGCTTTTTTGAGCAAAAAGTACAAGGTTTCTGTCAGATTCAGCTGAAATAGTAGCCGTTCTAAACAAAAACATTGTCAAAATGAGCTTATTTATAAAAAATTCAAGATTGCCGCCAGAGTAACAGCTTTGTCTCCGGCTTGTCAGGATCGTTTGACCGCTCAGGCAAGACTGACAGAGCAGCCTTCGCAATAGTTACTCCGTGCGGAGCGCGACGACAGGGTCCTTTCTCGCTGCCATTCCAGATGGGATGAGTCCTGCGATGAAGGTGAGGAATATGCTGATGATAACAAGAGCCACGCCGCCGACTGCCGGCAGGATCGCTTTCAGTGCAGAGATCTTGGTCAGCCCTATAAGGATCCTGTTTATCGGTATCAGCAGTAGCAGGCTCAGGCCTATACCGATCACACCTGCGCACAGTCCGATGATGATCGTTTCCGCGTTGAATATTCTCGCAATATCTTTCTTGGATGCTCCTATAGCGCGGAGTATGCCGATCTCCTTGGTGCGTTCCAGAACGGAGATATATGTTATGACTCCGATCATTATGGAGGATACGATCAGCGAGATCGCAACGAATGCTATCAGTACGTAGCTTACGGCGTTAGTGATGTTCTTTACTGACTTGATAAGTACACCTGTGACATCCGTGTAGCTTATGACCATGTCCTCGTTGCCTTTGTCAGTCATCTCCTGATTGTAGTCATCGATGAACTTCAGGAAATTCTCCTTGGACTCAAAGTCCTTAAGGAAGAAAGACATGGAGAACGGCTTG
This sequence comes from Mogibacterium sp., assembly GCA_017505405.1. Classification (GTDB taxonomy): domain Bacteria; phylum Bacillota; class Clostridia; order Peptostreptococcales; family Anaerovoracaceae; genus Crickella. Next base: position 7,878 of record JAFVPI010000015.1, read on the forward strand.
TTGATATCAGCATAGCCGAGTTTAAGCAGATTGGTGTCGTAGCTGGTCTCTGCTCCGCCGGATACATAGGCGGTGATGAGCCTTGTGATCTCATCTTCGTCCATCTTCATTGTGAAGGCATCCGCGATACCCGAAGGGTCTATGTTGAACTGTTTGCCCACGGCTTCTGCTGCCTTTCCGAGTGCCGGACCTACTACCTGGGCATCCTGCATCATCTCGATGCCCTCACCGTACTGCTTTATGCCTTTCTGCACATCCCCGTTCGTTGTGTAAGGTTCCACTGTCTGGGCGAGAGCTGTGAACAGAGCTTCGTTGTATGCTGATGCCGGGATCTGCGAAGGAATGCCGCTTAAGGCATTGGCTGCCATAGGAGCCATCGGAGCCGGGAGCTCCGGCATTATTCCTGTCAGAGTGTCAGCATCTATCGAACCGTCTTTCGCAAGCACTCCGGCGATCTGACCGGCCTGCTCGTCGGAAACCGTGAGACCGGCTTCAGATGCGCCGCTTTTGACAGCTTCAGTGATCACTGCGGCCTTTACGCCCGCCTGCATGTCCGGTCCGGATGCCTTAAGCAACTCGGCGTATCCGTTCAGAAGCGGATTCACTATCTGGGAGTGCTTTCCGGTATCGAGACTCTTGCTGTAAGCAGTCTTTACGGAATCACCGTCCACCGTGAATTCTTCGGAATCCTCAGCCTGATCGCGGAGATTCTTAAGCATCTTATTGCAGCCGTCCGTAAGGGCGCTGTTTACATCCTCTTCTATCTTCTCGGCGGAATCATTGTCTGCAAGGGCCTGGATCTCATCTTTTGCGATGCTCTCGATCTCTCTCTGTATCGCATTAGGGTCGATGTCACCGCCGAGAGCTTTCTTGAGCTTGCCCTCGTCGATGCTGATCATGTCATCAAAACCGAGGCCTTCGCTGTTGTTGCTGCGGATGTCTTCGAAAGTCTTGCCGCTGAAAACATCGATGTTTTTGTTGAGGCGCTGGATCTTTACTATATCCGACTCGGCCGCATATTCGATCATATGATTTGTGAGCGACGGAAGGTAGCCCACTCCCGGACTCATGGCATTGGCGCCCGAAGCTTCCTTGGCGCAGACTATGCCGCTGATGTGCAGTTTCTCAGACTTCCTGATGAGATCCTCCATGTAGTCGTCATCATCGGACATGTCTTCCCACACATCGTAAGAGGAATTCTGTTTGTAGGTGTCGCAGGCGTGCACGAGCGCGAATTCCATTCCGAGGAAGTCATCGTAAGTCCACTCAAGGCGTTCATTTGTGTTCTCCACCTTTTCTCCATCCATGACGTCATTGATCATGTCCTTGAGTTCCTGCGGATCGCGGAGCCCGAGCGTATATACGATGTAGTCGTTCAGCTGATCTTCGCTGTCGAGTACCAGCAGCAGCTCATCGTATTTCTCCGGCCATGTGCCGGCAAGTACCTTGTACTGCGATTTAAGGAGCTCCTCGTTGTCCATCATCTGGAAGAATACGTCGGTGTTCATCATGGAGAAGCTGCTCTGCTGCAGACCGCTCATGTAGGACTGCATTATTGAGCCCGGGCTGACCCTCAGAGGGCCATACTCCATGTTGGTCGAGTATATGTTGACCGACAGACCGTAGGAGTACTCGTAGGAGTTGAACCAGTCCCCGATAGTGTCAATGTTGGAGTCAATATGCTTCTTAAACGAGGCGAGGTCGTTTGATCCTACGCTGGCGAGCAGGTCTGTCATGATCTGCTGCTCATGAAGCTTGTCGCCTGACTCCTCGCCCTCAGTGTCACTTGCATTGGCCATGAAGGCTGTGATCATTGAGGTCATGTCGGCGGTCTCGGACATTATGGTAAGAGGATATGAAGAAAGAGTATCCTCTTCGAGTTTGTCGATATATGTCTGGAATCCGTTGGAAACGGATAGTATCAGGGCTATGCCGATTATGCCTATGCTGCCCGCGAATGCTGTCAGAAGCGTACGGGCCTTCTTTGTCATCAGGTTGTTGAGCGAGAGGTGAAGGGCAGTGCCCATCGACATCGATTTGTTGCGGCGGCCGGCGGCCCGTCCGCCGGATTTCTGCCTGTAGCCGGTCGCAGCCTGATATGCAGCCCCGCCTTCAGCTTTTCCGATAAGCCCGCTGCGGGAGCCGGGCTCGACAGACATGCCTTCGCTGACATCATAGCTTCCCGGATCGAACGGATCGCTGTCGCTTATGACCTGCCCGTCTGAAAGTCTGACGATCCTGGTTGAATATGCCTCGGCAAGATCCGGGTTGTGGGTGACCATGATGACCAGCCTGTCTTTGGATATTCCCTTGAGTATGGCCATTACCTGTGTGCTGGTCTCGGTATCGAGAGCACCGGTAGGCTCATCCGCGAGGATTATGCTCGGGTCGTTTATAAGCGCTCGGGCTATGGCAACTCGCTGCACCTGACCGCCGGACATCTCTGCAGGCTTCTTGTTTATCTGATCTCCCAGTCCGACCTGCTCAAGAGCCGCTATCGCGCGCTCCCTTCTCTCTGCCGCGGACACTCCTGACAGGGTCAGAGCGAGCTCCACGTTTGAGAGCACGGTCTGGTGCGAGATCAGATTATAGCTCTGGAAGACGAAACCGATGGTGTCGTTTCTGTAGGCGTCCCAGTCCGCATCCCTGTACTCTTTGGTGCTGATGCCGTCTATGAGAAGGTCGCCGGAAGTGTACTGATCGAGTCCTCCGAGAATGTTGAGCATGGTGGTTTTGCCGCAGCCCGAAGGTCCGAGTATGGAAACAAACTCACTCTCCCTGAAGGCAAGGTCGATGCCTCTCAGGGCGTGAACAGTCTCCGCACCGGTCTTATATTCTTTTGTTATTCCTTTAAGTTCGAGCATTGGACATATTTCTCCATGTTACACCATATTACAGTGCAAAATTCTACATCTTTTATGCTCATACTGCAATTGCATGCGTTTACAATACACAAGAAATTCACAATTGTCGCCCAAAAGCAGCCCGCGCTCTCGCATAAGAAGCAAAAGAATGATAAAATAAACAAGTTCGGGCAGTGTGACAGTCCCGGGCAGAAATAAAACCGAAAGGCGAAATACAAATGGCAAATAACTGGACTCTTAACGAAAGAGGAAACATCGTATTCCCGGTACCTGATACCGTAAAGATTCCCTGGGACAAGAGCAGGGGCGACCTGCCGCTCACATCGGAATACTTCAACGGCACCATGTATGAGAAGGTCGAGGAGACTGCAAAGAAGCATCCTCTGAACATAGCTCTCGACTTCATGGGGAAGCATATTACATATAAGTACATGATCGATCAGATCAACCTTTGCGCCAAGTCGCTCAGGATACTTGGCATCCGCGAGGGCGACAGGGTCACCATCGCAATGCCTAACTGTCCGCAGGCCATATACATGCTTTATGCAGTCAATCTGGTCGGGGCAGTCGCCAACATGGTGCATCCGCTGAGCGCAGAGAAGGAGATAGAGACTTATCTCAACATGTCGAATTCGGTCATGGTGGTCACTCTCGACCAGTTCTATCACAAGATCGAAGCGATACGTAAAAACACAAAGATACAGAATGTCATAATCGCACGCATCAGGGATGAGCTGACAAGGCCTATCAGAGTCGGATACATGCTTACCGAAGGACGCAAAATACAGAAGATCCCTAAGGATGCGCCTGTATTCCAGTGGCCGGACTTCATGGGTCTGGGCAGACACTGCGGCTATGAATACAAGGTAAAAAGAAAACCGGATGATCCGGCTGCGATACTTTATTCCGGCGGGACCACCGGAGTCACAAAGGGCATCGTTCTTACTAACCTCAACTTCAACGCTCTGAGCAGACAGGTAATTGACGCAAACCCGATCTACCGCGTAGGCGACAAGATGCTGGCTGCAATGCCTATCTTCCACGGTTTCGGACTCGGCGTGTGCATACATACCATGCTGGCCGGTGGCGGACGCTGCGTGCTGGTGCCGAGGTTCACGCCAAAGAGCTATGCGAAGCTGATCACAAAGTACAGATGCAACTTCATCGCAGGAGTGCCTACGCTGTTTGAGGCACTGCTGAGACTGCCTTCGATGGACGGCAAGGATCTCTCGTCGCTCAAGGGAGTGTTCTCGGGCGGTGATTCGCTGTCGATCGAGCTGAAGAAGAAATTCGACAAGTTCCTCTATGATCACAATTCGAAGATACAGGTGCGTGAGGGATACGGCACAACGGAGAGCGTAACGGCTGCCTGCCTGACTCCTCCGCAGATGCACAAGGAAGGGAGCATCGGCATACCGTTCCCTGACATGTACTACAAGATCGTAAAGCCGGGAACGGCGGAAGAAGTGCCATACGGCGAGGAGGGCGAGATACTGATGTCCGGACCTACCGTCATGGCCGGCTACCTCGACATGCCTGCTGAGACGGCAGAAACTATCAGGGAGCATGAGGACGGCCTGAAGTGGCTGTACACGGGCGACCTCGGCACTATGGATGACGAGGGATTCATCTACTTCCGCGGCAGAGCCAAGAGGATGATCATATCGTCGGGCTACAATATCTATCCGGCTCAGCTCGAGAATGTTTTCGATGCGCATGAGAAGGTGCAGATGAGCTGCGCCATCGGAGTTCCTGACAGCTATAAGATGCAGAAGGTCAAGATGTTCGTTATGCCGAAGAACGGCGTAGCCGCAGACGACGCGCTTAAAGAAGAACTCATGGCATACGCCAGAAAGCACATTGCGAAATACGCGATGCCGTACGATATTGAATTCCGCAAGGAACTGCCGAAGACACTCGTCGGCAAGGTAGCGTACCGCGTGCTCGAGGAGGAAGAGGAAGAAAAGCGCAAGGCAGAGCAGGAAGCCGAAAAAGCAGCAGAAAATAAATAGAAAGCAGGCTGAAAATGGAAAGACAGGACAAAGGTCTGGCCTGGATGCTTCAGTATGAAAATATCGCCTGGTACGAGGACGGCGTTGTCAGCATACTGGACCGGCGCATCTACCCGATCGATATAAAAAAGGTGGAGTGCAGGACCCATCAGGAAGTTGCTGATGCCATACGCGACATGGTGACACAGAGCGCCGGTCCGTACACGGCGGCGGCCATGGGCATGGCACTGGCTGCCTACGAGTGCAGGGGCAGGAGCGAGGCTGAGCAGACAGAATATCTTGAGGCCGCCGCCTACACGATCTCGCATGCGAGACCGACAACGACCTGGCGCATGGAGCGCATCACAGCTAAGTGCATCGAAGCTGCAAGGGAAGCGCTTGCGGGCGGGGCTTCGGACGTGTCTGAAGCCATAAAGGAATGCGCTGTCAATCAGAATAACGAGAGATATGCCGGCATCAATAAAGTCGGAAAGTACATGGCTCAGCTTTTCCCGGAGGACGGCTCGGTCATGACATACTGCTTCGCCGAGACCATAGTCGGGATGATGCTCAAGGAAGCGAGGATACAGGGAAAAGACATAAGGCTGTTTTGCCCGGAGACCAGGCCGTACTTTCAGGGAGCGCGCCTTACAGCAAGCGTTGCGCATGACATGGGATTTGACGTTACGGTCATAACCGATGGCATGCCGGCAAGCGTGATGAAGAACGAGGGGATCGACATCTTCACGACCGCCGCAGATGTAATCTGCTGTGACGGGCACGTGGTCAACAAGGTGGGCACATACAATACGGCGATAGCCGCTAAGCATCACGGCGTGCCTTATTACGTAAGCGGAACTCCTGATCAGGGGCATCCGACTGTAGACACGGTGAAGATCGAGATGAGAGATCCGGATTTAGTGCTGGAGGCTATGGGAACTCCTACAGCGAACCGGAATGTGAAAGGCTATTACCCGGCATTCGACATTACACCGCCTGAGCTGGTGACCGGCGTGGTCACAGACCAGGGAGTGTTCTCCCCGTTCAGCCTTGCTGATTACGGAGCGACCAGGGATCAGTTCTTAGTCTGACGTTTGCGGGCAGCCCGGTCTTCGATCCAGGCCGGAGCCAGAATCGATACAAGTATGAGGAATGACCCCAGAAGCATTGACGGGGTCATTTTTTCGTGCAGAAAAACCACGCCCAGGACAGCAGCTGTGAGCGGATTGAAAACAGCAAGAACGCCGGCGCGTTCCGGCGTAATGTACTTCTGCCCGAACGGCTGGATGGTAAAGCCTACGCAGCTGCAGATTATTGCGAGAGCAAGAATGGCGCCCCATTCGCTTCCGCTCTGAGGCATACGGAGGTCTTCGAAGATGAAAGCTCCAATGAACGCGAAGATCGCGATGAAAAGGAGCTGGTATATGGAGACTACCCTGAGGTCATCATTCTTTGCGGCAGTATCGGTGACAATAACTGAAAGTGAATACCAGAACGTGCCGAGCAGCACAAGGAGCTCGCCGCTCGTAAATCCGAGCCTGTCGCCTTTGAGTGTCAGGAAGGCGACACCGATGATGCATATTATCGAGGAAATGACCGTGATCTTATCGGGGAAGTGCCTGTGGAGTATGCACGCCATGGCCGGAACCAGAACTACGACCATCCCTTCAAGGAATGCTGTCACTGATGAAGGGGTAGTCTGCAGCCCCATCATCTCCGTGAGCATGGCAAGAAAAAAGGTGATGCCTATAAGAGCGCAGTGAAAAAGCGTCTTCGCATCCACCCTGGTAAGATATTTGCGGAAGATTATCGCTATAATGACGAAAGCGATCGTGAAGCGGAACCCTATGGTCAGAAAAGGCCCCATGGTGCGCATGGCGATCTTTCCGAACAGCAGTGAACTGGACCGCAGCGCAAGCGCTATCGCCACCAGGATCTCTCCCTTTCTTTCATTCATCTGGATCTCTATTCCCGGTTTTTTCATGATCTGTTTATACCCCTTGCGGCGGACGCCGTAACAAATAGTAGAACAATTCTATCGGAGGAAGCCTGCCTGTTCAAGCCTGCAAGCGTCTTAAAAATTTGTAAAGTAGTACTTTGCAAAACAAGGCGGATGTTATAATCTTACTCGTAAAAATGGCGGATAATGTCCAAAAGAAAGGCAGAACAAATGGCAAAAGTAGATATTTTTTCCGGATTCCTAGGAGCGGGCAAGACCACACTTATCAAGAAGCTCATATCCGAAGGCTATGACACAAAAAACATAGTTCTTATCGAGAACGAATTCGGAGAGATAGGAGTCGATACAGGCTTCCTCAGAGAATCAGGCATAAAGATCAATGAGATGGTTGCAGGCTGCATATGCTGCACGCTTGTCGGAGATTTCGGAAAAGCGCTCAATGAAGTAGTTGAGCAGTATGATCCCGACAGGATACTCATCGAGCCGTCCGGCGTGGGCAAGCTTTCAGATGTGATCATCGCAGTCCAGGATCTTGATAATGACAAGATCGAACTCAACGGCTTCACTACAGTAGTTGACGCCAAGAGATATAAGATGTACATGGAGAACTTCGGAGAGTTCTTTGCGAATCAGGTAGAGCACGCAAGCTCCATCTTCCTTTCGCATCAGCAGGGAATGTCCTCGGCGGAGCTCGATGAGGTCGTTAAGGATATAAGAACGCTGAACCAGACCGCCCAGGTCGTCACCACGGACTGGGATCAGCTCAGCGGGGCAAAGATGCTCGAAGTCATGGAGTCCGACAAGACCCTGAATGCTGAGCTCGACAAGCTGAGAGCCGAGGCATACGAAGAACTCAAGGCGCATGAGCATGAACATGATGATGATGACGGGCATCACCATCACCACCATCACCATCACGACCACGATGACGACGATGACGAGCACGAACATCATCACCACCACCATGACGATCACGACGATGATGACGACGATGACGAGCACGAGCATCATCACCACCATCATGACGATCACGACGATGATGACGACGATGACGAGCACGAGCATCATCATCACCACGATCACGACGATGATGACGACGATGACGA
>JAFVPI010000016.1 GCA_017505405.1 Mogibacterium sp.
CTCTGTATAATAGGGCATATGAATTTCCTCCTTCCAAATAAATAAGCAGAAGCTGCATTGCTTCTGCTCATGTAATTGCCTTTTGGCATGCGTTATCTTCTATTTTGCTTTATCCAGCCTTACGGCTTTTCTTATAATCGCACCTTAGATCTTCTTCAAAGTTCGTTTATCTTTTACTAAGCCCTTTCAGTTTTGCAGCACAGGATTTCATTTTTTATATGGCAGATCAGGTGGATGAATTTGCTATTCTCAGAGAAATAAATATAATAATTTTTCTCACATGATGAGATTTTTGGAAAGCCGGAATCGTATCCTATATGTAAGCGTTAAAACAAACGGATCCCGGGTCCGTATCATATATACAGAGGAGCAGACAGCTTTGCAGAACAGAGAAAAGATCAAGGAAATATACGACCGTCAGGTCGACAGGGTGTACAGAACGGCGATGGTTTTCATGAAGAACACCCAGGACGCCGAGGACATCGTGCAGAGCGTATTCCTGACACTGATCGAGAAAGGAATACAATTTGATACACCCGAGCACGAAAAAGCATGGTTCATCGTGACCACAAGAAACCGGTGCAAGGACATACTCAAAAGCTACTGGAGAAAGAGCGTGGATCTTGTAGAGGAAGGAATGGATGAGACCGCGGACAGTGTCAGCACGGATCCGCCCGGCAGCGATTTCAGGGCTGAAGCACTGGATATCATCATGAACCTTCCCGAAGATCAGAGAGAGATAATCCTGCTGCACTACTATGAGGGCTACACGGTGAACGAGACAGCAGATATGCTGAAGCTCAGCGAGAGCAAGGTCAGATCGCAGATAGCATCCGCCAAAAGAGCTCTCAGCAAACTTACACGGAGGTAAAGATATGGACGAGAACAAGATAATTACAGAAGCTCTGGATTCGCTCATACCTGACAATCAGCAGAAGGATGACATATGGCAGCGGATCGAAGCCTGTACCGATGTCTACGATCTGGATAAGACAGCAAGAACAGAAGTCACAGCTAAGAAGTCTTCCAAGAAGAGCCGCAGCGGATCCATGGCTGCGAGAATCATAGCAGTAGCAGCAGCGTTTGTACTGGTATTCGGAAGCCTTGCATGGTTTTCTTCGACAACAGAAGAACTGCCGCCAAGCCTTTCCGGATACGTTTATGCAGCAGAAAGCAGAGCAACAGACATGACAGCCAACGAAGTGCTCGTATTCACAGGTGATCCTGCCGCACATAAAGATCTGGATGTATATGCTCCGGCTATCTATTATCTGGATTCAGATATGCTGATATTCGGTAACGGCACCGGCCTTGTCATATACGATCTGGCAGATTCCAGAGTGGAAGGCCTTGTGGACATGCAGGCGATATGCAGCGGATATTACAACACGGATACCATCAGGACTCATGTACTTGTTCAGGATGACAGACTCATCGTATACAACACCAAGTCAAATGGCGGAAATCTGACTGAGAATGCCGGAGATGATTCTGAGAACACAGAAGAAGCTCCCGAGCCATGGGGATACTATCACGTATTTGATCTCAGTAAGACCACGAATGATGCGGCTCTGATGGACTGCATCGAATCCGGAGACGACAAGGACAAAATCCAAGGATTCATCGAAGCAGGCAGCGCATATGAACACGAGCACCTGCTGGATGCATTTGACAACATGGCGTACATGCAGTCGGATGAGATGGACGATATAGTCGGATACGGCATCGGATCATACAGCGAAAATGCATTTGTTTCCGGAACAGATGAAAATGTGCTTTCCAAAAACGTTCTGGTCTGCCGCAGCAAAGATGCCCATGCGTATGAGCTTTGCACCGAGACAGACAGGAAGGGAGCTGAACCTGTATTTACTCAGCTCAACCTCGGCATCACAGATGCCATGAGAGATGAGGTCAGTGAACTGAACACGCTGCCTGAATATAAATACAACGGTGATGATCCGGCCATCGGTGCCATCTGCGAATATCTGGCAAAAGAGTATTCTCAGGAGAACTACACTGCCGGCAAGCGCGTTGCCATCCCTGCTCCGACCATTTACAGACAGGAGCAGGTAAGCGGAGAGCTGCTTGTATTCGGATACTTCTGGACAGATACTTACTGCAAGAACGGCAACACACTTATATCAGTCAGCGGCGGGGCTCTTCCGGGATGCTTCCACCTTGTCAAAGACGGTGACACTTATAAGATCGCAAGCATAGATGCCGCCGAAGACGGAGAGCGGTACGAAGAGAGCATCAAGAAGATGACCGAAGGCTTCCCGGGGCTCTATGAAATGTATTTTGCAGGCGACAGCATTGACGAAAAGGTCAGAAAAGAAGCTATCAACGATTACGTACTCAGCAACGGACTCGGCATTGATTATTACAAAGATTACGGCTGGGATCCTGTAGCACTTAATTAACGGAATATGATCCAAAAAAAGCACTTGCCGCCCATAGATGCGGCAAGTGCTTTTTCATCTTATCCTTTTTTACGAATATAGTTCATCCCACAATTCATTTTCATATCCAGCGCATCTCTTCACGTATGTCCCCATCGGTCTCAACATCGCGCACGAATGTTATATCAGAGGATCTGAATTCTGCCGGGTCATAAATCTGAATGGTATTCCTTTCTATGCGTCCGGACACTTCATGTTCCTTTGCAGGCTCTATACGGATCCCTTCCTCAAGTGTAAAATCATACTTTCCGTATCCCAGCGGA
>JAFVPI010000017.1 GCA_017505405.1 Mogibacterium sp.
AAGGCTGCACTCTCAGCCACTTGCGGTGACAATAGCGAGGAGGATCCACCTGTTCCCATCCCGAACACAGTAGTTAAGCTCCTTAGCGCCGATGATACTTGGGGGGTGACCCTCTGGGAAATTAGGACGTCGCCGCTTTTTCTTTAGGCCCCATGGTCAAGCGGTTAAGACATCGCCCTTTCACGGCGGTAACCCGGGTTCGAGTCCCGGTGGGGTCACCATTCGAAAGGGAATCCGAGGATTCCTTTTTTTATTAAAAAACTTGTGGCAATAAAGAATCCACTACAGGCTTCGCCTGTGGTCCCCTGGTTGCAATACGCGGACGTGGTGGAACTGGCAGACACGCAAGATTTAGGTTCTTGTGCTCAGGCGTGAAGGTTCGAGTCCTTTCGTCCGCACCATAAGAGACTACTCTGTATAAAGGGCAGAGAAGTCTCTTTTTTTATGCCCTCAAAACGCCGGATCCTGCACGAAATCCGGCATTTTTTCAATGGCAAAACCTGTACAGTTTTTTGAATTCGTTTCGCGTATAGTTGGATGCACAGGAGGCCGGAATGAGAGTCGGGATAATGATCAGGGATGAGGAATACAGGTGCGCTTTGGTAAACAAACTGTCATCTTACGATAATGATATATACGTTAACGTGATAGGTAATAACATTAAAGATGCATCAGGGAGCGTTATTCTGACGGATATATCGCCTTCAGAGCTGGACAGCAGCGTTTTGAACGCTCTCAGGCCCCGGACATTGTTCATTACAGCTTCCGGGAAAGATATAAGGGATGACTGCCGCACTGTTTTTAAGTTCTGCAGCATACAGGAGCTGATATCCGAGCTGTCAGTTGTCTATAACCTCTGGCGCGGGACAGGTCCGGGACTGGATCACAGCGCCAGGCTCATAAGCGTATGCTGTGAGTCTGACTCATATTCCGCAGAACGATGCAGATCACTGGCAGGTCAGATCATTTACTCGCGCGGCGGAAGCGTGCTGATACTTCCTCTCTCATACATCAATGATCACGGCGTAAATGATGCGCTGAAGGGAAACAGTCTTTCGAGACTGCTTTATTCCATACAATGCGGAAGGGAGAGCAGACTTGAAGGTGTTACTTATACGGACAGCTACGGAGTGTCTTCTCTTCTTCTCAGAAAGGGACGCAACCCGGTCGCCTATCTTGACGAAGAGGAGCTCAGGACTCTCATATCCGGGATGTCAAGGAAATATGACACTATCATCGCTGATGCAGCCACTTGCTTCAGGGAAGAAAATATAACGCTGATGAAAGAATCGGAAAAGATCGTTTACTTTGAAAGAGGCAGAAGAGTGAGCGGGATTGAGGAGATGCTGGGCAGCGATGCGATGGAGAAGCTTATAAGAATAAAAGTCACAGGCGGCACGGAAGATGTTGTTGCCATGGATGACTGTCTGAAGCAGATATTCGGAACGGACGGCAATGAAAGTATCAAAGACAGAAACGGTAAGGAAGTACGGAGCTGAAATAGACAGTATCGTAAGGAAGCTGAGAAGGTGGATCACGGAGAATGAACAGCCGCCCACGGAAGACGAGATACTGACGAAATGCGAGGACGAGTTCTTCGGATCGGAGATCTCTCTCAGAACGAATTCGCATGAGACGGTAATGATAATCGACAGCCTGCGAAGAAGACTCACAGGAAGATACGGGATACTGACGGAGCTGTTCGATGATCCCCTTATAAACGAGATAATGGTGAATGGTCCGGAGCGGATATACGTTGAGAGGGAAAAGACCCTCATGAGAGTAGACGATGCATTCACCTCGTGCGAAGAGCTCGAAGAGATGATAAGGATGTTCGCTTCCGACGTACACAGGGAGATCAACGAAGCGAATCCTATAGTCGACGCAAGGCTCCCGAGCGGGTTCAGGGTAAACGGCGTGCTGCGAAATATAGCGCTGAACGGCCCCATACTTACCATCCGCAAGTTCCGGGAGAAGGAGATAGAAATGGATGAGCTCGTAGGCTGCGCCAGTCTGTCCAGGGAGTGCGCTGAGGACCTCGCAGCGCTCGTCAGAAGCGGCTACAACGTTTTTATAAGCGGAGGCACATCTTCGGGCAAAACAACTTTTTTAAACGCTCTTACGGCATATATCGGGCCAAACGAGAGAGTTATCACTATAGAGGATTCAGCAGAATTAGTGATAAGTCATATTGAAAACAAGGTGCAGATGGAATGCCGCGCGGCTAACTCAATAGGAAAGGGCGAAGTCAGCATGACGCAGCTTATCAGGACGAGTCTCAGGATGAGGCCTGACAGGATAATCGTCGGAGAAGTAAGAGGAAAGGAGGTGGTAGACATGATTCAGGCCATGAATACGGGCCATGACGGAAGCATGTCAACAGGACACGGCAACTCCATCCGTGGAATGCTGAACAGGCTTGAGACGATGTATCTTACAGACTCGCAGGTATCGGTCGATTCCGTGAGAAACCAGATAGCAAATGCCATAGACATATTTGTGCATCTGAGACGCGATGCAAAAGGCAGGCGCTATGTAGAGGAGGTAGCTGAGATGACAGATTACGACGGAAACAATTACAAGCTGAACTACCTTTATAAAACGGGTGAGGACGGGAAACTCAATCCTACAGGGAACGGTCTGCGCGACAGGGAGAGACTCATCCGAAGCGGCTACGACTCCATGCTGACCGGAATAAAAAGTGCTTAGGCAGGGATCAATGACAGAACTATCGAAATATGAATTCAGCAGAAAGGAGAACGCGGTATTCTACAGCTGCCTGGCGGCTACGGGACTGATCATCTCGTATCTGATGTACAGAAACATTATGTTCTCGGCCGTGATAATACCTTTTGCACCCAGAATAAAAGGATTTGTCACGGACAGCATCATCAAAAGAAGACGCAGGCGCTACATGGCGGAGTTCAAGGACTTCCTCTTCATGGCATCGACAGCCATAGGGGCCGGAAGGTCGATGAAGGATGCCATCGCCGAGTCTGTCCCGTCACTTCTCAACATCTATGGCAAAAGGGCGATACTCGCAGGAGATCTGTCAAAGGCATACGAGAGGATGGAGACGGGCGGCGAGAACGATGTGAGCGTGCTCCGGGATCTGGCCGACGCTTCGGGACTGGAGGATGTGAAGGACTTCGTCACGATCTACTCGATCTGCAAGACCACCGGAGCCAGTCTTATAACGGCTCTGGGAAAGGCTGCGGGAGTGATCATGGAGAAGATGAGCATAGACAGGGAGGTCGAAGAGCTTGTACGCAGAAAGGAGGGTGAAGGACTCGTCATCTTCGCTATGCCGGTCCTGATAATCCTGTTCCTGAACTTCACGGCGCCTGATTATATTGCTCCTTTATACGAGACTGCCGCGGGACGCATCATAATGACTGCTGTTCTGGCATCAAATATAGGGATATACGCAATGATACAGAGGATCACAAATGTCGAGGTATAAAGAACTCCTGAAGGATAAGAAACTGATGTCCGGGATATATGCCGTAACACTTATTACAGCACTCCTTATACTGGCCCTTGTTGTAAAAGGTCCCGAGGAAAGCGGAAGGCTGCTTGCGGACAGGAATGGATGCATCACAGGAATAAGCAGAAGAAGCATGGACAGAAGTGAAAGGTATGATCTCAGTCTCGAAATAAAAGACGGGGAAAACATCCTGACACGTGATGTGACGCTTACGCTTCAGGCAGGATCAGACGGAGGAGGACATGCGCGGACGGAAGATGCGGAAACGCGTGAAGCTGAGATTGAAGCTGCAGTAGATAACATGATAAGCAGCATAGAGTATTCCAGGGAAAAGGAGATACGTCTTCCATCGGCGCTGCCGGACGGAACAGCTGTAAAGTGGAAGGCAGCAAACCGCAGCGCCGGCCCGGCAGTAATATTGATCCCCCTTATGTATGTGGGCCTCGTAATACTGATGGCAGCCGGTTCGGTGAAGGAGGACCGCACAGCTGCAGAAAAAAGAAGGTCCATCATGAGAGGACTCCCGAGGTTCTGCAACCAGCTGTATCTGATGATAAACGCCGGTCTTATACTGAGCGATGCGTTCGATACCATAAGCGCCGGATATGAGGACAGCGGTGCCTGCAGCCCGTTCGAAAAAGATCTGATAGAGCTGAGAGAAGCTACGGAAGGGCACCGTGTAAGCACCGCGCAGGTCATCAATGAATATGCGGTAAAGCATGATGTAAAGGAGATGATCAGAATAGCTGCGATACTCAATGAAAATGAGAAAAGGGGAAGCGATGTCGTGGAGAGCCTTGAGCGCGAAAGCAGGTATCTGTGGGACGAGAGAAAAACGGTGGCAAGAGAATACGGAAAGTCAATAGACACTAAGATGTCGTATCCGCTCGGACTGCTGCTGATAGTGCTGATAGTTATAACAATGGCACCTGCGCTGTTGAACATGTAAGGGAAAGGAGTGGAAGAATGAAGAGGATAATGTATAAAACCGCAGTTTTACTGGGTAACAAGAAGGGTATGGAAATGGTACAGGTAGCGATCCTGGTCGCTATCGCTGTGGCTGCAGGCATCATATTCAAATCGTCTGTAGTGGACTTCGTGAACCGCATATTCCATAACCTCAATGCGGCGAATTTCTAAAGATGAAAGCCATCCGGATCCACATCGGAAAAAGAGGTTCTCAGATGGTCGAAGCTGCGATATCCCTGCCGCTCATGATCATCACGGCAATGCTCCTTGTAAGGACGTTCGTCTTTTACCTTGACATCCTGACAAGCGGCATAAAGGCGCACAGGGAGGCGCTTGAGGCACAGGACGCCTATAAGGGCATAATGATGCGTACTTATGAGACTGAAAAAGAGGTGACGCTGCTCAGGGGCGGAGTACTTATCAATAATGCAGGCAAAAGACTAAAAGTCAGAACGTATATGATAAACGAGGATTTTCTGGTAAGAAGCGGTGAAGCACTTGACTGAATTTATCACAAATAAAAAAGGATCATCACTGGTGATGCTGGCGATCATATTCACTGGATTCGCACTGTGCATCGCCGGAGCTGTAGGAGTCTCAAGGAGGATGGTCGTAAGCAGTGAATGCGAGACCTTCGGCAGACTCTGGACCAAAGCGGTACTGTCCGAATATGATGTGCATCTGCTTGATGACTATTCAATAATGGCATATTTCGGAAATGATGACGAAGTTACAGCAAAGCTGGACTCGTACCTGAATTATTCTACGAAGGGGAGGCTTGGAGCATATATAAAGGGAGCGAATGCCGACCTGACGGGCTTTGAACTGGGAGATCCTGCAAATTTCAGAAAAGCGCTCAGACTGGGTTTTGCAGGAAGTGCAGCATCTGAGGTCATCAACGGTACGGGAAGGACATACCGTGATCTTGATACCGGTGAAGGATTTGATGAAGAGGGACGGGTCATAAACAACCCGGTCGTGATCGATACACTCCCTTCACACGGAATGGGAGGCAGCGTGTCAGGCGAGCAGCTTACAGAGAGAGCGAAGACAGCAGGAGGTGAGAACGGGCTTATAGGAATGCTATCCGGCGGCGGAGCAGAGGTGCTTCTGCTGGAAAGATGCTTTGATAATCATGTCACCAAAGCAGATGACAAAAATCATTTATTGGTAAACGAGTGGGAATATGTGATCACAGGCAGCACAGATGATGAAAAGAACTACAGAGCAATAAGGAGAAGGCTGTTTATCGCGAGAAATGCTCTCAATCTGGCGGCTATTTATAAGGACCCTGCAAAGGTGGAAATGATAGTTACAATAGCTGAAGCCATCACACCGGGTCCGCTCGGAGCAGCTACGCAGGCTCTTATTGCAGAGGTGTGGGCAGCCCTTGAAACTGAAGAAGACCTTGAAGACCTGTATCATGACAGGCGGGTACCTGTGCTTAAATCACCTGAACAGTGGAAGACTGATATATGGGCGGTCCTGGGATCAGGGAAGATCAAAAGCAAACTCGATGATGAGGCAAGGGAAAAACTTGAAGAAAAACACGGAGAGATATCTGATCTGTCCGGAAAAATAAAAACAGTCACGCAGTTCAGTGAAGGCCTGAATTATGATGAATATCTGATGATAATGATCGCCTCCCTCAAGGACAGCGTAAGGATACTCAGGATAATGGATCTGATACAGATAAACATGAAATACAGATACTATGCGGATTTCAACATGATGGAATATTACACGGGAGTCAGGTTCACCATAGAGGCAAACGGTAAAAGCCATGAATTCGAAGATGCTTATAAATAAAAGAGGCAGCTATCTGGTGGAAGCGGCGATCGCGCTGCCGGTATTCATAATCGCAGTCATGGTAATGAGCTCTGTGATACTGATGTACGCGTGCATCGAGGACTGCAGCTTCATCGCAGCCAGTGAGCTCAGGCGAGGCGCGGCAGAGGCGGTAATGGCAGATACATCGATAGCGCTTCCGCATCGGATAAGAAAGCAGATCGAAAACGGTCATTCACAGGTACATTCAACCAGAGTGATTGACTCGGGATTCAGGTGCAGAAGATGGGGCATGGATGAGCTCCTGATAGTCGATTTCAGACTTGGACTGAAGACCGGTAATCCTCTCGGCATAAAAGCGGAGGCGGATTATGACCTCGCTCTGGCAACGAGAGCATATGTCGGACTTGAACGCGATGAAAGCAGCATGACAGCTGAGGAGTTCGCTGATGAAGATACTGAAGCAGTATATATATTTCCGAAAAGAGGTGAAAAATATCATTCAAAGGGATGCACATTTCTGAGAGCGGCATCGACATCAGGAGCACTTTCAGGTTCGATAAAAAGAAAGTACAAAGCCTGCCCTTTATGTCACAGCAGCCGGGCAGAAAACGGATCTCTTGTGTATTACTTTCCGTCAGACGGAGAGGACTACCATCTGCGCGGATGCCCTTCGCTTCAGAGGAATTACATAGAGATCGACAGGGATACTGCCGTGAAACGCGGGTATACGGCGTGCAGCAAGTGCGGAGGCTAGAAAGGAGGCGTGCATGCAAAGGATAAATCAGAATATGACAGGCTACAGAATGCCTGCGTATGTCGAGGAGATACTTACGGAAAACTACTGTAAGAATTTTGTCAGGATGTCAATAATCAGGGACAGCGGAAAGTATTCGTTCAGCTATAAGCCGGCCGGACTGAGCAGGCTTGATCCGTCAAAAATGACGCTTTATGACAAGCTTCTGCTTATTCGCAACCTGATAAGTCTGAGCGAGAATGCATCTGATCATCTCATTGAGGGCGAGAGCTACCTGCTGGAACCCGAACTTGTCTATTCAAAGGGCTGCAGTGTAGATATGAACAGCATCAGGCTTCTTTACTACCCTGATGTAAAGAAGCTGGATTTCAGATACAAGATAGTACTTTTTGCGGACCGCATTCTCAATAAAAGCATAAGGGAGGAGCGTGAGATGGCCGAGCGCATCAGATCGGCAGCAGAGCCAGGAGACATGAACCGTCTGAAGATGTTTCTTGACAAAGCCATACTGAGGATCGAGAACAGTATGAACTGATTCTTTCAGGATGCATCATTTCCCTGAAGACCATGCATACAGGATTGCTTTTGTTGCAAATCCCTGTCTGTACACTTTATAATCAAAACAGTGATATTGTGTACTGAAAGGGGAGGACATATTTATGATAAGACACATCGTTATGTTCAAAATAAAGGATGAGTTCAAGGATGAGATCCCTCAGCTGGTGAAGAATTTCTATGGTATGAAGGGCAGAATAGAAGGCATGCTGGAGCTCGAGGCGGGAGCTGATATCCTGCACAGTGAGAGATCCTATGATCTGGCTCTGGTAACACTTTTTGAAAACAGGGAAGCTTTCGATGCATATCAGACGCACCCGGTCCACATGCCGGTCAAAAAGCGCATGCACGAGGTCCGCAGCGGCTCGGTAGCCTGCGATTTTGAAGTCTAGACTAAGCATATTACAATCAGACCTTGTTGTATTTCCATGTATGAGATAAAATAGAAAAGAATAAGCTAGATTTCAATTTCACTGATGATCAGGAGGTTACTATTATGATTTATTCAGCAGAAGTGAAAGGCATGTGCCCTGTTCACCAGGGAGTGCACCATGGCGCTGCTCCGATTCCTGAAGAAGGAAAGTGGGTAAAGCCGCAGCAGATATCCGATATTTCTGGATACACTCACGGCGTTGGCTGGTGTGCACCTCAGCAGGGAGCCTGCAAGCTTTCACTCAACGTTAAGGATGGCATCATCCAGGAGGCTCTGGTAGAGACTATCGGCTGCTCCGGAATGACACACTCCGCAGCCATGGCAGCAGAGATCCTTCCGGGTCTTACTGTACTCGAAGCTCTCAATACAGACCTTGTATGTGATGCTATCAACACAGCAATGAGAGAGATATTCCTGCAGATCGTTTATGGACGTTCACAGAGCGCTTTCTCAGAGGGCGGCCTCCAGATCGGAGCTGGTCTTGAGGATCTCGGCAAGGGAACAAGATCCATGGTCGGCACAACATACGGCACCCTTGATAAGGGCCCTAGATATCTCGACCTCACAGAAGGTTATATCACTCAGCTTGCTCTTGACGAAGATGATGAGATCATTGGCTACAAGTATCTCAACTTCGGCAAGATGATGGACTTCATCAAGGCAGGCGATGATCCGGTAAAGGCTATCGAAAAAGCATCCGGCCAGTACGGACGCGTAGCTGATGCTGTAAAACTGATAGATCCGCGTAAAGAGTAATACAGGGAGGAAAGAGACATGATTACATTTGAATCTTATGATAGAAGAGAAAAACAGATCCTTTCCAAGCTGGCTGAGTACGGTATCGGATCTATCGAAGAAGCAGAGCAGATCACAAAGGATGCAGGTCTTGATGTTTATCACATGATCGAGAACATCCAGCCTATCTGCTTCGAAAACGCAAAGTGGGCCTATACAGTAGGCGCTGCCATCGCAATCAAGAAGGGCTGCCGCAAGGCTGCTGACGCTGCTGCAGCTATCGGCGAAGGCCTTCAGGCATTCTGCATCCCTGGTTCCGTAGCTGACCGCCGTAAGGTAGGTCTCGGACACGGCAACCTCGGAAAGATGCTCCTCGAAGAGGACACAGAGTGCTTCGCATTCCTCGCAGGCCACGAGTCATTCGCTGCTGCTGAGGGAGCTATCGGAATCGCTTCCAAGGCCAACAAAGTCCGCCAGAAACCACTGAGAGTAATCCTCGATGGTCTTGGCAAGGACGCTGCTCAGGTCATCTCAAGGATCAACGGATTCACATATGTTGAAACTGAATATGACTACGCAACAGGCGAGCTCAAGGAAGTATTCAGAAAGTGCTACTCCAAGGATCCTGAAAGCCCAAGAGCAAAGGTCAACTGCTACGGCGCAAATGACGTACAGGAGGGCGTAGCTATCCTGTGGAAAGAGAATGTAGACGTTTCCATCACAGGTAACTCGACCAACCCTACAAGATTCCAGCATCCTGTAGCAGGAACATACAAGAAGGAGAGACTTGAAGCAGGCAAGAAGTACTTCTCAGTTGCTTCAGGCGGCGGTACAGGACGTACACTGCATCCTGACAACATGGCAGCAGGTCCTGCTTCCTACGGTATGACAGATACAATGGGACGTATGCACTCTGACGCTCAGTTTGCAGGATCCTCCTCAGTACCTGCACACGTAGAGATGATGGGTCTCATCGGAGCAGGAAACAACCCTATGGTTGGAATGACTGTATCCGTAGCAGTTTCCGTTGAGGAAGCAGCTACAGCAGGCAAGTTCTAAACTGCCGTGACAGCACAGAGCTATAACGTTTGCTGATCAGACATGAACAAGAAGGCCGGCGGTGATCCCGCCGGCCATACATTTCGAAAGAGAGTTTTAAGTGGAAATAATACTGGCAAAACATTCAGGCTTCTGTTTCGGAGTAAACAGAGCAATAGATATGGCGTTCAGCGAAGCTGAAAATAAGGACCGCAAAGGCCGTTTGTTCACATGCGGCTATCTGATCCATAATAAGGAAGTCGTAAAGAAACTCGAATCAATGGGCGTTACCATGATAGAGTCGCTCGATGAAGCAGACGAGGGCGATACCGTGATCGTAAGGTCGCACGGGGAGCCTGAAGAGTTTTATGAGAAGGCAGCTGAAAGAGGGATACAACTTATTGACACTACCTGTGTCTTCGTCAAGAAGATCCATGACATAGTTTCAGAAGCTCATGAAGCAGGCATACCTGTTGTAGTTATAGGCGACAGAGAACATCAGGAGGTAAAGGCTACCAACGGATGGTGCGGCTACAGCGCGCATGTTATAGGAAATGCCGCCGAAGCTGAAGCAGAGGCGGAAGCTCTTAAAGGTACATTTCCTATTATCGTGTGTCAGACGACCATCAAGGAAGAACTTCTGAAAGAAGTGCTTGAAGTCTTTGACAGGGCAGGTATCACCTGTGATATCCGCAATACCATATGCAACGCAACGCGCGAAAGACAGGAAAGCTGTGCAGAGCTGGCATCTCAGGTCGATGCGATGATAGTTATTGGTGACGAACACAGCTCCAACTCCAGAAAGCTTTACGAGATTGCGAAAAAAAACAACAAAAACAGTGTATTTATAGAGAACTCAAAAAATTTACTGTTGAATAGGTTGACAAAATATACTAAAATTGGTTGCATAGCGGGCGCTTCGACGCCCGAGTGGATTATCAAGGAGGTTATTTCCCACATGAGCGAAAATGTCAACAAAAGTATGGAACAGAATCCAATGATGGATTTCATGGATGACATTGAGAAATCTTTACGTTTACCAAAGCCTGGCGATATTATCGACGGCAAGGTCGATCAGGTAATGAGCGACGCTGTTATCGTCAACATGGGCTGCAAGAAGGATGGTATCTTAAGGTCAGACGAGGTTGCAATGGAAGAGGGCCAGACTCTCGCAGACCTGTACAAGGTAGGGGACGAGATCAAGGCAAAGGTCGTCAAGTCCGATGACGGTGAAGGCGGAATCATGCTTTCAACAAAGAGACTTGTGGCTGTAGAGAACTATGCAGAGCTTGAAGCAGCGATGGAAAACAGAGAGAATATCACTGTCACACTCACAAGAGCCGTGAACGGCGGTGTCATCGCAGCTTACAAGGAGATCACAGGCTTCATTCCTATGTCGCAGCTTTCCGACAGGTACGTTGAAAACGCAGAAGAGTTCCTCGGTCAGACTTTCGATGTCAGAGTAATCAGAGTAGATACCAAGCGTAACAGAGCAGTATTCTCAAGAAAAGCCATATTGGTTGATGAGAAGCGCAAGGCTGTAGCTGAGATCTGGGAGAACCTGAACGTCGGCGATATCGTCGAGGGTAAGGTAATGAGATTTACTGACTACGGCGCGTTCGTAGATATCGGCGGAGTCGATGGACTTCTCCACATCTCAGAGATTTCCTGGGGCAAGCTCAAACACCCTGAGGAAGTTCTCAAAATCGGTGACATCATCAATGTTAAGATCCTCTCCCTCAATGAGGAAAAGGGCAAGATCAGCCTCGGTCTCAAGCAGACCCAGCCTGAGCCATGGACACTCGTTGGCGAGAAGTATCAGGTAGGCGATGTTCTCGAGGGCAAGGTAGTACAGATCAAGGATTACGGTGCATTCGTTGAACTCGAAGCAGGTCTGGACGGACTCGTACACATTTCAGAGATCGCTAACAAGAGAGTTGAGAACGTATTTGACGAACTCAAGGTCGGCGAGACTGTCAATGTCAAGATCATGGAGATCGATCCTGATAAGAGAAGGATCAGCCTGAGCATCAAGGCTACTCTCCCTGCTGAAGAGCCTGCAGCAGAAGAACCTGCAGCAGAAGAAGCTCCTGCAGAGGCAGCTGAAGAGGCTAAGGAAGAGGAATAGTCAGTATTCCATAATAAAGAACCAAACAGCCGCATCCTTTTGGGTGCGGCTATTTACTGATTATTGATTATGAAGAATACAGCAGATCTGTTAAAAAAGAATATAAGGATGGTGGCTCTCGATCTTGACGGAACTACATTCGACAGCGCAGGGGATATCTCTGAGCGGACTGTAAAGACGCTTGAGGAAGCTGCTGCTGCCGGAGCTCATATAGTTGTGTCTACAGGCCGCTCATACGCGTCACTTCCTGAGCACATAATGAGTGTTTCCGGCATCGAGTACGCCATTACTTCCAATGGGGCGCATGTCAACCTGATGCACAGCGGAGAACAGATATACAGCGATTTCCTTGATCCGCAAGCCGTTGAAAGAGTGGCTGAACTGAAGGACGAGACCGGAGCGGACATCGAAGTCTTTATTGACGGCAAGGCATATGTGGACTGGTCGTACTACGAGGACGTAAAGGAAAACGGATGCGAATTCAGGAATGCCGATTATGTCCTGTGGAGCAGAAGGCCTGTTCCTGATGTTACTGCTCTGATGCTGGAGCACAGGGAAAAGATAGAAAATGTCAATTTCGTCTTCAGGACGCTTGAACTTCTGGAGGAGGCAAGGCCGAAGGTCTGCGCGATGGAGAATGCGAATGTCACATCATCCTTCATGAGCAACCTTGAAGTCGGCGGCCCAAATACGAGCAAAAAGACAGCACTGCTGTGGCTTATGGATAAGCTGGGCATAAGTACTGACGAACTCATGTGCTGCGGAGATGCTCCCAACGACATGGCGATGCTCGAGCTGGCCGGCATAGGCGTGGCGGTAGCGAATGCGTGGGGCGGTCTGAAAGACCATGCGGATTACATCACAGCCAGCAATGACGATGACGGTGTTGCCCTGGCGATAGAAAAGTTCGTCCTTAAGCGATAACAGGAGAGATAAAACCAAAAACCGTGAAAATGACCTGAAAAAGGTCATTTTTTGTTTATCTGAGAGCTTTGTCCGTTCGACAGTTGCATGTCATGTTGCTACGATTATCTCACGAAAAATGAAGGAGGCATTTCGGATGAGATACAGAAAAAATGTAGGCGATATAGGGGAGAGCTTTGCAGCAGATCTTCTGACTAATTCCGGATACAGGATCATAGAAAGAAACTACAGGACAAAGGCCGGAGAGATAGACATCATTGCCATAAAGGACGGAGTCCTTCACTTTGTTGAGGTGAAGACAAGAAACGGAGACCAGTACGGATATCCTTCCGAGTCTGTAACGGCGGCAAAGCAGCTGCGTATAAAAAGGGCGGCGGAGCAATACCTGCAGGGACGCAGGATGCAATGGAACAAGCTGTCTTTTGATGTCTATGAGATAATGACCGATCTTATAGAGAACTGCATGTGAGGCCGGCCATGTACAGCAGAACACGATCAGCGGTATGCATAGGAATGGAGGGAAGGGAAGTCTTTGTTGAGACGGATATCACAAGGGGACTTCCCGGCATTGGCATGTCAGGCCTTGCTTCCACCATGGTAATGGAGTCAAGGGAAAGGATAAAAAACGCTATAATCAATTCGGGTTATGAATTCCCTAAAGGCCGTATAACCGTAAACCTGACACCTGCCAGCCTGAGAAAGAACTCCAGCTGTCTTGATCTTCCCATCGCTGCCGGGATACTGGCCAGCGAAGGATGCATAAGGACACGCATGCTTGATAAATGGGGAGTTATAGGAGAACTGGCTCTTGACGGCAGGGTACTTGGCGTTAAAGGCGCTCTCCCTATGATCCTTCATATGAATGATATAGGCCTGAAGGGCATAATAGTTCCGGAGGCCAACAGGGCAGAGGCCGCTCTTGCAGGAGGAAACATATATGCGGTGGAAAGCCTCAGGGAATGCGCCATGCTGATTTCCATGGACCCTGAGGACGCTGCAGCAATGGCTGATTCTGACTGTCTCATGAGCAAAGTAAGGCCCGGAGATGCCGCGGAGATCATGGATGCGGAAAATGAAGGCAATGATAATATGCCGGATGATCAGGATTTTGCGGATCTTGCCGGGCAGGAGAACGCAAAAAGAGCAGTGGTGATCGCAGCAGCCGGAAGACACGGCCTGCTCATGGTCGGCAGCCCCGGCTGCGGCAAGACCATGATCGCGGGCAGGATGGCAGCGGTGATGCCCGCGATGACCGATCGCGAACTCCTTGAAACAGCGATCGTGCGATCGGTCGCAGGCCGCGGTCCTGACAGCATACGTCTCAGGTATAAGAGGCCGTTCAGAGCTCCGCATCACACTATCGGAAGAGCGGGCCTTGTAGGCGGTGGATCTTTTCCTGTGCCCGGAGAGATCACACTGGCTCACAACGGCGTGCTTTTTCTGGATGAGATATGCGAATTCAACAGGGATGTGATCGAATCCCTCAGGATACCGCTGGAAGATAAGAAGATCACGCATTTCAGAAAAGGAGAGGCGTATACCTTCCCGTGCAACTTTCAGGTCGTAATGGCAGCAAATCCCTGTCCGTGCGGTTTTCTCGGCGATCCCGACAGAGAGTGCACATGCACTCAGGCTGATCTTGACAGATACAGGCGCAAGCTCAGCGGTCCCATAATGGACAGGATCGATATGAAAATAAGCATGAAGAAAGTGGGATATGACGAACTGAAAGGAAAAAGGAAAGGACTCACTACAGGAGAAATGAGATGTCAGGTAGAGTCAGCGCTTGAGTTTGCAGCCGCAGGCGGCCGGACTTTCTTCAACTCAGAGATACCGGATCATGATCTCGAAGTATATTGCCGCCTCGGACATGAAGAAGAAATGTTTATGAAAAGAGCGTACGATGCCTTTGCGATGTCGCCGAGAGCCTGCAACAGGACTCTCAAAGTGGCCAGGACCATAGCTGACCTAGATGCAAGCGATGACATAAAAACCGTGCACATTGCCGAGGCTCTGAGCTACAGACTTCAGGAGTGAAAGAAAATGTTTGAAACAGTAAAAATAGATATAGATTCAGTGGAATATCCGGAGAGACTCAGAAACATACCGGATCCGCCGGCGCAGCTCTATTGCACAGGGAACAGGGAGCTGCTGAACGAAAGATCCATAGGAGTCGTAGGTGCAAGGAAGAACACTGTCTACGGAAAGAATGTGGCGCTGATGATAGGCAGGAGACTTGCGGAAAGCGGTCTTGCAGTTACTTCAGGGCTTGCCCTGGGGATCGACGGCTATTCCCACGAGGGAGCGCTTGAAGCTGACGGCAAGGTGATCGGAGTGCTTGGAAGCGGCATAGAACACATGACTCCTCAGCGCAACCGCAGACTTATGATCAGGGGGCTTGAAAACGGCGGCCTTGTCGTAAGCGAATATCATCCTGAGGAGGAAGGCTTCAAAGGCAACTTTCCGGCAAGAAACAGGATAATAAGCGGACTGTCCGAGGCTCTGGTCGTTGTGGAGGCGGGTCTGGACAGCGGCTCGCTGATCACGGCAAAACATGCGGCTGATCAGGGACGCACAGTGTATGCCGTGCCTGGCAACATAAACAGCCAGACAAGTATAGGCTGCAACCTTCTTATACGGGACGGAGCAGTGCCTCTGATCATAATCGATGACATGATAAGAGACATAGGCGCATCGCCGAAAAAAACAGATGCGGTCAGCAACGACCTTGATTCTGATGAACGCAGGATATTCGATCTTGTAAGAGAAATGAGCGGAGCTACCATGGAGGAGATCATAAACGGAACGGGCTTCAGTCCGGGTCTTGCCAGCTCTCTTGTGACGGTGATGGAGATAAAGGGAGTGATCGAATCATATGCCGGCAGGATATACCTCAGCAGATGATGCGCGGGATTTGTGAAGAAAAAAACTCTTGACACATTGACAATATGTGCTAAAGTTTCAAATTGTAAAAAATCTACATCTATATATAAAGGAGAAGTTAATGGCAGCTTCAAAAAAAGCGACAAAGGCACCGGCAAAAACCAATAAGACACTGCTGGTGGTGGAGTCACCGTCGAAAGCAAAGATAATAAGCAAATACCTTGGTTCGAAGTATAAAGTCATCGCTTCAGTAGGCCATGTAAGGGATCTCCCGAAGAGCAGACTGGGCGTAAACATAGAAGACAATTTCGAGCCTGAATATATAAACATCAGGGGCAAGGGCGATACCATCAAGGAGATCAAGAAGGAGGCAGCGTCTGCATCCAAAGTGCTGCTCGCAACGGACCCTGACCGTGAGGGAGAGGCTATATCATGGCATATCGCGCATCTTCTGGATATAGATCCGGATACAAAATGCCGTGTCATGTTCAATGAGATCAACAAGCAGACTGTGCAGGAAGCCATCAAGGATCCGAAAGAGATACAGATGGGTCTTGTTGATGCCCAGCAGGCCAGGAGGGTGCTTGACAGGCTCGTAGGCTATCAGATCAGCCCGCTGCTCTGGAAGAAGGTCTCATGGGGGCTTTCTGCCGGACGCGTGCAGTCCGCAGCTCTCAAGCTTATCTGCGACAGAGAGCGCGAGATCCTTGACTTCATTCCTGAAGAATACTGGCGCATAGCTGCTGACTTCGGTGATGGATTCATAGCGGAACTCAGCAAGATAAACGGAAGAAAGGCGACCGTAAAGAATCAGGAGGCTGCTGACGCCATTGAAGCCGAACTCGCTGAGGGTGAGTACATAGTAAACTCCATAAAGGAAGGCAAAAGGAAGACCAAGCCTTACGCTCCTTTCACAACATCGAGCATGCAGCAGGATGCTTCGATAAAGCTGGGATTCCAGACTAGCAAGACGATGCAGGTGGCCCAGCAGCTCTATGAGGGCATAAACCTCAAGGGCATAGGCGCAAGAGGTCTGGTCACATACATCAGGACCGATTCCGTAAGAGTATCGTCGCAGGCTGTAGCTGCAGCTTCCTCATACATCACTGAAAAGTATGGAGCTGAGTACGTGGGCAATAATGTCTTCACAAACAGGAACAAGGCGATGCAGGATGCTCATGAAGCGATCAGACCGTCCGATGTGACACTCGAGCCTTCAATGATAAAAGACTCGCTCACTCAGGACCAGTACAAGCTTTATGATCTGATCTGGAAAAGATTCGTGGCATCGCGCATGGCAGCTGCCGAGTTCGATACCATGCAGGTCCTCATCAACAACGGAAAATACCAGTTCCGCGCAAACGGAGCCCGCATGACATTCGATGGCTGGAAGAAGGTATACAAGGCTTCCAACCCGGAAGGCGAGGTGAACGTTCCTAAGCTTGAGGAGGGCCAGGTGCTCGACCTCGAAAAGCTCATAAAGGAGCAGAAGTTCACACAGCCTCCTGCAAGATATACAGAAGCGAGCCTGGTAAAGGAGATGGAAGAGAAAAATATCGGCAGGCCGAGTACATACGCTTCCATCATATCCGTACTCGTTAACAGAAAGTACATAAAACGCGTTAAAAAGGCCCTGGAGCCTACAAAACTCGGATTTGATGTCATAGGTATACTGCAGGTATATTTCTCGGATATCGTGGATGTAAAGTTCACCGGCGAGATGGAAGACAACCTCGACAGCGTGGAGCTGGGCGAGAAGGACTGGAAGAAAGTCATTGCGGATTTCTATAAGGGGTTCAGTGAAGAACTTAAGGCCGCTGACAGAGAGGTAGAACGCATAGAGAAGGAAGTAGTACTTTCCGATGAAGTGTGCGAGATCTGCGGCAAGCCGATGGCAATAAAGGAAGGACGGTTCGGAAGATTCCTTGCCTGCACGGGCTATCCGGAGTGCAAGAATACAAAACCTATCATCAGATCCACGGGTGTAAAATGCCCGAAGTGCGGAAAGGACATAATAGAGAAAAAAGGCCGCAAGTCAGGCAAGCTGTTCTACGGCTGCAGCGGTTATCCGGAATGCGATGTGGTATTCTGGGACAAGCCTACCGGCGAAATATGCCCGGACTGCGGTTCGATGCTGGTAAAAACAAAAGGCAGGAGCGGCACTGTGAAGTGCTCAAATCCTGAGTGTAAATACAAGGAGAAAAAGAAATGATCCAGTTTCATGCAACAACGATATGCGCTGTCAGAAGACCGGGCGGAGATATCGCAATAGGCGGAGACGGCCAGGTAACGATGGGAGAGACGACCATCATGAAGAACGGCGCAAAGAAAGTAAAGAAAATATATAAAGATAAAGTGCTTACAGGCTTTGCGGGCTCTGTTGCCGATGCTTTCTCGCTTACTGAGAAGTTCGAGAACAAGCTCGGAGAACACGCAGGCAATCTCAAGAGGGCTGCTGTCGATCTGGCGCAGTACTGGAGATCGGATAAGGCCATGAGGAGCCTTGAAGCTCTCATGATAGTAGCTGATGAAAACGACCTCCTCGTTATTTCCGGAAACGGTGAAGTCATCTCGCCGGACAAGGACGTGGTAGCAATAGGTTCGGGAGGAAATTACGCTTATTCAGCTGCCGTAGCTCTCTTTGAAAACACAGATCTGGATGCAGAGACCATAGTAAGAAAGTCTCTTGAGATCGCTTCCAACATCTGTGTTTACACCAACAACAACATTACAGTAGAAAAACTTTAGGAGGAGAACATGGCAGACAATATCAAAAACATGACTCCGAAACAGATAGTCGCGGAGCTCGACAAGTACATAATCGGCCAGGACGAGGCCAAGAAGTATGTGGCGATCGCGCTCAGAAACCGTTACAGAAGGAGCCTGCTCTCCGAAGAAATGAGAGAGGAGATATCTCCTAAGAACATCCTTATGATGGGTCCTACGGGAGTAGGAAAGACTGAGATCGCGCGCAGACTGGCAAAGCTCATGGATGCTCCGTTCGTAAAAGTGGAAGCGACAAAATTCACAGAAGTCGGTTACGTAGGCCGCGATGTGGATTCCATGATCAGAGACCTTGTCGAGGCATCGATGAGACTCAGCAAGCAGAAGAGAATGGATGAGAACGCCGAGATGGCAGACGTCATTGCGGAAGATATCATCGTAAAGTCGATAGTTCCTTCGCCTAAGAGCGACAGCAACGGCGGCGTGCAGCTTGGCAACATCTTCGGAAACCTCGGATATAAGACACAGAGACAGGAATACGAAGAAAACAAGCAGAAAGAGTATGAATCCAGCAGGGAGTTCGCTGACATCAAGATGGCCAGGGATCAGGTAAGGGAGCAGCTCCGCGCAGGACTTCTCGAAGATCATATCGTCGAGATCGAGGTGGATGACGTTCCTAAGACCAACCAGCTCGATAACCAGAACGAGGGAATGATCGCAATAGGCAACATCTTCGACAGCATGATGCCTAAAAAGACCAAGAAAAAGAAATGCAAGGTCAGTGATGCAAGACGCATCCTCAGGGAGCAGGAAGCGCAGAAGCTGATCGACATGGATCAGGTGACGGACGAGGCTCTGCAGAATGCCGAGCAGAACGGTATCATCTTCATCGACGAGATCGACAAGATCGCATCCGGAGGCGGCATGAGATCGGGCGTTGACGTATCAAGAGAGGGCGTACAGAGAGACATCCTGCCGATAGTCGAGGGCAGCGTGGTCAATACTAAATACGGTCCTGTAAAGACTGACCACATGCTTTTCATCGGAGCAGGCGCTTTCCATGTATCTAAGCCAAGCGATCTTATTCCGGAACTCCAGGGAAGATTCCCTATAAATGTTGAACTCAGCAACCTTGACAAGGAAGACTTCAAGAAGATCCTTACGGTACCTGAAAACGCTGTCACAAAGCAGCAGAAGGCTCTTCTCGAGACAGAAGGTGTCAGTGTAGAATTCACGGATGACGCGATCGATGAGATCGCAAATCTCGCATACCTCATGAATGAAGAGACCGAGAACATCGGAGCCAGAAGACTCCATACCATCCTTGAGATCCTTCTTGAGGACATTTCGTATAACCTGCCTGATCCTGACATGCATGATGTGCGCATCGACAGGGAGTATGTCCTCGAAAAGCTCGGCGAGAAGATCAAGGAAGTCGACGTAGACAAATACATCCTTTAAAGAGGTCAGATGTTTTTATACAGATCCGTTTATGAATACGGAGAAGCCGAATACATAATCGAGAAATCGCGCTTCATAGCCCACGTCTCCCCGGCGGAAACGCCGGAGGAGGCGAGGCTTTTCATTGCCGGCATAAAAGAAAAGTATAAGGACGCGACCCACAATGTACCTGCATTTGTCTGCGGGGCAGGAAGCGAGCATCAGTGGGCAAGTGATGACGGGGAGCCGCAGGGCACATCAGGAATGCCCGTTCTGAAGCTTTTAACGGCCGAGGGACTGACGAATGTTGCGATCGTGATAACCAGATACTTCGGCGGGATAAAACTCGGCACAGGCGGTTTGGCGAGGGCGTACACGCATGCCGCAAAGCTTGGCATAGAGGCTGCGGGTATATGTGATGTCAAAGAAAGCACTCTTTTAAAGTATTCATTCGACTATACTTATCTCAGTAAAATTACAAATTTTGCTTCCGATAAGGGATTTGATCTGGGCGATATAGAGTACACGGAAACTGTCAGCGCAGTGATAAGCTGTCCGAAGGAGGAGACAGAACGCTTGAAATCAGCGGTTTCTGACATGACTTCGGGCAAGGCGGTGCTTCTCAGCGAAAGCGTAACACTGGGCAGATATCTTGCATCTTAAAAAGAATCTAAAAATAAACTAAATAGTATTTGACACGAATATACAATCGTGCTAATATAATCAAGCGTCTGAAAGAAACAGCACGCAGCACCATTACATAATACTATTGGGCCGGGTAGTTCAGCTGGTTAGAATGCCAGCCTGTCACGCTGGAGGTCGACGGTTCGAGCCCGTTCCCGGTCGCCAATGCGCTGATGTGGCTCAACGGTAGAGCAGCTGATTTGTAATCAGCAGGTTGGGGGTTCGATTCCCTCCATCAGCTCCAATACTTTTCGAGGGGTTCCCGAGCGGCCAAAGGGGGCGGACTGTAAATCCGTTAGCACTGCTTTCGATGGTTCGAATCCATCCCCCTCGACCAA
>JAFVPI010000018.1 GCA_017505405.1 Mogibacterium sp.
ACATTGTCTACAACGTTGAGATCCTGAGAGACCTTCTTGGACACCTTTAGTGTTCTGTAAAGTGGGTGTCCGACAGCCATCATAGCGAGGTCTGTCATATGCATTACCTTGAGTCCCATCTTAGGACCGGATGCCATGACTGTGTTGGAGCAGTCAGAGCAGTTGCCGATGATGATGTACTCGCAGCCTGCCTTCTTGAACTCAAGGTTGTTCTTAACCTGTCCAGGGCAGTTGCCAGGACGCTCGCACTTGCGTGTTCCGTTAGGCATTTCAGCTGCCTGCTTGCAGTAGCAGACATGGCCGACTGTACCATTATACTTGGCAACGAGGTCTTCCATTCTCTCGAGGTTACCGCCGCATGCGCATACGAGGATACCTACCTTTGCTCCGTGGAGATCTCTGAACGGACGTGTTACGAGCAGCGCTCCTGTGCACTTTGTGATAGGTGCGTCGAGTTCTGTTGCCTTTCCTGTGAAGGATCCGCCCATGATGACTTCGCCGTAGCCTCTCTCATCGAATCCGCCTGCTTCGTCGATCAGAGCCTGCACGCTTCTGCCTACAGGAACGTTCTCGAATACATGCGCTTCGTTTCCGCCTTTGATCATTCCTCTTACTGTGATGTTCTTATCGATAAGAGGCTTCTGATCCTCGATTGCAGCTACACAGCTGTAAACTGTTTCGCTGTTGATTACTACAGCATTTGCTGCCGATGGGAGCTTGTCCGGTTCGAGTTCGATGCCGAGGCATTCTCTTACTACAGCACGCTCTTCGCCCATTGGATAGATATCCGGCAGAAGATGTCTCTCGATTGCAGGATCATCCTTCAGAAGTGCATCCAGTTTCTCGATCGTTTCTCTGTGTTTTTTCTTGATAGCGATTATGCCCTTGTCTGCTCCTGCGATCTCCATCAGATAGTGGATACCTCTGAGCAGTGTAGCAGGATCTTCATCGATCTGCTGAATGTTATGAGCGAGTCCCGGCTCGCACTCGGAAGCGTTTACGAGGATGTAACCGTGATCAAGAACAGGCTTGTCTTCTTTGCCGTTATAGATCTTTATAAATGTAGGGAATCCTGCGCCGCCCTGTCCGATGATGCCTGCCTCTTTGATCATTTCAAGGTTTGAACCTTTCTTGATCTTTACATAGCTCTCAGGCTGCTTTTTGTTCGGCTTGATAATGATCCTGTCTTCAGTGATATCGATTACCTCGCCGGATACGCTGGAGTGTACGTTAGCGCCGAGTCCGGTAGGAGTCGCGATCAGCTGACCTCTCTTGACCTTGTCGCCGACTTTTACGATTGCCTCGCACGGTCTGCCTACGGCACCCTGCTTCAGTAACATCTGAATATTTTCCATAATACTTGATCTCCTTTTTCGTCTTAAGACACGCAAAAAAACGCCTTTTTTGACAAATTCATAATATCACTTTTTTTTATTTGAAACAACAATGCTTATACAAAAAACGTATCGCAAAGCTATAGAAAATCAAGCTTTCAGAACACCACATTTTTTATAAGAAAAAGCAGTTAAAATTTTTAAATTCCTCATTAAGCAAAAGTGGATATACGGCAAAGTTATATCATTGACGCTTATAATTGTTTGCGATATCATACAAGATGAAGATAAATGATCTTCAGGCACTATTTACACGTGTAAAAACTCATAATTACTAGGAGGTAATTACCTATGGCAAAGTATCTTGAAGCCAAGATCAACTATGACAACTATGACAAAACAGTCATCAGAACGGTCGAAGCTCATACAGAGGGCGAGTACTGCAGAGTCGCTCTCGACTGCCCGGAACTTCCGGGAAACACCATGATCGAAAAGAAGCACTATCTTGAGGAGCATTATGACTACCTCAGAACAATGCTCATGTTCGAGCCTCGTGGACATCATGACATGTTTGGTGCGTTCCTCTGCGAACCGATCAACCCGGAAGCTGATTTCGGAGTATTCTTCATGGATGGCGGCGGATATCTGAACATGTGCGGCCACTGCTCTATCGGAGCTGCAACAGTTATCCTCGAAGCAGGACTCATGGAGATGAAGGAGCCGGTAACACAGGTCGTTATCGAGGCACCTGCCGGCCTGATCCATCTTGAGTGCACATGCAAGAACGGCAAGGTCACAGGAGTTAAGCTCACAAACGTTCCTGCGTTCGTTTACAAGGAAAACCTCGAGCTCGAGTATCAGGGCAAGAAGGTCGTATACGACATCTGCTTCGGCGGTTCATTCTTCGCTCTCGTTGATGTAGAGAAGAACTTCGGATTCAAGGTCACACCTGAGCACACAAAGTTCCTCACAGAGTGGTCAAGTTTCGCTCTTCAGGAAATCAACAGAACAGTTCCTATCCAGCATCCTGAGCTCGACATCACAAGCGTAGACCTCATTGAGAACTACTGCGAGGATGAGCTTACAGAGGATGACAAGGTATTCTGCCCTGAGGCAAAATTCGCTCTGAAGAACCAGCTGGTATTCGGCGAGCCTCATGATCCTCAGATCGACAGATCACCATGCGGCACAGGTACATCGGCTAAGCTGTCCTGGCTGTACAAGCACGGCAAGCTCGGCGTTGGTGAATGCTTCGTTTACAAATCATTCATCGACACAAGATTCATCGGTACAGTTGCAGATACTGCAAAGGTAGGTGACTTCGATGCTATCATCCCGCAGGTAACAGGCGCTGCTTATCTCTGCGGAGAAGCCAAGTGGTTCATGGATCCTGATGACAAGATGACAAAGGGCTTCACAGTCTAGTTGAACACTTTACACATGTAAAACAAAAAGACCGGCATGATTGCCGGTCTTTTGCTTTCCCGTATTCTTTTGTTTGTCAGTCCGGTATTCCCGTAATCTTATACTTCAGCGTTATGGTACCGCTGTAGTTGCCTTTAAAGGTGATTACTGCTGTTCCTTCCTTGTTTACATAGTCGTTTTCGAACTTCAGGTCATAGTATGCCTTGCTGATCGTTTTGTTCTTCCGGTTCTTGACGGTGACTGTTGTAGTTTCGGTGTTGTTTCCTTTATATACAACCGTCTGGTACTTCTTCGGTATTGACACTTTACTTGCTTTATAAATTTTAGTCGTCTTTGCTTTCTTATGACATCTGCTGCATTTTTTTGCTATGCTTCCGTCCTTTGCCGCAGTCGCAGGAGTCAGGATCATCTCATAACTGTGGCCAATCGCCTTGCCTGCTGCAAAGGTCTTCTTCCCCTTGCGTCCGCATTTGCACGAATAATAATACTTAGCTTTCTTCGTGCAGGTCGCCTTTGACTTCAGATATTTGTCATCAATTACCTTTTTCTTATAGCTGTGAGCTTTTTTCTTTAAGTTGAGCTTCTTCTTTGCCTTAGCGCTCAACAGCTTGCCCTTCTTATCCAGATAAGTGCCGCAGCGTGAGCACTCGTAATGTGCCTTAACGCCGGTCTCCTCACAGGTTGCCGCTTTAGTTTTTACATATACCGGTTTTGTATGTCCGAGAGCCTTGACTATTGTTTCATTTTCGGATATTGCTTCCTTGCCTGCCTTGTCGGCAAACAGCAGCTCACACTTGCTGCACATATAGTGCTCGATATTGCCTGCCCTGGTGCATGATGCCGGAACAGCCGCTATCTTAACGAGGTAGTGATCTTCCGCAGGCTCATGCCCGGTACCGTCGCCGGGTATCGCAAGCTCGTTCCTGCAGAATACACTCGTGCAGTCTTCATCATATGTGTACTTTATCTGCGAACCGGATCTGCGGAAATAATAGCTCGGATATGCTTCAGAAGCCGGCGTATTGCACATGAATACGCCGCTGTTGAAAAGACGGGATCCGCCATCGCTGTTGGTCAGATCAACGATGTAATTATATCCGTCGGCAGGAGTTACAACATTCCACATGTGACCTGCACCGCCCATATCTCCCGTCACTACTATGCAGTCGACAGAACTGCTGAAATCAGTAAGGTCGCAAAGGAATTTGAAAGCCTTGGCATATCCCTCGCATACAACATCTGTAGAAGGGTCGCCGTCGAACACCCATATCAGCTGCCACGGATCGCCGTAAGGAGTGCTGTCATCGGAGGCGCTGTAGCTTGCGGCAGCGCTGCGGTTATATGATACCAGCCTGCAGATCTCGTCTCCGTATTTCGTCAGCCGCTCTGTGTCATCGACGCCTTCATACATGTCAACGATCGCCTGTGCCTTGGAAGCAACTCCGGATGCCGACTTCCCTATTCCGGTATCGAATTCGTATGTTCCCAGCCCTTTTGTACTGGAATAAGCAGCCGCTACAGGCAGCTTTATATACCCGCTGCCGGTCACTACGAGCCGCTCTTCACCGTCTTTTGTTTCAAGATGGCAGCTGAATGAAACGCCATATGCGCGCCTTGTCTTGTCATACCAGTAAAGTCCATACGGATTGTCTGCCAGCAGGGCATTAAGAACAGTCCCGAGATTCTGGCAGGTCTTTTTAGCAGTTTCCGTTATGTTGCCGTTGGAATCCGACAGTCTCCTGAGTCCGAGCTCTGAAGCCGTCCAGTAGTTTTTGCCGCCGAAAAGGCTTTCTGCCGAATACTTAAATATAGTAGATGCTCTGTTGCCGGCAGCTACTTTGGCGATCTCCGCATTGACATAGTTATAAATGCCTTTATTAGCACCCTTGAGCCTGCCTCCGACCGTTTTTCCGGCGCGTGCCCCGTAGGCCTTCATCTTGAGGTAGCCGTCATACAGCTCCTCCGGCTCCGGCATCTCTTCATCCGGGGTAAGTCTTTCAGTCTCGCTTTCTATGACATCGGTGATGACCGGTTCATCTTCAGCAGGGTCCTCCTCAATTATCTGAGCTGTTTCTTCCGGCAGGCCCGCATTTGCATCCTGCTGCTCCGTATCCTCCTGCTCAGGATAGTCTTCCTGATCAGCAGCTTCTTCAGCAACAGCTGCTGCAGGTGCATCTGCGCTTTCGTCTTCTGCGTATGCCAAACCAAGTGACGGCGTGAGCGACACAGTAATAGCCATGGCCATAATAAGCGCTATTAACTTTTTCCGTAAATCGTTCATCCCGGTCCTCCGGTTTTCAAGTCAATTCTGTCAGTATCTTTTCTATTTTACCACTTGCATGTGTTAAAAACATCAAAAAATGATTTTTGATTCAGCCTGCAGTCAGGTATTTCTTATACTGTTTCAGCGCTTTTTATTTCTGCGTATTGACATTTGACCTTCTTAGTTGTAACATTTTTAAGTCGCGAAAGAATATGCGCGCGTAGCTCAGTGGATAGAGTGGCTGACTACGAATCAGTAGGTCGCGGGTTCGAATCCCTCCGCGCGCACCATAAACGCCCTGGAATCACAAGACTCCAGGGCGTTTATCTTTTCCTTGATTAAGCGAAAAACAGCAGTTTTATCACTTTTTTATCACTATTGATTTGGGTTCGATGATACGTAGCTCAGTAAACTATACGTCAACAT
>JAFVPI010000001.1 GCA_017505405.1 Mogibacterium sp.
AAGGCTGCACTCTCAGCCACTTGCGGTGACAATAGCGAGGAGGATCCACCTGTTCCCATCCCGAACACAGTAGTTAAGCTCCTTAGCGCCGATGATACTTGGGGGGTGACCCTCTGGGAAATTAGGACGTCGCCGCTTTTTTATTTTTGAAATATTTTTGCTCTGCCGCAAACCGAATGTTAATCAAATATCAACCTTATTTTTTAAAACAACGCTTAGTTGTTTTTTTTGTTTTTGTTAAGAATGTTTCCGAATTAATACAATTTGTTCTTCACCTAATCTTAACAATTGTTATACTTTAGGATACTGAAAATGATATAATAGTTTCGGCAATGCAGGTTGCAGCGTTTTTGCGCGCCTGTCAATGACTATAACCAATAAATTATTACTTGTTATAGAGAGGGAATTAAGATGAAAAAAGGATTAAGCATTCTCCTCGTAGCAGCAGCACTGTTCGGCTTTTATGGCGGCGCCACAAGCCTCAATGACGTGCTTGCGTGCAAAGACTATTGGGAGAAGGCAGGTGAAGAGTCCACAGCTAACATGAACAAGCTCGAAGACGGACTAAACCAGCTCAAGGAAAATGAGCAGGCTTATCTCGACGGCCAGGATCAGTTAGCAGAGGGCGAAAAGACACTTGCTGATGGTGAAGCCCAGTATGCACAGGGACTCGCTGACTATGAGGCAGCTCCTGGAAAGCTCGCTGATGCAAGAAGACAGCTTGCAGCAGGAGAAGAAGCGCTTGCTGATGGTAAGGCTCAGCTTGCACAGGGTTACAAGGACTATAAGGAAGCCCCGGGTAATCTTGCTAAGCTGGATGAGTCTATCAAAAGTCTTCAGTTCGCAAAGACTTCTTATGAGGATTATTCGACAGATGCCAAAACCGGAGATAAGGGACCTTCATGGAAGGACGGATTCGAACGTGAGGCGGAAGATACTGTGAATTACTCTGATGCAGGTCTGAGACAGGCAAAGGGAGTAATAACTGCAACTGTCAATGCGAAGAAGGATACTCTTGACACAGCTGCCGGCCTTGGCGAAATGACTTCAAGCCTGTCCAATAAAATTCTTACTGCAAAGACCTACGAAGATTTCAATGAAGCACTTGAAAGCGGAATCGAGCCTCTTGCAAAAGCGGCAGTTAAATTAAACACATTGAGTGAAAAAGCGAAAGCTGCTGTTGAGGCAAAATCGGAGGATTTCAATAACGCAGCTACACTGATCGGAAATCCTGCAGCAAGACAGGCTCAGATCGAAAACGTCAAAGGGCAAAAGCAGAGTCTTGAAGGAAAGCAGAAGCAGCTGAGCGGTCTGCAGCAGGTCATCGGTGGATATGCTAAACAGGCCGGAAGTGACGCCGTTGTACCGGCCCAGCTCCCGGTAGGTGATAAGGTCGTTGATATTCCGCCTGATTATCGGATAGAGGCAAGCAAAGCACTTGCAAATATCGAGGGCCTGCTTGGACAGATCAGTGCCGGCATAAATCAGTGCGATGAAGGTATAGAAAAGCTCAGCGATACACTTAATCTTAAGAAAGAGGTTGCCCAGCAAATCGGTAGTGCACTTGCTGCACTGGGTGGATCTGATCAGCTGTCAATGGTTAAGTCTCTTGATGAAGATCTCTATAATGATCTGACTGGTGACCTTGCAGTCCTGACTCTTAACGAAAAGGCACAGCCGCTTTGGTCAGATGATGCAACCTTTGCACAGACCATAGGAAAGTTCGCAAATGATATGGGCACTCTGGCTAAGAAGCTTGCAGATAGTGCGGATGAAGCGGCAAGCACAAGCGATAAATTTGACAGCTGGTGCAAAGGATATGC
The DNA here is from genome assembly GCA_017505405.1 of Mogibacterium sp. Lineage (GTDB taxonomy): Bacteria > Bacillota > Clostridia > Peptostreptococcales > Anaerovoracaceae > Crickella. Next base: position 1,824 of record JAFVPI010000001.1, read on the forward strand.
ACAGCTCAAGGCAGGTAAGGATACTCTTGCGAGCGGCCTTTCTTCCGGATTCAAGAGCGCTCTGAACAATAAGACTATCAGACCTGTACTGAATGAGAAGGCTCCGCAGCTTGTTACGCTGCTCAAGGCATATAGCGGAAACAAACTGGCTAACGATGATTTAGATGCGTTCAATGATGATATGGAGACAGTTGCCGGCACAGTTATTCCTAACCTGGTAAATGTCCTTAAAGGCATCAAGAATCAGGGCCTCAAGGACTATGCAGCAGCTCCTGGAAAGCTCGCTAAGGGCGAAAAAGACCTTGCAGCAGGTAAGGCGAAACTCGCTGACGGATACAGACAGTACAATCAGGGTCTCGCTGATTATGAAGCAGCCCCTGGAAAGCTTGCTGATGCAGAAAAGCAGCTTGCTGACGGACGCCAGCAGCTTGCTGACGGTAAGGCTAAGCTTGCTGAGTACGAAGACGGTGAGCAGCAGGTAAGAGATGGTCTCAAGACACTCACTGATACAGAAGCCGATCTTGAACTCAAGAGCATTGCAGACAGACTGAACGGCGATGTTGACTTCGACAACGGAGATAATCATCTTGAGCTTGACGAAGGTCTTGCAGCAGTCGATGTCGGAAGAGGCTATCAGGCTGAAGACGGCGTTCTGATCTCGGATGAGATCATGGCAAGAGCAGTCGGAACAGGCGCTCTCCTCGGAGCAGGCGCTCTGGCAGTACTCGCAGCTATCCTTTCCTTCCTGAAGAAGAACAAAGCCGCAGGCATCTTCGCTATCCTTGCAGCAGCAGCCGGTGGATTCGGCGCATTCTACGGCACACAGGCCGGCACATACTTCTCGAGTATCGCAGGCTCGACGGTCGGTGCAACAGGCTGGATCGCAGCCGGTATCCTTGCCGCAGTAGCACTGGTTCACGCCATTGTTCACTTCACTGCTAAGAAGGAAGCTTAATCAGCAAAATATATAAAAGCTATCAAATAATTCACAGAGAGGTGCAGATATGCGCCTCTCTGTATTATTTATAGTAATTCATAGATTCACTCCAAAGTGATATAATGTCCTGGAGTATGGCCTGCTGCGAAGGCCATTACTGAGGAGGATAATAATTGTCTCATACAATTGAGTTAAGAAAAGTTTCAAAATACTACGCCGGTGAAGATACCGTCAGCATGGGGTTCTCGCGCATAGACCTTGATCTTGACATGGGTGAATTCGTTGCGATAACCGGCGAGAGCGGAAGCGGAAAGTCCACTCTCCTGAATGTTATCAGCGGCCTTGACACGTATGAAGAGGGCGAGATGATCGTATGCGGTGAGGATACCACTGCTTACGGCACCGAGGAATACGAGGCATACCGCAAAACATATATCGGCAATATTTTTCAGGACTTCAACCTCATAAACAGCTACACTGTTTATGAGAATATTGAGCTTGTTCTGCTTTTGTCGGGCAAAAGGAAGAGCGAATGCAAGAGCCGTGTGAACGAGCTGATCGAGCTGGTGGGATTGAGCGAATACCGCAATACAAAGGCGTCCAAACTGTCGGGCGGTCAGAAGCAAAGGGTGGCAATAGCCAGAGCAATGGCAAAAGATGCGCCTATTATTGTCGCTGACGAGCCTACGGGCAATCTCGACAGCGCATCCGCAGAAGCAGTCATGGAAACGCTTGCGAAAGTGGCCAGGGATAAGCTTGTTGTCATAGTGACCCATAACTATGAACAGGCTGAGCCATATGTCACACGCAAACTTACGATGCATGATGGAAAAATCATCGAAGACAAGAGGATAGAACAGACAGACACTGAGACACAGGCGTCCGTTGAACAGCTTTACAGACATCTCGAGGACCATGTACGCCTTCAGGAGAAGAGCCCTGCAGACAATATCCCGGATACAGGCACTGCCGGTAAGATGAAGAGATCTTCGGAACTGAGACTCGGCGTGCGCAATACCTTTAATCTGCCTGCAAAATTCATCCTTTTGTTCATAGTGTATTTCTTCGTTTCTTCAGCAGTCCTGAGCCAGTATACGACTGAAATAAACCGCATGCATGAATCAGCTCTGCTAGGGAGCAATCCGTACTTTGTAAATACAAATTCTGACAGACTGATAGTTAAGAAGACTGACGAAAGCAGCTTTACAGACAATGATTATGCTGCGATACAGGGCATTCCTAATGTAAAGAACCTGGCGAAAAACGACATCGCCATTGACAGGCCTGTAAGCCTGGATCTGGGCGACTGCGCCGTTGAAGGATCGATCGTTTCTTCCGACCAGATCAATGCGGAAGAGATCACATTCGGACACATGCCGCAGAATGATTATGAGATAGTGATCAGGGCCGGCACTGCCTCTGACGAGTTTATCGGACTTGCTAACAGAGGTGATGAGTATATCGGGAAACGCGTTGCTGTAAGCGATGTAAAACAGGAGCTGGTCTACGATTTTTCGCAGGATATAAGAATTGCAGGAATCATAATCGACATGGACACTGATGATGACAGCAGCTATTCACTGTATGGATATTCCACCATATACGCAAGCGATGCTGTATCCAACGAACTTGAGATCTCCATTATGGCAGCGGCGTCAACGACCGAGTTCAGCTTTGATGGCACGAGAGTCATCAAAGATTACGGGCGGGCTGTATTTTCCTCCCCGAATGTGCCGGATGGCAAAGTCTTTCTGCTTGAACATCAGGAGTATTACTATGAGGACGAGGATGCAGACGGGAAGGACTTTGGCCTTAAGATCAAAAACAAATTCTTTGAATCTGAAGGAAAGTACAAGGTAGACGAAATAATAACAAAAGATAATTGTAAAAGGCTGCTGGGGATACCTAAGGGGGACTACAATACTTTCTACAACTGTGTTTTTATCAGTGACAGCGACTACAGAGAGTTGTTCGACAAGGGCTATTATCAGGTAAGCGTTTTCCTTAACAACGAGCAGGAATCCGACGCCGCTAAACAGGCGCTCAGCGATATGGGCTATACCTCGCTTGTGATAAAGGACTCGTTGTCAGATCCTAAAGGCGATATCGGCGGCATGATCGATCTGATGACTTATGCAAGACTGGCGCTGGAGTTCATCATACTCTTCTTCATTGCGTATGCAGTTATCAGGCTGATCATGAGATCACGGAATTCATATTATTCGACTTTGAGGATACTTGGCGCATCAAAGAGCAATACAGGCAATATCCTGAGGATCGAACTCGTACTCATGATGATCATCGCATATGGCATGATCGTGCTGTTTGCAGTGCTCGTTAACAAAGGTATACTGCAGCAGCTGACGGGTTATAGCTTTAAAGAAGTCACCAAGATGCTTTATTACCTCACTCCTCTTGATTACGGCATTCTCGGAGCTCTGCTTCTGCTGATGTCACTCCTTATCGCCAATACATATTCCAGACACATCTTCTCAAAGAGTGCCATGAGGACGTTCAGGGAGGAGGTGTAGAGCATGATAAAGATCGATAATGTAAATAAGTATTACAACAAAGGCAAGTCCAATCAGATCCATGTCATAGACAACACCTCAATAACACTTCCCGATAAGGGGATCTTCTGCATCCTGGGACCTTCGGGATGCGGCAAGACTACATTGCTGAATGCCATAGGCGGTCTGGACAGCGTAGACAGCGGAACCATAACTATCGACGGGGAGAGCATCACCAGATCTTCTTCCGGCACGATAGACAGCATAAGGAATGCGAATATAGGATATATTTTCCAGAACTTCAACCTGATCGATGACAGGACGGTGTTCGAAAATGTCGCTCTGGCGCTTCGCATGATCGGAATAAGGGACGCTGCAACTGTAACAGCCCGCGTCAGATACTGTCTTGAGAAGGTAGGCATAGACCAGTACAGAAACAAGCGCGCCGGTCTGCTTTCAGGCGGCCAGCGGCAGAGGGTAGCGATAGCAAGAGCGATCGTAAAGAACCCGGGGATCATCATCGCTGATGAACCGACCGGAAATCTCGACAGCGCCAATACACTTGAGATCATGAATATAATCAAGGCGATCTCAAAGGACAAGCTTGTCGTGCTGGTCACTCATGAAAGAAACATCGCTGAGTTCTATTCTGATTATATTGCAGAAATGAAGGACGGAAAGATCGTAAGCATTTACGATAACAGTTCATCCGGATCCCTTGATTACCAGCTCGAGAACAGGATATATCTTAAGGATATGGAGTTCCATAAGGGGCTCCGCCAGGACAACGTAAGCATCGATGTCTATAGTGATAATGATAATCAGACAGACATAAAGCTGGTCGTCAGGGGCAATAACATCTACATTGATACCAATGGCAAATACAATGTGGTGGATCAGAACTCGAATATGCAGCTTATCGATGAGCATTACGAGGCGATCGATGAGACTATTTACGAGGACAGTGACTTTGACTATACTGCATGCCTCCCGGCTGAGTATAAGGCAAGGTACACACCGGTTTACAGCATTTCAAACATGTTCGCAAACGGCTGGAAAACCGTCAGCAATTTCAGTCTCGTAAGGAAAGTTCTGCTGCTGGGATTTGTTTTCGCCGCTATGTTTGCCTTCCTGGCAATAAGCAATGTGTATGGCCTGCTCGAAGTAAAACCGGTGGACTACAGAACCACAAACGGCAACTACATAACCGTGCCGGCCGCAGACCGGGCGGAGCAGATGCTGGGCATAATAGGCAGTCTCGATACAGTCGATTTTGTACTGCCGGGTGAAACTAAAAAGAGTGTGATCCTGCCGCTCGATGATTATCTGCAGACCAGTTATGCAGAGGAATCCCTCGCGGTATCCATTGTGCTTACAAGCGCGCTGGATCCCGGCAGCCTGGTTGCCGGCGAAATGCCTGCTGATCCTCACGATGTCGTGATAGACAAGTCTGTTATCGAAGGATTCATAAGGGACGATCTCGGAAGAGTGGTATGCCTTGAATCGATAGAGGACTTTATAGGCAGAAGGATCAAGGTGCCTAATCTTGATGATTACAGAATAGCAGGAATATCCGATACGGAATCCCCATCGATGTTTGTGGATCCGGACCAGGCTATGTATATCATTACTAATGCCGACGACGCTGACGGAGATATGTCAATAGGCTTTTTACAGGGCGGCGGCGAGGAAATCGACTATGTAAAGAGCGGAAAGATCATGGATCTTGACCTTTCGAAAAACAAGATAGAGATAACGGAAGGCCGCAAGCCTAAGAAAGCGCTTGAGGTGATCCTGAATGAATACCACCGTGACGAGCTGGAGACCGGTGATGCCATTAACATGGAAATTGCCGGCGAAAAGCTTAAAGTAGTGGGGTTTTATAAAAGTGACCTTGCGGATGATGACACATTTTATGTCAATGCAGACACTGTAATGAAGCATTATGCAGGAAAGCAGAAGTATATCTCCGCGTATGCATCCGATGTCACTCTTCTTAAATACATCCTGGATGAATCCGGCGTCTCTTCAAGCTTAAATGATGCAAGGGACAGGGCTGCTTATATTAATGCTCACAGGAACCAGCTCATGTCTGCGATAATCGTAGCGGCTGTTATCGTGCTGATCTCACTCATCGAGATGTTCCTGATGCTCAGGTCATCATTCCTCTCGAGAATAAAGGAAGTGGGGACCCTGAGGGCAATTGGCTTAAAGAAGGGCGATATTTACAAGATGTTCACGGGAGAGATACTGGTCATAACCTTTATCACTGCTGTTCCGGGGATCGCCCTGATGTACCTGGCTCTCACTCAGATCGTGAAAACCACCTACTACCTGCAGGGCCAGTACATGATCACACCGGCCGTTGCAGCTGTGACTTTCGGCCTGCTGCTGGTGTTCAATCTTGTGACAGGCCTCATTCCGGTGTTTACGACCATGCGGAAGACCCCGGCGCAGATCCTTGCAAGATCGGATATTTAAAAAGAAAAACTGTCAAAGAAAATGTTTGACAGACTATATCGAACGTGTTATTATATGGCGGTGTGACCGGCGGGGCCGGTCATGCCGCTGATCATTTTTACGGGGACAGGCGATGAAAGACGACATAGAAAGAGTAGAATATGCGAGCATGCTATATGATTTTTACGGCAGCCTGCTGAACAAGAGTCAGAATGAAGTAATGGCTCTCTACCACGAAGATAATCTGTCGCTTTCGGAGATCGCTGAAGAGCTTGGCCAGACGCGCCAGGCTGTCCACTACACGCTCAGGAAAGCTGAGACGGCTCTTAAATCATATGAGGAAAAGCTCGGTCTGCTGAACTCATACAGGGAGAACCGCAGGCTGGCAGAGAAAGCGTTCAGCATCATAGATTCCGCATGCATGGCTGAGCCGTATGCAGATAAACTGAAACGTCTGATAGAACAGATCACAGAGTGAGATAAGGATAGAACGAATGGCATTTGAAGGATTAGCCGAAAAATTACAAGGCGCATTCAAGGACCTGAGAGGCCAGGGAGTAGTCTCTGAGAAGGATTTCGAAGACGCGATGCGTGTCGTCAAGATGGCACTTCTTGAGGCTGACGTAAACTTCAAGGTCGTAAAGGAATTTGTTGCAACAATAAAAGAGAAGGCACTGGGTGCCGGAGTGCTCAAGAGCCTGACTCCTGACCAGATGGTAATCAAGATCGTCAAGGACGAACTGGTCGAGATGATGGGAGGCACTGCGAGCAAGCTGACATATTCGCCGAGCGGATTTACGGTGATCATGCTGGTCGGTCTCCAGGGTACTGGTAAGACTACGACCGCGGGCAAGCTTGCGGCATGGCTCAAGCAGACAGGCAAGCACCCGATGCTGGCTGCATGCGACATTTACAGGCCTGCGGCTATAGACCAGCTCGAGATAGTCGGCAAGGCTGTCAACACACCTGTCTACGTAAACAGGGACTGCAACGATGCTGAGCAGATCGCTTCTGAAGCCATGAAAGAGGCCCAGAGACGCGGCTGCAACGTATTGATCATCGATACGGCCGGACGTCTGCAGATCGACGAGCAGCTCATGGACGAGCTCAAGGTGCTGAAATGGTCAATCAGGCCTCACGAGATACTCCTCGTAGTCGACGCTCTCACAGGTCAGGACGCTGTCAACATCGCCGACGGATTCAACCAGGCGCTCGGAGTCGACGGCATCATAATGACCAAGATGGACGGTGACTCAAGAGGCGGTGCAGCGCTCTCTGTAAAGGCTGTAACAGGCAAGCCGATCAAGTTCATGGGTACCGGCGAGAAGTACAATGCTCTTGAGCCGTTCTACCCTGACAGGATAGCGTCCAGGATCCTCGGCATGGGAGATGTCATGTCTCTCATCGAGCAGGCTGAGAACGCTTTCGATGAAGAAGAGTCGCGCAAGCTCGAGGAGAAGATCCGCCGCAACAAGTTTGACCTTGAGGATTTCCTCGGCCAGATGAGACAGATCAACAAACTGGGCGGACTTTCAAAGCTCATTGACATGATCCCGGGCATCTCGGCGGCTCAGAAGAAAGACATCAATTTTGAGCAGGGCAAGGCAGAGCTCCAGAAATGGGAGGCCATCATACTCTCAATGACACCGTTTGAAAGAGCTAAGCCTAACGTGCTGAACGCGTCGCGCAGAAAGCGCATCGCGGCAGGCTCGGGCCACACTGTACAGGATGTCAATCAGCTCATCAAAAAGTATGAAGAGATGAAGAAGCTGACAAAAGTAATCGCAAATCCGGATTCGAAGAAGGCGCGGAGCATGATGCGCAATCTCGGATTCTAGATGCCCGTCTTTTCACCACAGCATTGTCTGCGCGGCGCCGTGCTGCTCACTTGCTACAGGTAAGATCTGCTGTTCGCCCGCTTGCATCCTCGCTGTGAACGAAAAACACTTCGCATCAATAAATAACGATATCAATTAAAAACTTATAAATGGAGGAACAAAAATGGTAAAAATCAGACTTAAGAGAATGGGAGCTCATAAGAAGCCTTTCTACAGAGTAGTTGTTGCTGACTCGAGAACACCGAGAAACGGCAAGTTCATCGAGGAGATCGGAACTTACGATCCTCTGAAGGACCCAAGTGAGATCATCATCGACAACGAGGCTGCAAAGAGATGGCTCGCTAACGGAGCTCAGCCGACTGATACAGTAAGAGCACTTCTCAAGAAGTCCGGCGCTATCGAATAAGGAGGCGCGGCATGGGAAGTCTGGTAGAAGTAATCGCGAAAGCGCTGGTCACTAAGCCGGACGAGGTCCTTGTCACCGAAGAGACTGACGGAAGAGACATAATTGTCAAGCTCAAGGTAGCTGATGAAGATATCGGCAAGATAATCGGAAAGTCGGGAAGGATAGCTAAGGCGATCAGGACCGTGGTAAAGGCTGCGGCCATCAAGCAGAATCTCAGAGTGTCGGTAGAGATAGTTGAAGAAGACTGATAAAACTAACGAGACGGTCTTAATAGGCAAAGTCGGGAGCCCTGTGGGGATCAAAGGCGAAGTCAGGATCACACTCTATGCACAGGATTCGACCAATCTGAAGGAGGGCAAAGTCCTCCTTCTTGAGCGTGCGGGAAAAACAACAGATGCTGCCATAAAAAGGCTGAGATATCAGAAGGACAGGCCTGTAGTTAAGCTCGAGGGCATAGACGACCGCAATGCCGCCGAAGAGATAAGGGGCATGGATGTCAGCATATATGTTTCAGACCTCGAGGAACTGCCTGAGGGCGAGCACTATGTGCGCGATCTCATAGGCTGCAGAGTCATAGACATTACGGACGGCAGAGAGGTCGGCATCCTGAAGGATGTGATACAGAACACTGCACAGAGCATACTCGATGTAGAAACAGCCGAAGGCAAAAGTGTGCTCATCCCTGCGGTGGATGCCTTCCTCAGAGGCATCGATGAAGAGGCCGGCATAATTGAAGTGGAACTCATACCGGGATTTTTGGACTGATATGAAGATAAACATACTCACGATCTTTCCTGATATGTTTGCGCCGCTTCGCATGAGCATGCTGGGAAGAGCGATCGACAACGGAATAATCGAACTGAACATCATCGACATCAGGGACTACACGACTGACAGACATAACCGCGTTGACGACACTCCGTACGGGGGCGGAGCCGGCATGGTGATGCAGGTGCAGCCTATTCTTGACGCGTTCAGGGAGGGCGGCTGCGGCGGAGATGTCATCTACATGTCTCCGCGCGGAGAGATGCTGTCAGGCGATATGGCCAGGGAGATTTCCGTGAAGGACGAGATCACCATTCTCTGCGGCCACTATGAGGGTGTGGATCAGCGCGCTCTCGACAGGCTCGGTGCCCGTGAGGTATCGATAGGAGACTATGTGCTGACAGGCGGCGAACTGCCTGCGATGGTGCTTGTAGATACTGTCGCAAGGTTCATGGACGGCGTGCTTGCGGGAGAAGAGTCGGTAAATGACGAGTCCATCTATTCCGGACTGCTCGAGTATCCTCAGTATTCCAAACCCCGCGTGTATGAGGGTGATGAAGTACCTGAGATACTGCTGTCAGGGAACCACGGAGAGATAGATCTGTGGCGGTGGGAACAGGCCCTTTCGCTCACTAAGGAAAGGCGTCCGGACCTCTTTGAGGCTTATGTCAGCAGCGAACCTTCACTCACAAAAAAACAGAAGGCCATACTGGCAAAATACATGTGACTGATACAAGCACAAAATGTAAGGTTCTCTGTGAAGAAACAGCGTTGCTGTAATGTAGAGAACCTTGATCTCCGGAGGCCTTGCTCCTCCGATAGTGTTATCACAAAATGTAGTAATTTGAATACCTGCAGATAAATACATATTGTATCGCGGGTATTTTTTGTTGTATAATCTTTCTGAACTATGAAAACCAATCGAAGAGGGCTATTTAACAAAAAGTGGATAGTTGCGTTCCTGGTATATGTAGGACTTGTCGCATTGTGTTGTATAGCGCTCTATGTCGTGCCTTCAGTCATCGGCATGTTCGAAAGGACCTATATAGCGGAACATGGCAAAATAGACGTCGCTGATGAGGTCTCTGCTTTTATTGTGAGAGACGAAAGAGTATATGCCGCATCACAGAAAAGCAATATCAAAAGGATCGCAGACAGCAACACTCTCGTAAAGGCTGGCACAAGGATCATAGAGCTCACACCTACTGATGAGGTGCTGGATCTCAACTTCGATGATGCTGAAGAAGAGGAAGATGCCGCAGCTGAAGATAAAAATGCGGCAGAGTCAAAGGACAAGACAGCAGAGACGAAAGACAAGACCGCAGCTGAAGATGCCAAGAAGACTGATGACAAAAAGGCTTCGGCTGAGGACGCTGAAAAAACCGGCGATAAAAAGACTGAGTCCGGCGATGACAAGAAGACTGAAAAAACCGACGCAAAGAAGGACGACGGCAAGAGCAAGTCTGAAAAAGACGATGCCGAGGAGGCTGAACAACCTGTACAGGACGCAAAGCTCGGCATACAGGGCAGCAAGTACTCCGGCATCATGAAAGAGCTCGGAGACACATACTCGGTCACCGAAGACGGGACCACACGTACAGCCGGCTATGTAAGCTACTATGTTGACGGAGCAGAAGCCAGGCTCAGTACTAAAGCGATAGAAAGTCTCAACCGTGACGATCTTAAAGAGCTTACCGGACGCAAGGCGGTAAAGACTCCTTCAAAAAACTGCGGAGAAAACTACCCGGTTTTCAAGATCGTCCGCAACCGGAAGTGGTATCTCGTATACTACCTGAAGAAGGAGGATGCGGCCAAGTACACGGCAGGCGAGACTGTCTATATTGAGGTGGACGGAGAGAATGTACCTGTCACGGTAAGAGACGTAAGGGACGAGGGAAAGAGTACAAGGATCACGCTTACGTGCAAAACTTTCTTTGACGGATTTACCGAGACCCGCACACTTGATACCAAGGTCACGGTGGAAAGCGCCGAGGGCCTGGTGCTCGAAGACGGGAGCATTGTCGAAGCACCAGACGGCAAGAGAGGCGTGTTTGTGATCAACAAGCTTGGAGAGCATGTTTTCACTCCTGTCAGGGCAAAAGCTGATGACGGCACTAAGTGTGTTGTTTATTCAGATATTTATGTCGATGATGAAGGCAACTATGTTGAGACTATCGGTACTTATGACGAGGTCATCGCAGTGCCTTCAGACGATGACATAGCAAGCCTGAAGAAGACCGGAAACGACAAGAAATAACAGAGAAATGACCATAGGTGAAAGATATACAGAGATAAAGAGACGGGCAGATGAAGCAGCTGTAAGAAGCGGCAGGAACCCGTCTGATGTGAAGCTTGTAGCAGTCACCAAGACGCATGGTGCTGCAGAGATAAATGAAGCGATCGCAGCAGGTGCGACTGACATCGGTGAGAACCGTGTACAGGAGCTGCTCGAAAAATACGATCGTGTGGATCCTGTCCGCTGGCACCTTATCGGCCACCTGCAGACCAACAAAGTGAGGCAGGTGATCGACAGGGTGGTCATGATACACTCCGTCGATTCGCTGAAGCTGGCCCGGGAGATAGACAAGCGGGCTGCTGCAGCGGGCATCACGATGGATGTGCTGATCGAGATCAACTCCGCAATGGAAGAGACAAAATCCGGCATAGCGGCAGCGGATCTTAAGCAGCTGGTAACAGAAATAACGGAAGAATGCTCCAATGTGAGAGTATGCGGCATTATGTGCATACCGCCGATCGCAGCGGAGCCTGAAGATTCAAGGCCGTACTTCAGGGAGGCGGCAGAGCTCTTCGAAGATATGAAGAGCTGGGAGCTTCCTTCTGAGAGATTTGCGCCGACTGAGCTCTCGATGGGAATGTCGGGAGATTTCGAGGTGGCTATCGAAGAGGGAGCAACAATAGTCAGAGTCGGCAGTTCGATATTCGGACCGCGCAATTACAGATAGAGGAGGAAAAAGGCAAAATGGGTTTCATGGACAAAATGAAAGACCTGGTCGGAATCACAGATGAGTATGATGACGACTATGATAACATCTCTCAGGAAGAGATCGATGCTTACAAAAATGAGTTGAGAGGATCGGCAGCTGCAGTACCATCCGCAGCCGCAGCCGCCGCTGCACCGGAGCCGCCGCTCAGCACAGGTATCAGCCCGCTCGCATTCAGCGAGGTGGCGCCGCCGCAGAGATTTACCGATAACAAGGAACCGGTAGACAAAGTTTCGCGCAATGACTCTGGCGCATTTAAAATGGTGATCATAGAGCCGAAGAATATCGACGAGTGCCGCAAGCTGATCGACAACCTCAGAGCAAACAAGCCTGTGATCATAAATCTCGAAAAGGTCGAGACGGATCTCGCGCGCAAGATGTTCGACTTCCTCAGCGGAGCGACTTATGCTCTCAGAGGCAACATCCAGAGAATCAATCAGAACATCTACCTTTTTGCCCCTCATAATGTTAACATTAAAGCAATGGTAGACAGGGCCACAGAGGCCGGCAAATCAACAAAAGAAAGTCCGTGGAAATAACAGCTTCCATTTCATAAATCAAGTCAGATAATTCAAGAGGAAAGAAGAGGTGCAGACACTATGATAATGCCGATTGATATTGATAAAAAAGAATTCAGCCGTGATAAAAAAGGATACAACTCCAGAGAGGTAGACGAATTTCTGGATATTATCGTAGCAGACTACGAGAAGGTGCTTAACGACAACAGGTCAATGGCCCATAAGATCAAGGCTCTTGAGAAGCAGCTCGAAGAGGCTCAGAAAGACGATAACGCAATGGTCGAGACTCTTGAGACAGCCAAGAAGCTGATGGCAGACATCTCGGCAAGTGCTGAGAGAAGAGCAGAGCTTATGATGAGAGATGCTGAGCTCGAGGCAGAGAACATGCTTCTCGATGCAAAGGTAAATGTTAAAAAGCTGAACGACGAGCACGAGCTGCTGAGCGCAAAAGTCAGAAGACTCAAGGATAATTTCCGCAAGATGCTCCAGTCTGAGCTAGCGCGTCTTGACGGCGACGATTTCGACATCATCAGAGACCTTGCAGAAGGATCTGAACTTCCTGAGGCTGAGGCGCCTGCAGCAGAAGATATAAGCAAAGCGCCTACTATCGTAATGGATAAGATCGGCAGCGATCCTGTTGCGGCAGATTTCAGCGTTCCTGTAACAGATCTTGAGCATGCCACAGTATCCGATCTTTCGGATGGACTTAAGGCAATTGCAGAGGATGCATCGGCTATCGACAACACCATCATCCTCAAGTAATTTCATAACGCAAATCAAAAACGCTTTACCGCTTACGGTAAGGCGTTTTTATCATGCTCTTTTACAGGGAGCACAAAGGCCCTGTTACTCGTAATCGTAATTACCCAGCTTCTCTTCGCTTCCCTCGTTAACATAATCGCAGATAGCCACGTAGGTCTCGTGAGAGATCACATGCTCTATCTTGCAGGCATCCTCTTCTGCCTGCTCCTGGCTTACACCGAGCTTCACAAGGAATGCTGTCAGCGCTTTGTGCCTTTCATAGATCCTCTTTGCGATCTTATAACCTGCAGGTGCCAGTGTGATCGGCCCGTTGGCATTCATGTTGATATAGCCGCTCTCCCTGAGACGCTTTACGGCATAGGAAACGCTCGGCTTGGTAACACCGAGGTATTTCGCTATATCTATGGACCGTATATAACCGTGCTCTTCCTGAAGCACGAGCATTGCCTCAAGGTAGTCCTCTGCTGACTGCTGTATCTTCATATCCGTTTCTCCTTATCCGCGGCTCATTTGTTACGCACCTTACAATAACATATTAACGGGGTTTATTCAATGAAAAAGGGGTTAACAATTGCACTTATAAAAACCAAGTGAAATTGTACATAAAACGATGCAAGCTCGGAGCAGTTGTGGTAATATTACATCGTTGAACATAAGGGCAGAGATGCTCTGAGCAAGACAAAATGAAAATTCCAAAGGAGGGAATAATTATGGCAAAATGGGTATGCAGTGTTTGCGGTTACGTTCATGAAGGAGACACACCTCCTGAAAAGTGCCCTGTATGCAAGGTTCCTGCAGAGAAGTTCATCAAGCAGGAAGAAGAGATGACATGGGCTGCTGAGCACGTTCTCGGCGTTGCACAGGGAGTGGATCCTGAGATCATCGCAGACCTCAGAGCTAATTTTGAAGGCGAGTGCAGCGAAGTAGGTATGTACCTTGCTATGTCCAGAGTAGCTTACAGAGAAGGCTATCCTGAGATCGGCGAGTACTGGAAGACAGCAGCTTTTGAGGAAGCTGAGCACGCAGCTAAGTTTGCAGAACTCCTCGGTGAGGTGCTGACAGACAGCACAGAGAAGAACCTCAGAATGAGAGTAGAGGCTGAGAACGGCGCTACACTCGGAAATTTCATGCTCGCTAAGAAGGCTAAAGAGCAGAACCTCGACGCTATCCACGATACAGTTCACGAGATGGCAAGAGACGAGGCGAGACACGGCAAGGCATTTGCGGGTCTTCTGAAGAGATACTTCGGCTAAAAGCGTAAGCCTTGAAAAACCAAGCGTTTGAGAGAGGTGAGAGATAATCTCATCTCTCTTTTTTTATGCCTTTGTCCCTCTTCATCTGCTCATTTTTCCTTACAAGTGTGTAACTTTGTGTGCAACATTCTAAGCCCCAATGAGGGATGTGTAACTTATCAGATGTGTAACCTAATCAAATTGAAATAACTTGACACTAATCAATATCTTTCGACAACTTTTGAATAGGATTTTATTTTTGGGACAAAAACAACACTCTAAAAATGGAAAAAGAAACACGGTAAGGCATTGACCGGACTTCTTGGAGTGTACATGCTGGATAATGAAGAGGGCAGCGGATCCAGTCCGCTGCCCTCGTTTTATACGTTGTTACATCTGGTGATCATTCTTCTTCAAAAATTTCGGAATCAGCATTCTTACGGATGCTCTCAATCCCGTTCAGACAGCTCTTCTTGGCCTTATAGCCTTCGCCTGTTGCGATGATCTCTCCGTTCTTTGCTTTCAGCCTGAATCTGAATTCGCCTGCTTTGTCAACATACACTTCGAACTTAGGGTGCTTGCACTTTTCGAAGCCCTCTGCAGTCTGGTCTTCAACTGCTGCAACAGGTGCATTCTTCTTTACGCTTGCGATGCCGTTCATGCATGAAGCTTTGCTCTTGTAGACTTCTGAATTTGCTATTACCTCGCCATTGCCTGCTTTAAGATCAAATTTGATACCTGTGCCTGTCTTTTTGATTACATATTTACCCATGTTGATCCCCTTTCTCTGTGACGCCTCGTAGCCTGGAATTTGGCTACATTATATCACAACTGTTAACGCGGTACATTATCAACGTTAACAAGAGAATAGGGGTTACAAGGTTCAGTAGAATTTCTTTCCCAGTGCGAGCTGTATCAGGTCTGAAGCGAGCTGGCCGGTCTTGTTGCGTTCGTCGAGTATAGGATTGACCTCAACAAGATCCATAGAAAGAAGCTTGCCGGAATCCGCGAGCATCTCCACTGCAAGAAAGGCTTCTCTTGCGGTGATGCCGTTAGGCACAGGGGTACCGGTTCCCGGTGCATATTCTGGCGTGATCGCATCAACGTCAAAACTAAGATGTATGCCGACAGTACCTTCGCCTGCTATCCTTATAGCATCTTTCATGACTTCATACATGCCGCGCCTGTCGATGTCGCCCATAGGGAATACGCTCATTCCGGCTTCTTTCATCCGGGCGGCTTCAGGTTCGTCGAAGTCGTGACCGCCTACCTGAACGCAGTGCGCTGTAGGCACATAATGCGGATCCTGTCCGAAATCCACCATGCTTGCCGGTCCCCATCCGCATACAGCTGAGTAGGGCATCCCGTGCATGTTGCCGCTGAGGGTGGACTTGTCATCGTTCCAGTCTCCGTGAGCGTCTATCCAGATGATCCCTATATCACCTTCGGGTTCATAGTGTTTGGCGACTGCCGAAACGCTGCCCGCCGCGATGCTGTGATCGCCCCCGAGTACCAGCGGGAAGTGGTTTTCCGCGAGCGTTTCGAAGACGGCCTCATATAGCTGTCTGTTGGTGGCGTTTACCTGCTCATAGCGTATCATGTGGCGCAGGCTCATGCCGTCCGGCGGCGGGATTATGTCGCCTTTGTCGCGTACCGTGTAGCCCATTCTGCGGAGATCCTCTCTGACGCCTGCATAGCGGATCGCAAGAGGACCCATTGCAACACCTTTCTGTGATGCGCCGAAGTCTATCTGCACGCCGATTATATCGATATCTTTTATCCTGTGAAGCTTATACATTGAATCATCTCCTTTGAAAAAATGATAACTGATTAGCGGGTGCAATACAAGGCGCTGAGCTGTGCGGGGCATGTGCCCGGCATGGCAGGTTCCGATTAAAAAACATAAAAAATCTAAAAAGTGCATAACAATATATTGACACAAAATAAAGCTATGACTACAATATATAGTGTTCGGAAAGGGAACGCTATTTTTTACGCCTTAAATTGAAAAGTGCGTAAAAGGCATGAAAATCAAGGCTTTGGTAGCCCGGTACATACACAGATAATACTTAGAAAATTCTATATATATAACTACGATATAACGGAGAGAACGATCATGAAAAGCATTATCAAAAGAGACGGCAAGGAGATGCCGTTCGATGAGTCCAAGATCTTCAACGCCATATACGCCGCTAACAAGGCTGTTGATGGCGAGAAGATGACCAGCATCGACTTCACCTATCTCACAAAGAAAGTCGTGGAGCAGCTCGACGGCGAGACATGCACTGTAGAGCAGGTGCAGGACATCGTTGAGGCAATGCTCATCAAGTATGACTGGGAAAAGACCGCCAAGGCGTACATCCTTTACCGCGCTGAGCACGCAAAGATCCGTGAAGCTGAGTCGGATCTTATGAACATCTACAATGAGCTCACTTATTCCTACTCGAAAGATGCGGACATCAAGAGAGAGAATGCAAACATCGACGGCGATACATCGATGGGCACCATGCTCAAGTATGGTTCAGAGGGAGCTAAGTACTTTGTAGACAACTATGTGCTTCCGAAAGACATCGCAAAGGCTCATATCAACGGTGACATCCACATCCATGACAAGGATTTCTACATGCTCACCGAGACATGCTGCCAGATAGACCTGATAAAACTTTTCAAGGACGGATTCTGCACCGGACACGGATACCTCAGGGAGCCTCAGTCGATCATGAGCTATGCCTCACTGGCATGCATCGCTATCCAGGCAAACCAGAATGAGATGCACGGCGGACAGTCGGTACCTAACTTCGACTATGCCATGGCTCCTGGCGTTGCCAGAACATACATCAAGGAGTTCTTCTCCGCGATGACAGAGATCATCGCAGCCAAGCTCGACATGGCTTATCCTGACGCAAAGGCTGTTTCAGAAAGGATCAAGGCTGAAGCGGCTGCTCCTACTCTTGCAACCAACGGCTCATACGGAGACATCCTGGGCGACTGGTTCGACAGGGGCGGAGATGCAGGCGGACTCACAAGAGAGCAGCTGGTAAGATGCAGCGCTCAGGCCGCAGAGGCAGCATGGGCAAGGACAGACAAGATGACCTACCAGGCAATGGAGGCTCTTATCCATAACCTCAATACCATGAATTCCAGAGCAGGCGCACAGGTGCCTTTCAGCTCGGTCAACTTCGGTACTGACACGACTCCTGAAGGCCGCATGGTCATCAAGAACTTCCTGCTCGCAACAGAAGCCGGACTCGGAAACCGGGAGGATTTGGCGGCATGCCGGGATTTGGCTTTGGGGGTATCATGTTTGCCGTCGTGCCT
>JAFVPI010000019.1 GCA_017505405.1 Mogibacterium sp.
CAACAGCATTTTTTATATATTCAAGCGTATTTGCAAACGCCTTCTGAAGGATTTCATCAGACAATTTAATCGGGAAAATATATCCGGACCTCGATAATCCCGCAGCCACGTTATCACATATGCATTCGATGACATCGATCAGTGTTATATCATCCGGACAATGTCTTGTCAGATGATGCCTTTCCAGTTCACAGTAATGCAGCTTTGCCCATTCGCCTTCCTGAAATTTCTTTTCTCCTCTAATGTCGGATGTCAAAAGTTCGTAAAACATAGTCGCATAAGGCTCTTCTACCTTGGTACAGTCGTGCCTGTCAGCTCTTTCCCTCAGTTCGTCTGCAAAAGCATTCATAAGATTTGAGACATCGGTTCTGTGGCTGTTATTGGATTCACTGAACTCTTCCCTGCTCGGAACGTGAGAGGCGGTTCTTGAGTCGCCCAGACTGTTCTTCTTTATAGTGATTTTTTCCATCAAGTCCCCTCCATAACTCCCGATCTGTCACTATATACTGCAACATCATAAATATATCATATTTTATGTAGCCTTGTGACTGCCTTGCGCCTGTCTGTCAGTACATCATGCCATCTACCTTTTGTCACCTTGCATGCCTCCGGTATACTAAATAACTCATTCCCCCGATAGCTGCATTTATAACAACAAGTAATACAATCAGCACTCCAAGATCTTCACCTATCTGCACGGTTGCGTCTACGATTCTCACAAAGAATCGGGAAGCGATCAGCATAGTTATTATAGTTACTGTAATATGCAGAGCCTTTTTCATTTTTTTTCTCACAGTCTTTCCAGTCCATATCAATAGCCCCTACAACCTTGAATTTGGATGCATCTCAACAGACCTGAATATAGATGCATCTCAACAGACCTGAATTTGGATGCATAATGCCAACCGCTTGCCATCATGCCCTGTGAGCCTGACATCCTGATGATGCACACTGCATTCGACGTGATGGCAAATCAGATCATATACAAAAGAGTATAAATAGGAGTTTCTGAAATTATTCTAAAAAGCAGGTATTTTTTCAGGCCGTTTTTAGAATATATAACTCATCTTCCATATTTGCATGATTATACGTTAATAAATAATCCGGATCCGGTAATTATTGTAAAGTCTTTTGGTTAACAAACGTGCAAATATATCGCATCAGATTCTTTGTGGGACATACCATCGCTCAAGAATCTGTTTCAGGATGAAATTTTTCTAAAAAAGTATGCATTTTTTCATCCGTTTTTAGAAATTTTTTTAAAACTCCTTTTCAGGGCTAAAAACCAGCTATTACTTATTCAAAACTGATTGTTTTTATTCATTTTGGTTAGTGCGGTATCTGCATGATGCCACATATTGAAATTTCAACGAAATTCAGTAAAAACAAAAGCTCCCGGATCATCTCCGAGGGCCTTGAAAGTTGTTGCGGTGATAGGACGCGAAGTTGCTCAAAATGCGGCATTTTCAAGGCGTAGAGCTTTTAGCCTCATTGACTTATCCCCTGTTTACCCCAGATGGTGTAATCCCTTTCGAATAGTTCTTCACTAATCTGCTCATGCAGGATTTCTTCCGGCACTTTATCTATCAGCTTCTCCGTTATGAATTTCTTGCTCTTCTGAGCATATTTCGGCATTTTGTTCTCGGCCAGTATATGTGAGAATTCAGATTTCCACAGCAGGCTCATTTTATTCTTTAGCTTGGCCTTTGGATTAGGTTTCGCCTCCCTTACCCGGTAGAAATCCACCTCGCCTTTGATCAACTCCACAGATATTATCCCCCAGTATGCAGGAACATGTTCAGATGAATGAAGGGCGTGGGTCGATCCGACTACAAGATAGTTTTCATCATAGTATCTGTCATTCATTTCAGTATCCCATCTTCGTCATGATCCCATCAGCTGTAACTCCCGGATGGGTCAGGTACAGCCTGGCGATCTGCTCCGTGAGCGCAGTATCATAGCCATATTTATTTGCGATCTCCTCGGGGCTTCTGTTCTTTTGAGTCTCTTTCACTACGATCTCGATCTGCTTCTTCAGATCAGCAACTCCGGGTTTTGAAAGGGCCGTCATTGGCTTCTGCGGGATTTCTATGCGTGTAACGTTGATGTCTCCATCGCAGATCTCAGCTGTTGCCATCGTAATTGCCTGATGAAAGCGTCTTGGTCCGCAGCTTCCCGGATTAAGCAGGAGCGTTTTGCCTTGCGTTTTTTTCTCATACCTATGTGAGTGCCCAAATACGACAAGATCATAGCCACCCACATCAGCAGGCAGGTCTTTTTTCTTGTGAGTCATATATATGCGGGTCCCTGCCAGCTCAATTTCCAGGAACAAAGGGATCTGTTCTGCCCAGTCTTTATCGTTATTTCCACGCACAGCATAGACAGGTGCGATCTCTTCAAGCTGATCGATGATCTCCTGCCTGTTGATGTCTCCTCCATGAAGAATAGATTCACAGCCTTCCAATGATTCAATTATCTCCGGCCTGAGCAGGCCGTGAGTATCAGATATGATTCCTATCTTCATTCTTCCAACGCCTTGTCGAATGCAAGTTTCACACCCTCTTTTACCGTTTCATACGGCATGAAAAGTGCTGCCTCAAAGATTTTGTCATGATCGATAAACAGACTTGGAACTGACCAGTAATCGTAATTCTCAATGATCTCCGGATGCTCATCCTCGTTGATCATTTCGATTTCGACCTTCTGATACTCCGGGTCCTCTTTTCTTAGTTCTTCGATAGCCTGTCTGGCGTAATTACAGTATTTGCACTCATCAATATGGAACATTGTGATCTTCTTCGCCATAATAGCTCTCCTTAAGTACTATGATGTTAATACATTTGCTATATTGTATCATATGCGGCAAGCAAGTAATTTCAGTCCAATGATCCCTGCCGCTATCAAAATGATACAGCCTGCCTGTGGAAGCGTAATAGTTTCCTTGAACAACATGGCTCCCAGAATTGTTGTGCCCAGGATACCGAATCCGGTCCACATCGCATACGCTGTCCCAAGTGGCAGCTTTTTTAATGCCAGCGCCAGGAAAACAGCACTTGCTATGTATCCGATTCCGGTAATGATACTTGGCATGATCTTTGAAAATCCATCCGACATCTTCATTGATACCGCCCAAGTAACCTCAAGAATACCGGCGATCAAGAGATATAACCATTCCATTCTGACCTCCATTTAATATGCACCGGCTTCCATGTCTTCTATGGCCTAACGACATGGATGCAGGTGCACCTCTGACAGCTACCCGGCGGCAGCCTTCTTATTTTATTGACTGTATCATTCTAGCACGGTTCAGCCAAATGCAACAACCTTCTAAATGCTCAGGTTATAGAACTGCCGAAAACAGACTATGTACTATTGTCTGAGGAAGATGTGGAGAAAGAACTCGACAATGATACTTTGCAGGCTGATTAGGAAATCAGACAAAGTATGCTGTCTAGCACTTGCTTTTTAAGATCTTCCGGCGGTAACGGATTTGCATCAGTAAACCACCACCTGACGACCTGCTCGATCCCACCGATGATCAATTCGGTAAGCAGTTCCGGCTCTGCAGAAAGATTATGTCCTGCAGCTTTGTCAGCTGCCAGATGCGCCAGCAGCTCATCGTGCATACTGGTACGAATCACTTCAGCAATTGACCACAGCATAGAATCTGAGGCCAGAGAACGTAGAAAATCTGTATTGTTCTCCAATATCGAAAAGGCGTCTGTAATTAGCCTTTCGTAGTATGCATGACCGGAAAGTCTGCTGAAATCTGAAGCATCTTTGTGATAGCGTTGAAGTATATCACGGATCACAAAGTCGGCGAATTCATATTTATCTGCGAAATGGTTATAGAACGTTGCAGTCCTCACAACTGCAGAATCGCAGAGTTCTTTGACTGTTATTTGTTCAAAACTTCTGACCTTGAGAAGATCGGTAAATGCGCGTGCTAACGCAGTGTATGTTTTCTGTATTCTGAGATCTGTACCTGACATATTTGACGAAATTCCTTCCGGTGTAAATTAATTGATTCCGAGAGGACATTCATGTCTTCTCTTTTTACATGAAATAAATATATTGATAGTATAAACAAATATTTTACTGGTGTCAAATATAATCAGGGAGGTGCATACGATGGAAACAGTAAGAGTTTTGGACAGACCGGAAGATTTTAAGAAATACGGGATCAAACAGACAGGTTTGGAAGTTTGGGAAGATGGAAGGCGTGACAGTCCAGAGCCTGGTCACGGTGAGATCTGGTACTTTGACTGCAGCTTTGAAGATGGTTCTACCCTTGTATTGGGATTCCGCCCGAAATCTTTGGATCATCTCATGCAGCCGGAGGATAACCCGAACGTTGCTATCAATTACACCAATAAGGATGGGGAAACATTCTTTGACTATAGGATGTGCAGCATTGAGGAATCAAGTTTTTCAAAGGAAAAATGCGACCTGACATTAGGCGCGCATTACCTTAAGGGATGCAATTGGGATGAGTATGACGTGAAGGTCGTACCGGAAGAACCATCTGCACTGGTTGTGGATGGAAAACCCTCCGAAGATCATTCGGCCAGTGTGGACCTTCATTTCACGGCAGAATCCAAACCGTTCAGACCTGGTACCGGGATCATCGATGTAGGAGAGGGATTTTACTACAATTTCATCTGTATCACAAGAATGCAGGTATCCGGGCATATCCATATCAATGGAGAGGATAAGGAAGTATCCGGGGCAGCATATTACAACCATCAGTGGTTCAATATAAGCCCTGCTATTGCATTCCACCACTGGGTATGGGGACGTCAGAATATCGGTGAATACAGTGTCCTTATTTATGACATGGTCACAAGAAAGAGCACCGGCCTGGTGCAGATCCCGCTGTTCACGATCGATGATCTGCAAGGAAACAGGATCTTCGAGAATACTTCAGGCGACAATATGAGCTTCGAGATCCTCGATACGTATATCGAAAAAGTGAGCGGCAAGGAATACCCGTGCGCCCTCAGGTATACTTTTGAAAGCGAAGACATGAAGATCACATACACCATCCGTGATCCGCAGGAGATCGGCATCATGTATGTATATGGTGATGCTCCTGAACCTGTCAGGAAGCAGTATGATGCCATGGGAATCAAGCCATCCTATACAAGAAATCTCGCCGATACGGAGCTGACAATCGAAACAAAAGCTGATCATAAGACGATCAGCGGAAGGATGCTGTATGAATTCAACTTCCCAGGCAAAGAATTAAGGGAGAATTAATGAGAGAATAGCCATATCCTTCATAAAGGTTCGACGCCCCTTTCGCAGCATTATCAACACTTACAAAGAAAAATGATCGCCTTTTAAGCGATCATCAAGTGGTTGCGGGGACAGGACGCGAAGCTGCTATAAGCCTGGCATTTTCCAGGCTTATAGCTTTCATCCATATTGATTTACCCCCTGTTTACCCCCATATTTATATGTTCCAGCATGGTTTCAGTAGGTAAATCCGAATTTGCATGGCTCCCTTTTCAGGAAAAATATGCTGAAAACTGCTCCAGAAGGTCCTTTGCCTCGTTGACGACTTCTTCGTTCTCATTGTATTTTACGAGAGTACTCAGCATTTTCTCAAGTTCTCCCAGGTATACGGGTCCCTGCTCACTTTCATCATCTTCTGATTTCGACACGCTCATTCCACTGCGCCACGGAGCCATGCCAGGAACAGCTCTGTCCGCAAGTGCCTGAAAATGATCCTTCATACAGTCCAGCATTCTGAGTATCTGGCTGTCGTCTTCTGAATCAAGGACCTCTTCTATCAGATCGGTCCCCCATTCCAGACACTTTCTTTCCAGAAGGCCATACTTTTCAGAATAATGCCCAAACGGGCCGTTCACATCTTCAAGGCTTATGACACTTTCTATTTCATTTTTATAAAACACAACTGGGGTAAGGCGCAAAGCCTCCTCATCATGGCCGTATTCATGAAAAGCATATTCTCTGTCGTCGTAAGATACGATCCCCTCAAACACCTCTCCCGAGGTAGTAATGATCCTTACGCATTTACCATCAAATTTATTAAGATCCATATCTGTCTCCGGTTACTATACCGCAAAGTCCCTCATAAATCTTATATATTGCTTACAGCTTGGTCCATAGCTTTGTCATAAGCTGACATGGCTTCTGCGATCCTGCTCTCAGCTTCTTTCTGACCTTCAAAGGTTATTTCTTCAGCCTTAAAGATATCTTCAGCTTCTAAAACCAGGTCGGCACTCATAGTCTGCTCACCAGACAAAGAAGGCGTTAATATCAACTCCTCAAATGTGTCAGTCTCTTGTGAAGGCTTACTTGGTGTCATTTCTATGTCACACATTTTTACTCCTCTCGCTTTTAGATACTGATATTAATTCCTTGTATTATGATACTTTCGATACACTAAATAACTTATTCCCACGATAGATATGTTTATTACAGCAAGCAATACAACCAGTGCTCCTATATCCTCATCTATCTGTACTGTCGCGTCTACAATTCTCACCAGGAATCTGGAAACAATCAACATAATTATTATAGTTGCTGTAATATGCATAGCCTTTTTCATTTGATTGTTTCCCTGTCCTTCCGGTATATGTCAATAGCCCCTACAACCTGTAATTTATCGAATTCTTGAATTAGATATCTTTAGTGATTTCAATCACGCTGCCGGTTGCAGTTCCTCATACTCTTCGATAGGCTGCTCGTTATACTTCGAATAATCAAGTACGATATTCTTGTATTCAGCTCTGTCTTTGTACTTGAACCAGTTAGTCTGTTTCTTAAATGATTCGAGATCTCCTGTTGTTATAAGAGTGACAGACCCTTCATGATCCCTTTTGTTCAGACCATTATCGCCGAGGTCCGCGCGCAGCTTTTGAGCCATTGCATGACCGGCGCTGTATATCGATGCATCCGGGAACAATGCTGATAATTCGGGAATGAGCTTTGGAAAATGTGTGCAGCCCAGGATTATCTTATCTATACGGGTATATTCAATGTACTGTTGCAAATAGTCCTTAGCTTTCATTATTATCGACCTGGTTTCCCCGTGTATAACT
Source organism: Mogibacterium sp. (assembly GCA_017505405.1). Taxonomy (GTDB): domain Bacteria; phylum Bacillota; class Clostridia; order Peptostreptococcales; family Anaerovoracaceae; genus Crickella. The sequence goes on from JAFVPI010000019.1 coordinate 7,071, forward strand.
CATTTTGCGATATAGAACAAATATACTGCCCCCGTGCCCTTGTTTGCAAACATTCTACATCATGTCGCTTTTACCCCTTTGCCCTTTACAAAAAACCCCATTTTTTAAACCATGTCTGCAAAATGTCTGCAAAAATGCCTCATTTGAGGTAATGAAAAAGGCTCTCAGAATCTCTGAAAGCCTTGCAATTACTTTGGTTGCGGGAGGGGGACTTGAACCCCCGACCTCCGGGTTATGAGCCCGACGAGCTACCAACTGCTCTATCCCGCGTCATCATATTGAGTTTTTCGGAAGGTGGTACCGGAGACCGGACTCGAACCGGTACGGGTATCACTACCCACAGGATTTTAAGTCCCGGGTGTCTACCAATTCCACCACTCCGGCATATTGGGTTAAAAATGGCTCCGAGGGTGGGGCTCGAACCCACAACCTACCGGTTAACAGCCGGTTGCTCTGCCATTGAGCTACCTCGGAACATCTGTCACTTGATTGCGACTTGATTATTATAGTTTAGAGAAGGTGCTGTGTCAACACCTAAATCTCACCTTTTTTCTATCCGATGACTTCTTTTATGATTCTGTGGAAGTTTCCGTAAGCGATCTTTGCCAGCTCATCCTCCCGCATTCCCCTTTCCCTGAGGATATCGAAAAATGAAGGGATCTTTGAAGGATCCTCAAGCCCGGCAGCTGCTCCCATATAAAAGTTCCCGCTGTCACGGTCATACATGCCTTCGATGTAATCACAGAAATCAAATCCGCAGCCGACGTGATCGATGCCAATGACATCTATCATATGCTCACAGTGATCGGCAAGCCTGTGTATGTCCGCCTTTGCAGGATCCGGATCGACGAATTCGTACCATGTGTTGAGACCGACGCAGCCGTTTGCGTCCCTGACAGCCCTGAGCTGATCGTCCGTGAGATTCCTCAGGTGGTCGCAAAGCGCCCTGCAGTTGGAATGCGAAGCTATGAACGGCCTGCCATCCATTATGCGCGCTATGTCCCAGAAGCCTGCCTCATTGAGGTGTGAGGTGTCTACTATCATCCTCTTATCGATCATACGGAGCACCGCTCTTTTGCCGAGCGCGCTGAGTCCTTCGGTACTCCCGGATACTGCGCCGTGGCCGAAACCGTTCTTTTCATTCCAGGTCAGTATCCCGTGCCTGGCGCCGAAGTCATAATACTCATCGAGTCTTGCAAGCGTAGGATCGGATGAAGCATATGCCATGCCTTCAACACCTATAAAAACATAGAATACGCCCTCTTCTACGGCCTTCTGCATTTCGCCGTAAGTCTTTACTATGCGGAAGTCTTTTGTCTCTGCTATCTCATCCTTCACACAGCGGAAGATGTCGTGAGTCCTTCTGGCAGTATCCTCATCGCCCGATGTATCGACCCAGACTACGAAAACAGAGCCTTCCACTCCGCCTCTTCTGATGTTCTCAAAATGGTGGTTGTGGAAGACGTTTGTTTCTCCCCTCATTCTTTTGTCGGTCACATCCGTCCAGATGTCGCTGTGCGCATCAAAGCATCTCATTCAGCTAAGCATTCCCGCCTTTTCTTCTTCAAGGTTCCTGTTTATTATGCCGATCTTGTTTCTGTATTTAGAGGCATTTGCAGTATCGCCTGTCGCTTCATAGATATGCACGAGCTCTTCCATTGCGTCGATATTGCTCGGTGAAAGCTGCAGCACTCTTTTGAATGCTTCTATGGCAGCATCAGGATTGGCAAGCGAGGACTCTGCGATGCCGAGATAGTACCACAGCGGCCACCATCCGGAATATCTGCCCTCTTTGAAACGCGACAGAGTGTCCCTGCCGCCGGCAAAATCTCCGCCCATTATCTTGTTGCAGCCCAGCTCTATCTCGACAGGCTCCCCGAGCTCTTCCACACGCTCAGATATCTCCTCCCTGAGCGACGCGAGGAGCTGGTCGTCCATTTCGTGTGTCTCCATCTCGCTGCCTGCGGAGTGTTTGAGGAAGTCCTGCCATGTGAGCTTAGCCTTAAGGTAAAGGCCCATGTTGAGGTAGGCATAGCCAAGGAAGTAATAGCCCATGGCAAAATCCGGATGGATCATAGTGAGGAGCTCGAATGTCTCCGATGACTCGGCCTTGAACATACCGGTCTTCTCCTCATCACCCAAGCCGTCCTGCGCTTCTGCCTCGTAGATCTCCTTGCAGACCCTTGCGTAAAGGTACAGCGCCTCTTTCGACTTCGGCTCTATGCGGAGCGCTCCCCTGAGCAGCATGCAGGCATCCTCAAAATCACCCATGTCAGCAGCATGAGCTCCCTCGGACACCAGCATAGGAGCTGCGTTGTCGCCTGTCGCATGCTTTATGAATTCCGCATATTTCTCAGCAAATACAAAGTACGGGTCTCCTCCTATCACCCTGCCCATGTTGAGCACGATGTTTTTAAGATCGATCTCTCCCTTTGCATCGCTGCCTTCATAGCCCACCGGAACGGCGACGCCCGAGAGTATCTCAAGCGCGCCTGTCCTCGAAAGGTAATCAGGCGAAAGCTCCGCGAACATCATGTTCTGAATTCGCGGAGAGAGGTATTTGCTTATTCTGTCTTCGTTTCTGACTTCACTCAATCCAGTTCCCAGCCTTTTTTATCAAATTTCTTCATGGCCTCTTCGCCGATCATCGCTTCAAGGTCTTTATAAATGACGTCTTTCAGTATCTCGTGCTTCACGGAGTCCGCGAGGTCATCGTACAGGCTGTCCGTGTATGCATAGAGGATGCGCGCAAGATGCTCCTTTTTACGGGTCTTGCCCGAAAGACCGTTCTTGCTGATGTATCCCGTAAGTCTTCCGAAAAGATCATACGGTTTGAGTCCCGTGTCATTGAGCACTCTAGGTATGGATCTTCTGAATCCGCCGTCTCCTATGTATCTTTCGACAGTGCGTGCTACAGCTCTTATGCGAAGGAGGTCGTCAGGAGACATGCTTCCTGTAGAGATAGTCTCATAAGGAGCTTCAGCTGCATATATGTAGCCATAGTCATTGGCACTTGCCCTCAGCGCAGTGCCCTTGCCGATGCAGATACTGTCTATATGCACAGGCATGCCCTCCGCCATGCCGTAGGTCTTGTTGAAGGAGCGGGCAAACATCGCTTCGGTCTCGAGCGGAAGTCCTGCCCTGAGATGTATCTCAGTGCGCACCTTTCCGCTCTGGAGCAGCTTGGTCGTGTTATACATGAGGCGATAGATGTTCTCGCCCCTGCCGCAGGCTGCCAGCACTTCCGCGTTTGTGCTTGCGACATCCATGTTGAAAGTGAACTGACCTTCCCTGGCCTCTGCAAGAAGCCTGAGGGTCTCCTCATCGAGCGCATCTCCGTCGATGTTGAACTCGAAAGATGTTATGCCGTTGTCGTTATTGATGATGTATTCGAAGATCCTGTAAGCCCTCTCGGTGTTGAAGTTGAACATCTTATCGAGGAACACGACACGTTCGACTTCGTTTGCGAGGAAGTATCTCAGCTCGGTGCACACCCTGCCGAGGCTCAGCGCCCTGACTCTTGCATTAGGCAGGAACTGCGAGTAGACCGTCCTGTCTGAGGTGCCTCTTATTGACTCATAATAAACGGTGCCGGAGCCGACTTCGAATTTCTCGTACGGGAACGGCAGGGATTCCATCTCGACCGGAGCATCGTACGGATTGACGACAACCTGATCGCCCTCCCTGTAAGCCAGGCCGGCTATGTTTTCGAAATCGAACTCATAGTCAAGCACCGACTTGAGGAAATTGAACATCACGCTCTCGCCCTCGCCTCTGATGACATAGTCTACGAAATCGTTCTGCTTAACGAATGCGCGCGTCTCAAACGACACCTCCATGCCGCCGAAGATTATGGCTATGTCAGGAATGGCTTTTTTCACCATATCCGCCACCCTGCACAGCTGTCTTATGTTGCCGCTGTCAGCGTGGAAATAGACGATCTCATACTGGCTGGTCACGATCTCCTCGAATATGTCGCTGTACAGCTCATTGCGGCCGTATGCTTTCACATGTACATCCAGAGGTGAATCGAACAGTACGCTGTAGAGGTATTTGAGAGCCAGTTCAGTCTGTTTGTTGTCTGATTTGATTGTGGTCAACAATAATTTCATATCTGTATACCCCACATTTTCTGTTTTAACGGAGGAGCTCAGCCTCCGGAGATTTACATCCTTTCCGGCGCTGCTATGCCCAGAAGTCCCAGACAGTTTGCAATGACTGTCTTTGACGCTTTTACGAGAGCCAGCTTGGCATTCCTTTCAGCCTCATCATCGACCAGGATATGCTCGTCGTGATAGAACTTGTTGAAGGACTGCGCTATGTCTACAAGATGACGTGTCACTATGGACGGCTCGTACTTCTCAGCAGCTTCAATCACTACCTCAGGCACTCTGTAAATGAGTTTGGCAAGCGTGTAAGCGCTGTCGCTTCCGAGGTATGCAGTGTCGATGCTTCCGAGGTTTTCTACGTCTGCGCCGGCATCCTGCGCCCTGCGGAGAACGCTCGATGCTCTTGCGTGAGTGTACTGGACATAAGGTCCGGTCTCACCGTCGAAGTTGAGCACCTTGTCCCATGAGAACACGTAGTCCTTTATCTTGTTGTTTGAGAGTTCCTGGAATATGACGGCTCCTATGCCTACTTCCTTTGAAACCTCTTCTATATCTACGCCCTGGGCGTCCTTATCACGCATGATCTCAGCGGTCTTTGCAACGGCTGTGTTCAGAACGTCTTCAAGGAATACTACTCTGCCCTCGCGCGTCGACATCATCTTTATGTCATCCCCGTCGGAGAGGCTGACCAGTCCGAACGGAACGTGGATGCAGTCCTTCTCCCACTCATATCCCATCAGCTGCAGCACCTTCTTCCACTGCTTGAAGTGGAGGTTCTGCTGCGATGCAACGACGTAGATGCACTTATAGAAATCGTAGTGCTCCTTGCGGTATACGGCTGCTGCTATGTCTCTCGTTACATAGAGGCTGGAGCCGTCGGATTTTGTGATCATGGCCGCGCCGAGTCCGTAAGGCTCAAGGTCTACGATCTGAGCGCCCTGTGATTCGATGAGGAGGCCCTTGTCCTTCAGCTCCTGGATGAATCTCGGCATCTTGTCCGAGTAGAAGCTTTCGCCTGCATACGAATCGAATGTGATTCCCAGCATGTCGTAAACGCGGGTGAACTCCTCGAGACTCAGTGTTCTGAACTTCTCCCAGAGTTCGAGCTCAGCAGGTTCGCCGGCCTCGAGTTTTACGAATGTCTCCCTGGCCTCGTCCTCAAGCTCAGGATGTTCCTTTGCCTCTTCGTGGAACTTCGTATAGTATCCGAGCAGTGCCTTTATAGGCTCCTTGGCAAGCTCCTCTTCGCTGCCCCACTTGCGGTATGCGACGATCATCTTGCCGAACTGTGTGCCGTAGTCGCCGAGGTGGTTGATCCTTACGACGTCAAAACCGACCGCATCGTAGAGCTTGTAGAGCGCGTTTCCTATTACCGTGCTCCTGATGTGACCGATATGGAACGGCTTGGCGATATTAGGAGAGGAATACTCCACGATGACCTTACGGCCTGCCCCGCCGTCCGACTTTCCGTAATCTGCGCCGCGTCTTTCGACCTCGTCAATGACCTCTCCTGCGAAAAACGCTCTGTCAATGAAGAAGTTGACGTATGCATTGACATTCTCAACCTTGGCGAATGCTTCAGCATCGCCGGCCTTTGCGGCGATGTCCGCAGCTATCAGCTGCGGGGCCTTGCGAAGCGCCTTCGCAAGCCTGAAGCACGGGAACGCGTAATCTCCCATCTTTTCATCAGCCGGGATCTCGATCATGTTCATGATCTCTTCCTTAGTCAGGCCGAGTTCTTCACTCAATATTGAATCCGCTATAAGTTCCTTGAAATCTACCATTTTTATTTCCCAAACACTTTCATGAAATGATTCTCATCGCAGATCCTGAAATCATCTGCGAACACTCTGTTTTCTGCATCTATATCAGGGTTTGCCCTCTCCTCGAGACAGGAATCTATGAGCTTGTCTGTGAACATGCCGTTTCCGCCTGTCAGTTTGCCGCTGAACGTGCCGTCGTAGATGACGCCCGATCCGCAGGACGGGCTGTTTGCCTTCAGTATGGCTCCCTCTATCTTACAGGTGCCGCGCTTTCTCGATCCATGCTCCACGAGCACGGAGTTGAGCGACAGCTCTGAGCCTTCGTCAAATGCCCTTGTGAGGTCTTCTCCGGACCTGCTCAGCACCTTGAAGTACTCATCGTCTATCGGAACGATCTCCGCCGGTTCACGCGGCACGGACAGTCCTGCGGCTGTCTCAGGGCATATTGTAACATAATCATGAGTCCTGCAGAACTCTATGACATCATCATTTTTGTTGTTGCCTCCGTTGTATTTGCAGTCAAATCCGAGGAGGCATCTGCTTACTATAAACATAATGCTGTATTCTCTTCTTTCAGTGGTTTTTACGCGCTTATGTACGGTCTACGAGAGTAACTATCGTGTTTCCCTCTCCGCCCTGGTCATAAGGCGCGGACTTATACGATTCAACATGCTTGTTGCGCCTCAGCTCAGCCCTGAGGCCCTTTCTCAGTATGCCGGAGCCTCTGCCGTGTATTATGTTAACGGTCTTGAGACCGGCCAGGAATGCGTCATCGATATATTTGTTCATCCTGTCCGTGGCATCGTCAAGATTCATGCCGATGAGGTTGATCTCGGTGCCGACGGTCTTTGTTTTGCCGAACGACATATTGCCGTATTTGGCCTTTTTCTTCTCCTTGTTTCCCTGCGGCTCGGATTCGGCGATCACGACATCCTTCACGTTGACGGTCATGCGTATGGATCCGAGTCTTATGCGGAAGTTGCCTCTTGAGTCCGGAAGGCTCTCAACATCGCCCGTCTGGTCAAGCTTTGTGTACTTTACCCTCATGCCGATCTTAAGGTCTTCGGGATCAGGCATCTTGCCGGTCTGTATCGTCTCCACCTTAGGAGCATCCGCAGGCTTAAGCGCGGATTCTGCCTGCCTGAGCTTCTTGCGGCTCTCGGCGGCTCCTCCCGCTATATGGCCTTCATTGAATCCGGCGTTCTTCTTTCTGTGCTGGATATCCCTCAGTTCACTTGTGATCTCATCTATCGTTCCCTGAGCGTCCCTCAGCATCACGCCGGCCTTTTTACGGGCATCTTCCACTATCTTAGCCGCTTCGGCTCTGGCCTTTGCGAGCTCCTTTTCGGCTTCGCTCATGGCCTCCTGCGCAGCTTCCCTTTCTCTGCCGGCTTCCGCGAGCCTCGCTTCAGCAGCGGCCTGGTCGGCCTCCACCCTGCTCACGGCCTCCTCGAACTCGAGCTGCTCCTCGCCCATGAGCTCCGCCGCCCGCTCGATTATGGACTTGTCGAGCCCGAGCTTCTCTGAGATCTCGAAAGCGTTGGATTTGCCCGGGAGTCCGACTCTGAGCTTATATGTAGGAGAGAGGGTCTCCACGTTGAATTCCATGGAAGCGTTCTCGACTCCCGGAGTCGAAAGCGCGTACTTTTTGAGTTCGGTATAGTGCGTAGTAGCCGCTACCAGAGCACCGGCCTCCTTTAACCTCTCGAGCTCTGCGATCCCCAGTGCCGCTCCTTCGAGAGGATCCGTTCCGGCTCCGAGCTCATCGAGAAGCACCAGGCTTCCCTCTCCTGCATTCCTGAAGATCTCAATAATGTTTTTCATATGCGATGAGAAGGTGCTGAGACTCTGCTCTATGCTCTGCTCGTCACCGATGTCAGCAAATATCTCATTGAGCACCGGCAGGCTGGTCCTCTCGTCCGCCGGAACGTGCAGGCCGCTCTGCGCCATAAGACACAGCAGGCCTATGGTCTTGAGCGTTACGGTCTTGCCGCCAGTGTTAGGTCCGGTTATGAGAAGAGTCGTCCAGTCGCGGCCGAGTTCTATGTTTGTAGGCACCACCTTATCCGCCGGGATGAGCGGATGGCGCCCGGTTTTTATATCTATTATGTTGTCCCCGTTCAGCTGCGGCTCTGCGCCGTCCATCATCACGGAAAGCTTGCCCTTGGCATTGATGAAGTCGAGCTCTGCCATCAGCCTCTGATCGTTCATAAGGCTCTGATGATGCTCACCGACCCTGCTGCTGAAGAGCTCGAGTATCCTTGTTATCTCTGCCTGCTCGTCCATCTCGAGCTGCCTGAGCTCGTTATTGAGGGTAACCACGGCCTGTGGCTCCACGAAAAGAGTGGCTCCCGTGGATGACTGGTCATGGACCATGCCCGGGAACAGACTTATATACTCCCTCTTGACCGGTATCACATACCTGCCGTTACGCATGGTAACGATGGCGTCCTGCAGATGCGACTTCGCGGAGGATGAGCTGACCATCTTCTGGAGACGCGACTTTATGAGATCGTTTTTATTGCGCATGTCGCGCCTTATCGATTTCAGCACAGGAGAAGCGTTGTCCGACATCTCGTCTTCGCTGATTATGGCATCATAGATGTCTTTCTCCAGCTTCACTTCCGGGTCAAGAAGGCCTGCGATCTCGGAGATGACCTTCAGTCCGTCAGGCATGTCTTCCTTAAGAAAAGCCTTTACCTGGCGCGAAGATGCAATGCTCGCGCGCACCTGCAGCAGCTCCCTCATGCTGAGGCATCTGCCCCTTCTTGCCATGGAAACGATGCTGTTTATGTCTCCGATCTCACCGACCGGAATGCTTCCCTTATGAACAATAACGGAAACCGCTTCAGTAGTTTCCGTTAGTGCATCCTTTGCCATGCGCATATTGGTCATCGGCTCAAGCTGCGCTATTCTCTCCTTAGCGAGTCCCGAGCCTGCCTGGTCGCGCAGGAGGTCAAGTATTTTATTGAATTCGAGGAGTGTCAGTATCTTAGAATTCATCGTCACTGTTAAGTCTCTTGATGGATTTCAGCTCGTTCTTGAGATTGACGTTCTCCATCTGGAGGTCGAAGTAAGCGTTCTCCATCTCCACCAGCTTCTCCTGAAGCTTTTTCTGATCTTCGGTGTTCTGTGTCTGTCTGTCGAATTCGGAAGACATCTTGTCCTTGAGATCAGTTACCTGCTTCTTCGACTGTTCCCACAGCTGGATGTAGTGCTTTACATCGTTATCGAGCTGATAGTTCTCTGTCTGGAGCTTGAGCGTCATGTCGGTATTATCCATAAGCTTCTCTGCGATATTAAGTGCAGTCAGTACCGCAGCCTTGTAATTAGGATTGACATTGAGCGCCTTGCTTACTGCTCTGAGCTCCTCATCCACCATCTTAGCGATATCCTTGATGCGTTCCTCGCTCTTGTCGCTTGAGAGCACATAATTGGTTCCGCAAATGATTACGTCGGCTCTGTTCTTTTCCATTTCTTACCTCGCATTGATCATTCCTGTTATCTGCCGCGGACAGCCTCGTACATCAATATGGCCGCCGCGACAGCTGCGTTCAGAGATTCGATCCTTCCGCGCATCGGAAGCGTCACCTTCACATCTGCCATTTCTATCATGGCTCCGGATACTCCGCTTCCCTCGTTGCCTATTATAAGGGCTATGCCCCTGCTGAGATCCTCCTCATAGTACGGCACGCCTCCGTCAACAGCTGTTACGGCTATGCGTCTGCCCGATTTTCTGAGGATCTCTTTCAGCCTGTCTTCGCCGCTCACGTATATGACCGGTATCTCAAAGATCATGCCTGCAGTTGCCCTGAGCACTTTAGGTGAATATATATCCACCGTGCCGCTCATTGCGATTATCGCCTTATAGCCTGCAGCGACTGCAGTCCTTATCAGGGTGCCCATGTTGCCCGGATCCTGTATGCGGTCGAGCACCAGCAGGTTATCGTCCGCGTCGAGACTGTCGATGAGCTCAGGACCGCATGCCTGCTGCTTTACCACAGCCAGCATGCCTATCCCGCCGCCCGCGTCAGTCAGCGTCGAAAACTCGCGCTCCGGTATCTCGCAGACGGTGATGTCCTCAGACCTTATGCAGTCCTTTATGAATCCAGGCGCGTCATCCGCAGCTCCGGCAGGGATCATTATGAAGTCTACGTCGAGACCTCTCCCGAGGACCTCGCTGACAAGATTCCTCCCCTCGACCGCAAAGCGGCCCTCAGTGCTGCGGCCCTTGCGCGTACTGAGCTTTCTGACGAGTCTGATCCTGCTGTTGTCACCTGATGTTATCCTGATCAGCATATCGTGGCGTCCGGATCGCTTTCTTCCGGATTATTTAAGGAATTCCGGAATATCGAAATCGTCAGTTCTGCGTGACGATGGAGCATCGTTGTCGTCAAAGAGCTTGTCAAGTTCAACTTCAACAGCGTCGAGGCCATCCACTGTGATCCTCTTTGCAGTTGCAAGAGTATCCTTCTCGGACTGCGGAGTGATCGTGATGCCGTCCATTCCGGCTGTGTTGCCGAAGTCTGTAGCAATGATGGTGACGGAGATCTTGTCTGTCATCTCCTCGCTGATCGTAGCACCGAAGATGATGTTTGCATCCGCATCTGCCTCGCCCTGTACTCTGTCGGCGATCGTGTTGATATCGAGCATTCCCATGTCATATCCGCCCGTAACATAGAGCAGGATGGACTTTGCGCCTGAGATCGAAGTCTCGAGCAGCGGGCTGTTGATGGCATTTGTGATAGCCTCTTCGATCCTGTCTTCGCCCTCGCCTGTACCAACGCCCATGTGAGCGATGCCGCGGCCTTCCATGATGGTTCTGACATCTGCGAAGTCCACGTTTACGAGTCCGTATTCGGAGATAAGATCTGAGATACCCTGTACGCCCTTTCTGAGTACATCGTCTGCCATTGCGAACGCCTCGAGCATCGATGTGCTCTTGTCGCTGGAGTCGATGAGTTTATCGTTAGGGATCACAACGAGAGAGTCAACGAAGTTGCTGAGATACTGTATGCCCTTTGCAGCACGGTTCCAGCGCTTCTTTCCCTCGAATGTGAATGGCTTTGTGACTACAGCTACAGTAAGAGCTCCGCAGTCCATCGACGCTTTTGCGATGATAGGTGCTGCTCCTGTACCTGTGCCGCCGCCCATTCCTGCAGTGATGAATACCATGTCGGCATCCTGGATGTTGGCGATGATCTCGTCGATGCTCTCCTCAGCAGCCTTCTGACCTACCTCAGGGTTAGCACCTGCGCCACGGCCTCCTGTGATCTTCTCGCCGAGCTGCACCTTGATCTCAGCCTTGCATCTCGAGAGAGCCTGCCTGTCTGTATTCACGCCAATAAAGGTCACGCCCTGCAGTCCGGCGTCGACCATGCGGTTGATCGCATTGCATCCGCCGCCGCCGATACCGACGACCTTGATGATTGCGGCATTGTCCGGTTCGGAAACAAAGTCGGAAACGAATTCCATAGTGAAGTCCTCCTCAAATAAATATACTTATAAACATATATTGTAATAGTAACATATAAAAACCCCGGATGCATTAGTTTTTTGGCAAAAAACACAACATTTAGGGGGTGTTTGCTTGACGAGACACAATTACTTGTAAACTAGAAGATCGGCATGAACGACGCCGAGCCGTCCTCCAGGAATGTTATAGTGCCTCTTTCGATGCCGTCATTGAACAGCTTTTCCACCACCAGATGGAGTCTTCCGTTCTCCATATTGGCTATAAGAGTGTCATAATCCGCCTTTACGACGAGCGTGTCGTAGATGTATGCCTCTATGGTTTTCACATTTGAAATGTCAGCCTTAACAAAATACAGATCAGATTTGATCATTGTGCTGATAAGCTCAAGAGCTCTGTCCATGCGCTTGCTGTCTTCAGCGCCGATCTTTTCACCCAGCTTTATTTTGCTTACGACCACGCCCTGTATGATAGTTGTCTTCGGTTTGTTTCTGGTCTTCCTGAGGAGTATCCCTTCCTCATCCATTACCAGATAGTCATCGTCATATTTGAACGCCAGACGCTCCTCCCTCTCGGTGACCTTTATCACAAGTGTCGACGGGAGCCTGCGTCTTATGTCGGCGCGCTTTATGTAAGGGTTCTGTTCAAGGAACTCCTTTGTCTCCTTGATGTTGGCCTTGTAGATGATATTGCGGCCGGAGGTGGCATGTCCGATGTTGATTATCTCTTCCGCGGTATAATGCGAATTGCCCTGCACTTCTATTGCATCTATGGTAAAGATGCTCGTGGTCGAAAGAATGAGCCATGCCGCCAGCAGCACCAGACAGGTCACCAGCACATAGAAACGCGTTCTGAAGCGGTTTTTCTTTCTCTGCTTATACACCCAGCGGGCTTCCTGCTTCTGGGCAAGCTCACCCATCTCAGGATGATCTGCAGGCAGTCCGAAGCGGGTCCTGTCATCGTCTGAGCTGCCTGACCTGCGCTCCACCACCTTTGTTTCTGCAGACAGTATCTCCGTATTACCGGAGTGTTCAGCGGCTGCAGCTGCCCTTCTTGCCTTTTCTGCCTCCTTTGCAGCGCGCTCTTCCTCGGGATCCGGTTCCTTGTAAATCTCGCCCCTCGGGACTACGAATGTGTACGTGATATCGTCATCATCCGGGAGTCCTGTCTCCTCATAGACCGGGGGTTCGATGAAAACAGTCTTTCCTGTAGGATCGGCTGCCTTATATGTATCAAAGAAATCATCAGAATCAAATATATTATCGCCATCCTCTTCCGCGGCAGCTTCCAGAGCTTTATTTACCTCATCAGTAAAGCGGCCGTTATCCGCCACGATAGTCCTGGCAGGGTCAGAAGCCTCATCTGAGCCTTCAGCCGGTTCCGGTTCCACCATGACAGGTTCGGGGATCGCTTCAGATCCTTCAAGATCGGGGTCCCTGTAGATCTCACCTTTAGGCACAACAAAAGTGTACTGGATGTCATCATCCGCTGCGCCTTCAGCAGCCGGCTGAGCTGCTTCAGTCTCCGGCTCCATACCTTCGCCCTTATTCTGTATGATATCTTCCCTGTTTTCTTCCAAATACCTTACCTTTTACAGGTCTGTACGACCGTGTTGTATATGATGTCGGTTGCATCCACAGGAGCTATGCTCCGGCTCGCCTTTTTCATGGCTTCAAGCTTTTCCCTGTCTGCATCGAGCCTGCGGATCTCATCCATCACCTTCTTTGCGGTGTCTTCGTTTTCTCTTACTATTATTGCCCCGCCGGCGTCTGCCACGGCCTTGGCGTTATAGTACTGATGATCAGCTGTCACGTTAGGTGACGGGATGAATATGGCCGCCCTTCCGGCCATTGTGACCTCTGCTACAGAAAGAGCTCCGCTCCTGCTTATGGTGAGGTCGCATGCCGAGAGCTGTGCCGGCATGTCGTTTATATAGGCGCTGATCCTGACGTTCGGATAGCTGAATCCTTCCTCCTCAAGACGCTTGCTGATCGCGTCGTAGTATTCGCGGCCGGTTCCCCAGATCACCGTGTATCCGTCCCTGCCGGCATATTCCCTGGCAACAGCCTCACCGATGCTGTTGGTGGTCTCCGATCCCAGGCTTCCTCCGAATACCATTATTACAAAGTCGTCTTCAGGTATGCCGAGCTCTTTTCTGTCGGCTGCTCTGTCTCTTCCGTCAAATTCGGCTCTGACAGGGTTGCCGCTGTAGATGACTTTGTCTTTGTTTCTGAAGTGCTCGCGAGCGGATTCGAATCCGAGGAACACCCTTTCAGCGCTGCGCGCTCCGAGCCTGTTGGAAACACCCGGGAATCCGTTCTGCTCGTGCAGATACACAGGCACTCCGAGCCTTCTGGCCGCCAGCACCACAGGTACGCTCACGAAGCTCCCCGTGCTGATGACAGCGTCAGGCCTGAATTTCTTCATCAGTTTTATGGCATCGCGCCTTCCGTTAAGGGTCCTCCTGATGGTTGTAGCCAGCCTCACCGGGTTGCTGCGGTCAAACCAGGTGGAATCGACCTCATACAGCTTATAGCCATGCGCAGGAATGATCTGACGCTCCAGGTCCTCACCCTTCGCGATATATATGACCTCGCCGGACGGATCTTCAGCCCTGAATTTGTCTCCGATCGCAAGCGCCGGATAGATGTGGCCGCCTGTGCAGCCTCCTGTCAGAACTATCTTCATGCCGCAGCCTCCGTTTTGACTTTTACTTTCTTCTTAGGCATCCGTTTTTTGGATACATTGAGCACTATGCCCATGGCTATCATGAACGACCAGATGGACGTGCCGCCGTAGCTGATGAACGGAAGCGTGATACCGGTCGCAGGCATCGATGAAGTAACTACCGCAATGTTTATTACCACCTGCAGTCCGAGCATTACGCCTACTCCTGTTGCAAGGTAGAATCCCAGTCTGTCCTTCGCCTTCAGAGCTACCATGAATATCCTGAAGAGCAGGATTATGTATACGAGCATCAGGATAACGACTCCGATGTATCCCAGCTCCTCTCCTATTACAGCCAGTATGAAGTCATTCTGAGGCTCAGGCAGATAGAGGTTCTTGGCGATGCTCCGGCCGAAGCCGAGGCCCCTGAGACCTCCGTTTCCGAGGGCTATAAGTCCCTGTGACACCTGATATCCGCTGCCCTGGAAATCCGCGAAAGGATCGCGGAAGCTCGATATTCTGTCATACCAGTGGGCCGGAGTCTTCGCGGTCATGATGTACATGTAACCTGCAATGCCGCCGGCAAGAGGGACCGCCATGAACAGATAGTTGAGTCCCGCCACAAGCATTATGGATATCATGATCGCAACGATTACGATAGCCGTGGATAAGTTAGGCTGTCTTATGATGAGATAGAAGTGCGCACCCATGACTGCCAGAAGTATCGACAGGCCCTTAAGTGTGCGTATGTTGCTCGGATCCTTTGCAAGGAAGCATGAGGTGAATACGATCATGCCTACCTTTGAGAACTCACTCGGCGTTACACCGATGCCTCGTATGCCTCGCTGGGCACCGCCTACGGTGGAACTCGTCATGATTACGAGCACGAGCAGCACCACTGATACCAATACGATCAGATAACTGATTTTAGAGTAATAGTGGTAGTCAAAATTAGCGACTATAAGCATTACAAAGAGCCCGCTGCCTACCCAGATCAGCTGTCTTACCAGATAGTATGTAGGATCGGGATGAGCAGTGTTGATGGTCTGGTAATAGCCAGCGCTGAATACCATCGCTACTCCGAACAGTGAGAGCACTATAACAAGCGCAACTACTCCGAAATCGTAGCCGCTCACTACCCTGCCGAGTCCGCGTCCGAAATCCTTCATTTCGTCTACAGCGTTGACTCTCTCAGGCTTGCCGCGTCTCTCCTGCCTGATAGCCCTGCGTGTCGCAGCCTTTTCAGACCTGGTCTTTTTCTTTTCTACTTCAGCAACTCGTTTATGCATTGTTTGAAGTGCCTGCCTCTTTGTTCAAAATTAGCGTACATGTCCCAGCTTGCGCATGCAGGTGACAGCAGGACTTTCTCCCCGGCTCTTGCGAGCTCCGCTGCCTTGCGCACGCACTCAGGCATGTCCTTGCAGTTATAAATATTAGTGAAGCCTGCCTTTCTTGCGGCTTCTTCTATGATAGGAGCGTCCCTTCCAAGAAGTATGAGCGCTTCGACCGCTCCCTCGAAGTGATTCGCAAGGTCTTCGAATTCCTGTCCCTTGCCGTCTCCGCCGGCTATGAGGATGATACCGTCCTTCAGAGCCTTTATAGCGATCACTGCCGCATCAACGTTTGTTCCCTTTGAATCGTTGTAGTAGTCCACATCGTCTACTCTTCCGCAGAACTCGATGCGGTGCTCCACTCCCGGGAACTCTTTTATTGCAGCAGAGATGACTTCCGGCTCTATGCCTGCGTAGAAAGTGATCGCTGCAGCGGCGAGCACGTTTTCAACGTTGTGATCGCCTATTATGCGCAGATCCGACCTGTCGCAGATGAAATGTTCTGTGCCTTTGAGGTCCTTGACGATAATCTTTGTACCGTCAAGATATGCACCTCTTTCCGTCTTTACCTTTCTGCTGAACGGAATGACTGTCGCTTTAGTGTTTTCAGAAAGCGCATATGCCTGTTCATCGTCAAGATTTATGACGAGGAACTCGTCTCCGGACTGATTTGCAGCGACCTGCGCCTTTGCTGCGCCGTAGGCCTCCATTGTGCCGTGCCGGTTGAGATGATCAGGCGTGAGATTGAGTATGGCGGACACTACCGGCCTGAAGTCTACAGCCGTCTCGAGCTGGAATGAGGATACCTCTGTTATGAGCCAGTCCTTATCCGTGCTGTCCATTGCCTGTGTGACTACCGGGTTCCCGATATTGCCCACAACGGCCGTATTCCGCCCTGAGGCCTTGAATATCTCGCCTACCAGTGTAGTTGTCGTTGTCTTGCCGTTAGTGCCTGTAATAGCCACAAAATTGCCTTCTCCGAGTCTGTAGGCAAGCTCCAGCTCACCGATTATCTCTGCTCCGGCTTCCCTGGCCTTCCGGATAAAATCCAGTGCAGTCGGCACGCCCGGGCTGAGCACGAGCATGTCATATGCCGTCATGTCTTCAGGCACGCTGCCAAGGTAAGATCTTATCTCTTCATTCTGCATGTACTGCAGGAACTGCGTATCCAGCTTGTCAGGCGTCTTGGAGTCCTGGATGGTCACAACTGCGCCGGCTTCATTGAGAGCCTTTGCTGCAGCCTTGCCTGACTTGCCGAGGCCTACTACGAGCACATTGCGGCCTTTCAGAATCTGTTTGTAACTAATCCCTCTTATCATTATCAGTTGGTCCCTTCTGTTTATTATTAGCGGACTGAGAAGAATGCGATGATGCAGCAGATGAAGGTGAACAGGCAGAATACGCGTACCACCTTCGTTTCGTGCCAGCCGCCGAGCTCAAAATGATGATGGATCGGCGCCATCCTGAACACTCTCTTGCCGCCTGTTTTCTTGAAATATGTGACCTGGATGATCACGGACAGAGCCTCAATGACGTAAATGAGGCCTGCGATCGGCAGCAGCCATTCCATGCGGCCTACGATCGCCATTGCCGACAGCACTCCGCCCAGTGCCATGGAGCCCGTATCTCCCATGAATATCTTTGCAGGATAGTGATTGTAGAGGAGGAAGCCTATGAGCGCGCCGAACACGGCCTGGCCGGCAACGGCCATAGGCTCGTTGCCGCTGTGCACGGTCATGCCGATGACGGCAAACGTGCACGCCACGATCGACGAAGTGCTCGCGGCCAGGCCGTCAAGTCCGTCTGTGAGATTGACAGCATTGGCCATAGCCACCTCGATGAATATCACGAAAGGAATATACAGTATCCCGAAGTTAACGGTCTTTCCGAAGAACGGGATCAGCATCGAAGTGCCCTCTTTCATCATCATGAATACGGCAAGCGCGGCACCGAATATCACCTGCAGCAGAAGCTTCTGCTTAGGTGTAAGGCCTTCGTTCTGTTTCTTGGCCACCTTGTTGAAGTCATCGATAAAACCTATCGCTCCGAAGGCATACATGCTGAGAAGGATGGCTATCTTTCCGGTAGTCATGCTTCCCTTCATAAACATGCTTGCCACTACTGCGACAGTGATGCCGATAATGAACGCCAGGCCGCCCATGGTAGGCGTTCCGGCCTTGCTGAGGTGTGCCTGCGGGCCTTCTTCCCTTATAAACTGCCCGAACTGCTTCTGCTTGAGCAGAGGTATCATTCTGGCCGTCACAAGCATAGATACAGCAAACGCTATCGCTGCTATGAGCGCATATTCCCATGTTCCGTGACTCATACTCATGTGATCTGTCCGTTCTCCGTTCTGCCGCAGATATCACTCGCTGTAGATATATACGACTTCCTCTTTTTCTACTCTCGTACCCGCCTTAGGATACTGGTCGACCACCACGAACGACTGGCCGCTGTGGTCCTCCGGAATGATTGTATATTTGAGACCATAGAGCTCGATATTGTGGATGGCATCCTTGCTGTCCATTCCGGTAACATCAGGAACCTCTACGGTATTCTGCTTTGCTGCTTTCTTTTCCGCCTTGGTGAGCTTGCGTTCAACTCCAAGGTATTCAAGTGACTTCTCGGTGATCTCCTTTACGATAGGTCCGGCGGTGTAAGCACCGTACTGGAGCTTTTTAGGATTGTAGACGATACAGATCATCGAGATCACAGGGTCGTCCATAGGCGCCATCGCAACAAAGGATGTGTTGGTCGCCTCGCTGTACTTTTTGTTTTCTACACGGTTAGCCGTACCGGTCTTTCCGCCGACTCTGTAGCCCGGGATGTACGCTGTTGTACCGCCGGCATCGGATACGTAGTATTCCATGATATCGCACATTTCGGCAGCTGTTTCTTCGGATATGACACGTCTGACTTCGGTGTCAGGTATCTCCTCGACCAGCTTTCCGTCTGAGTCGACTATCCTGTCCACGATCTTCGGCTTCATCAGCATGCCCTTGTTTCCGAGGCTGTTGACTGCGCAGAGGATCTGGATAGGCGTTATGGCGATTCCCTGACCGTATCCTGTAGTGGCAAGGTCAACATCGCTCATGGTCGCAGGATCCTTTACGATCGAAAGCCCTTCGCCCGGGAGGTCAACTCCTGTAAGGTCGTTGAAACCAAAAAGATCGATGTAGTTGTAGAAAGTATCCGCTCCCATGTCGAGCGCGACCTTCGCGAGAGCCGGGTTGCAGGAGTGTCCGACAGCCTCCTTAAGGGACTGCTTGCCGTGTGTTGCAAGGCAGTGGAGATAGTATCCGCCTACCTTTATGGCTCCTGTGCACTTGTATGTTGATTTCTCAGTGGCGCTTCCCGAATCAAGAGCAGCTGCCGCAGCAATAAGCTTGAATGTGGAGCCCGGCTCGTAAACATCGCTTACGGCTGTTATCTTCCACATATTGCTGAGATACTCGGTCTTCTCCTTGTCGGTCATCTTCTTGAATTCCGCTTTTTCCTTAGGATCAGACGGCTCGTTGGATTCATTCGGGTCATACTCCGGCGTAGTAGCCATGGCGAGTATGTCACCGGTCTTAGGATCCATGACGATGCATGTTATTGCATCAGCGCCCGTCTTCTTCATGCCTGTCACAAGAGCATCTTCAACAAAGTGCTGTATCACGGAATCGATGGTCGTTACTATGCTGTAGCCGTCCTGTGCCTTGTAGTATCTTGTTTTGCTGTTTGAAAGCGTGTCGCCGTTGTTGTCTGTTGTTCTTACCGTTCTTCCCTTTACTCCGGCGAGCGTGGCGTTGTATTCATATTCAAGGCCCGAACGGCCTGCGTTGTCTTTGTTTACTCCGCCGAGCACCTGGGCAGCAAACGGGCCGTTAGGATAGTATCTTGCAGCGCGGGTCTTGACCACAACGTCTCCGGGGAACTCGTTCTCCGCCGCTTCTACCTGCTGCCTGGTCAGTCCTTCGCCGAGCAGCACAAGGTTTTCTTCGCCCTCAAGAAGTTCCTTTACCTCTGCAACATCCTTTCCGGTGAGGTATGAAAGCCTGAGGACTCTCTTGGCTTTGTCATCAGCGCTGATGCTTTCGTCTTTATAAATATACTGTGTATACGCATAGAGCTCATATTCGGTCACAGTCTCGGCAAGAGTATTCATGCGGTTATCGTAGATGGCGCCTCTTTCAGGAGCGATCTCGGTATCCACCTTCTGCATGTCAGCAGCCAGCACCTTGAGTTCATCGGACTTATATATCTGCCAGTATCCCATACGGAAAATAAGCGCAAAAAGAAGAGCCAGGATCACGCCAAAACCGAGCGCAAGACGGTTGCGGTTTCTGGAAGTTATCATGTCACTGTTCTCTTCGAAGGCCTTCCTTCTGATTTTTACTCTTTTTCTGTCTGTTTTCATACTTCCTCATTTGAGCATAAACATACGGATATACTATACCACATATGGTATTGCGATTCAAATGGCAATACTGTATTTAGAAACGTCCAATCTTATAAAAAACGCCACCGAACCGTCGCCGGATCAGTGGCATCAGGATATCTGCGCTATGCTTTAATTGTAGGCTTCACTCCTTATAGCTGCAGCAAGATTCTTTACTTCCGACTCGACGTTGCCCAGCTTTACAACGTTCTCTGTTGACGGATATACCATGCCGAACTGCTGTGTCGCTACGTTCTCTATTCTGGTGACCCTTGTCTCATTGACTATCTGGCTCTGCAGCGAGTCGATCTCGGCCTGAAGGTATTCATTCTCTCTCTCGAGGATGTTGTTCTCGTGCTGTATGATTGCGGCGTATGATCTCATGCCTACCAGTACGAATATTCCGATCATTACGATGGTCAGCAGTCTGACCGCGCTTCTTCTGTCTGCTCTGATTCTGTCTTCTCTGATTCTCTGTGCTCTGTTCTTCATGGCCGTGTCTCTTTCGAAGTGTGTGTTATCAGTGTTACAGTTTTTCAAGCACCCTGAGCTTTGCGCTCCTTGCCCTTGGGTTTGTCTCTGTCTCTTCTTCCGAAGGTGCTATCGGTTTTCTTGTTACCCTTTTTACATCTGCCACCTTGCCGCAGACGCATACCGGAAAGTCTTTCGGACATGTACACGGATCGAGTCTTCTTTCGAACTCCGTCTTTACTATCCTGTCTTCGAGCGAGTGGAACGTTATTATCGCTATCCTTCCTCCGCTCTCCAGAAGATCCGGGAGTTTCCTGACCGCCTCCCTGAGGTGGCCGAGCTCGTCGTTTACTTCGATCCTGATCGCCTGGAACGTTCTCTTGGCCGGATGCGGTCCCGTGCGTCTGGCTTTTGCCGGTATGGCCGCCTTTATGATCTCTGTCAGTCTTCCTGTAGAGTCTATCGGCGACTCTGCCCTGTCCCTGACTATGAATTCGGCGATCCTGGAAGCCCAGCGTTCCTCGCCGTATTCTTTTATCATCCTTGTGAGCTCTTCCCTGCTGTAGCCGTTCACTATGTCGTAGGCTGTCAGCCTGTCTGAGTCATCCATTCTCATGTCGAGAGGAGCATCCTGCATGTAGCTGAATCCTCTTTCGGGATTGTCGAGCTGGTATGAGCTGACTCCCAGGTCGAGCAGTATGCCCTGCACCTTTCTGCCGGCGGCTTCTGCGATCGCGTCCGCATCGCTGTAGTTTGCGTGTACGAATCTCTTTTCGCAGCTGTACTCACTGAGTCTCTTCTCCGCCGCTGCCAGTGCTTCGCGGTCTCTGTCCACCGCTATCAGCAGGCCTGCCTCCGTGAGCCTCTGACATATCCCCGAGGAATGTCCGCCTCCGCCCACGGTCCCGTCGACATATATGCCGTCCGGTTTTATATCCAGAGCTTCCATCACTTCGTTAAACAGTACCGGTACGTGTTCGAATTCCATGAGGAGCCCCTTTATATGCTGAATTCCCTTAGCTTGTCAGTGAACTTGCTGTCCTTCATCTTCTTTGCAAGATCAAAGTCCGCTTTCGTCTCTGCGCTCCAGATCTCCACCTTGTTCATGGCTCCCGTTGTCACCAGATCCTTGGTGATATGAGCGTACTCCCTGAGGTTCTGCGGGATCTTTATCCTTCCCTGGCCGTCCAGTTCGCAGAGTTCCGAGTTTCCGAAGAAGTCCCTTATGAACTCACGGAAGTCTGCATCCGACTGCGGCAGCGCCGCTATCTTCGCAGCCATCACTTCGAAGTCCTCCATCGTGTAGATGTAGAGGCATTCATCGAAGCCCTTCGTGAGCATGCACTTACCTCCCAGCTGGTCCCTGAACTTTGCAGGTACGGCCATCCGGTTCTTATCATCTATTTTGTTAGTGTAAGTGCCTAAGAACATCTTTTCCTTGAAATTTCAGGGCTTTCAGACCCTGATTTATGTGTTTATCGAAAGCTTTGACAAGTAGATTTTACCCCACTTTTCCCCACTTTTACAAACAAAAATCTTATTTTTTGTTATGATTTCCCCACTTTTTTGTGTAAAGTTGCCTTTACAAAGCCGAAATTTTTAAAAATAAAAAAGCAGACACAATATGTAGTGTCTGCTTTACATTTTTGTACAATATGTGGGTAAAGAAATCTTTACATTTTTTATGCTTGTGTCAGCATGCAGTCGCTGCCACAATATGTAGTTTTGCCTAGATCACGAGGCCTCCGTTGACGCTTATCACCTGTCCGGTGATGAACGAAGCATCATCTGAAGCCAGGAACAGCATGGCTCTGGCGACGTCTGACGGTGCTCCCGTCCTGCAGAGCGGCGTCTCATCAACTATCATGTCTACAGCGTCTTCACTTACCGACGCATTCATGTCGGTGTCTATCATGCCGGGCGATATGCAGTTGACCCTTATGCCCGAAGGACCGACCTCCTTGGCAAGTGCCTTTGTAAGGCCTATAACGCCCGCCTTAGCGGCGGAATACGCTGCTTCGCATGATGCTCCTACTTCGCCCCACATCGAGCCTACAGTGATTATACAGCCGCTCTTACGGCTGATCATCGCCGGAAGCACATGCCTTACGCAGTAGAACACTCCGCTGAGATCGGTATTGATCACCTCTTCCCATCTGCTTATGTCAAGATCGGTTATGAGGCCGTAGTCAGCGATAGCGGCATTGCATATCAGAACATCTATCTGTCCGAGCACAGATACAGCCTTGTCGACAGCTATCTTTACCGAATCCGGATGCTTTACATCGCATCTGACCGGAACAGCGCCTGTTTCCTGCCTCAGCAGGTCGGCTGCAGTCTCAGATCTGTGATAAGTAAACACCACTTTGTGGCCGGCAGCCGTGAACTGTCTGACCGCCTCCGCTCCTATGCCGCGGGATCCGCCGGTTATCAGAATATTGGCCATAACAGCGTTACTCGCCTCCTTCAAGGAACTTATCGATCTTTTCCATCGCCATGCC
The DNA here is from genome assembly GCA_017505405.1 of Mogibacterium sp. GTDB lineage: Bacteria > Bacillota > Clostridia > Peptostreptococcales > Anaerovoracaceae > Crickella. The sequence goes on from JAFVPI010000019.1 coordinate 29,809, forward strand.
TGCGACTTCGCTTACATCGTTCATCTCAAGCTTTCCGTCTCCCAGAGTGCTCGGCTTGCCGCCTGCAGCGATGCGCTCCTGCTCGAGTCTTTCCTTCTCGAGCCTGGCCTGCTCTTTCGCCTTCTCCTTCTTTGCCTTTCTGATGCTGTGCCTGATCATGAGGAACAGTATCAGCAGTACAGCGATCACGGTCCCTGCCACGGCAAATCCAAAGCTTGCTTCAGCCTTGAAGCGTCTCCAGTTGAGCCTGATGAATATAGCAGCTATCGCCAGCACCAGGATACCCAGGATTACCAGGTATACTGTTGCGCCGCCCTTCTTGTTGTTTTTCATACGAGTTCTCCTCTGTCAGCCTTCTCCTGCTCTTCCGGAGTCATTTTAGTGACTGTGATGCCCATGAAGGCCATCACAAGGCAGATGATCGGCATAGCATAGTTGAATACGGCCCATGGAGCATATACGGCCCAGCCCACTCCAAGAGTCTTTGCGATGAACAGACCGCATGTATTCCACGGCACAAGGCACGAAGTGACCGTACCTGCGGATTCCAGGGCGTTCGAGAGGCTCTTAGGATGGATGCCCCTCTCCCTGTAAGCAGGCGCGTACATTCTGCCCGGAACAAGTATCGAAATGTACTGCTCAGGCATGACAACGTTCGACAGCACGCATGTTGCTTCTGTTGCAGCTACCATGCCGGCTCCGCTCCTGATCCTGCTGGATACAGCATTTATGATGACTGCCAGCTGGCCGGAACCTTCCATAATGCCGCCGAACATCATCGCGATCATGGTCATGAGAATGGAGCTTGACATGTTCATGAGACCGCCCGTAGAGAGCAGATCGTTCAGAGATTCAATGTCGCTCACCATCATGAATCCGTTGAGAGATACATCCAGTATGCCGCCGAGGCTAACTCCGCTCTGTGAAAACGGAGCCATCACTGCCGCGGTCAGGAATCCGAGTGTTATTCCCGGGATAGCCGGTACCTTGAGAGCGATCGACAGGATTACTACCAGCGGAGGCAGCAGCAGTATAGGGCTGACCCTGAAGGAGCTGCTTATGCCGTCCATGATTATCGTCGCCTGGGATGTGTCTACGTTGCCGCCGGACACATGCATGAAACCGTATATTCCGAAAAACAGCAGCGCGATCACATATGCAACCAGCGTGGACTTCAGCATGTATTTCACGTGTGTGAATACGTCTGTGCCTGCCATGGCAGGTGCGAGGTTTGTGGTATCCGAAAGTGGTGAAAGCTTGTCGCCGAAATACGCTCCGGCCAGGACCGCTCCGGCAGTCGGACCGACAGGCATGCCGAGTCCCTGGCCGATGCCGATGAGAGCAAGTCCCATCGTACCCATGGTGCCCCATGAGGTTCCTGTAGCCAGCGAAGTGATGGAGCAGATGAGCACGGCAGCCACGAGGAAGATCTTAGGGCTGAGCAGCTTGAGTCCGTAATAGATCATCGTAGGTATGGTACCGGATATCAGCCATGTTCCGATCATCATTCCGACAATTGCGAGAATGAGTATGGACTGCATTGCCTTTGAGATGCCGTCTACCATCATCTTCTCTATCTGCGACCAGTTGTATCCGAGATACATCGCCATAACGGCAGATATTATTACTCCGATAAACATCGGTATATGAGGATCCACCTCGAATACGATGATACCGACAGCCATCACGGCTATCAGACCGCCGAATGTTATCAGGGCATGTATCAGCTTAGGCTGACGTATCTCCCTTTCTTCAATAAAAATGTTCTTCATAGTTCTGATTGGCCTTTCTATTTTCTCCGTCCCCGTCAGGGATCCGAATTATGATCCATGTTATATAATAAACTATATGTAGTGTATTTTACAAATTTGCACCACAATTTCAACATCTTTTTCTGCTTTTTCAACAAAAAACGCCGGTTTTTTACCGGCGTTCTGCAATATTTTTCATTTAACACTTACTTCCTCGGTCCGATGAACTCCCTGAGTATCGCATTATCAGGAACGGCATCTGTCGATTCTATCTTGTCAAAATACTTCATGAACATGAGTATTCTCTTCGCTTCGTCATACTGGGCACTCGATTCCGGTATAGCCCTGAGAAGCGGTTCTGCAAAGGTCTTGAGCATGTTGGTCTCATAGACAGTACTTGAGTTGAACACTACATCGGCTGAAGAGCTGTACGGGAATATATTGACGCTCTCACCCGCTCTCACCTTAGGCCATGCCTCGAGAGTAGCCTCGGCATTATAGCCTCTGAACTGATTGTCTCTTACCATACGTCGGAGCAGTCTGGCATCTGCCGTGGACACCCTGTTATGCCTGTCAACGGCGATCTGCGTGAGAGGACTGATGTAGATCTTGAACTTGTCCGCTCTTGATATGTTCTCCGTAAGCACATCGTTAAGGCTGTGTATGCCCTCGATCACCAGGATCTGATTCTTCTTCAGCGTTGTTATACGCTTGCCGAATACTTTTGTTCCTGAAACAAAATCGAACTCCGGAATGTCCACTTCCCTGCCCGCAAGCAAAGCTTCCATCTGATTATTGAACAGCTCAAGATCGACCGCCCCAAGTCCCTCGAAGTCCGGCTTGCCGTCCGGACCAAGCGGGGTCATCCCTCTCTCAACGAAATAATCATCCGTTCCCAGGTACAGAGGATCCTCGCCTGTGAGTCTTTCGATCTCTGCGCATATCCTCTTCGCTGTCGTAGTCTTTCCGCTGCTGGACGGGCCTGCTATCAGCACAACTTTTTTGCGGTTTTCGACTATTTTTTCAGCAAATTCCTCAAGCTGCCTGGACTGCAGCCACTCACTCTGGCGTATGATCTCATCAGTGTTTCCGTTCCTGATCTCTCTGTTTATGTCAGCAAGGTAACTGATGCCTGTGTATTTGCGCATGCGCCTGCATTCAGCATATGCCTCGTAAAGCTTGTCGTCATCCCTGTAATCAGGGATGGTATGGTTATGCAGCGCATTAGGGAGTCTCAGGAGCAGACCGTTGCGGTAAGGCCTGAGTTCAAATGAATTGATATACCCGGATGTCGGCAGCAGGTCACAGTACATGCAGTTTCTGTAATTATGGAGCTCAGCTATCTCGGCGATCTCATCCTTAGGACGTTCGGCAAACAGTTCTGCCTTCTCCGGGTACCCGAGCGACTTCCACTTCTCTGCAGCATGCCCTGCTGTATCATGCTCTATGACTATCTCGGTGTCATGCGCGATGATCTTTTCCATCTTATCCCTGATCTTGTGGATGTCTGATGTGGTAAGCTGCGCTCCGCCGAGATTTATGTAACTGTAATACCCCTGATTGAGGGAATTTCCGATAGTGACATCGGCATGTTCAAAGACGCTTTTGACGGCTTTAAGATAGATGAGAATGGCGGTGTTATGATAAGCGCGCTCATCCGTAAAAGTCTTTATTTCGAAATCATTTGCCATTTTGTTTTCTCCTGTTTTTCTCCGCTGTCCCTCCTTCGTATTTTACCACTATTCAATTGACTAAAGACACCCCATGTTTTAAAATGAAACTGATATTGGACATCCAGTTTTTTGGTGTGCATTTTTATCACATTGTTAACCAATGAGGCCACTTATTTTATTCTTAGGGAGGGATAATAAATGAAGAAGGAATATGAACCTCTATTCACCCCTTGGAAGATCGGCAACGTTGAGATCCCTAACAGGATCGTTCAGACATCCATGGGCGGAACATCGCTCTTCGGATGGCTTGAGCCTTGCCACTTCGACAAGGAAGCTGCTCATCACATCCTCGGCCGTGCTCAGGACGGTGTAGGTCTGGTTCTTCCGGGCATGCAGTGCGTAAGAGACACAATGGGCAGAAGATGGCTCTATCAGAACAAAAAGATGTTCAAGGATCTCGCTGAGTGGATGCCTGAATTCCACAAGACAGGCTCCAAGCTGTTCATCCAGCTCGCAGGCGGATTCGGACGTTCGATGGCCATCAACGATATGTTCGTTAAAATGCTCGAGAACAAGGCTTTCGGCGCTGTTTCGAAACCATTCGTAGACATCGAATACTGCTGCGCTACCGCAGGTGAGACTCCTAACAGATGGTATCCTTCGATCAAGTCAAGAATGATGACGATCGAGGAGATCCAGGAGATGGTAGAAGCTTTCGCAAAGACGGCAAAGCTCTGCAAGGACGCAGGTGTTGACGGTGTTGAGATCCACGCTGTACATGAGGGCTACCTCCTCGACCAGTTCACGATCGCAAACATGAACTACAGAACTGACCAGTACGGCGGTTCGTTCGAGAACAGATTCAGATTCCCTGTCGAGATCGTACAGGCCATCAAGAGAGAATGCGGACAGGACTTCCCTGTTGCACTGAGATACTCCGTAGTATCCAAGACAAAAGGCTGGCTCCAGGGCGCACAGCCTGGCGAAGAATTCGAAGAGTTCGGACGCGACATGGCTGAATCCGAAAAGGCTATCAAGTACCTCGGTGACATGGGATATGACATGTTCAACTGCAACAACGGTACATACGACGCATGGTACTGGGCTCACCCGCCTGTCTACATGCCGGATAACTGCAACTATGAAGACGTTGCCCACATCAAGAACTTCACTGACAAGCCTGTCGTATGCGCAGGTAAGATGGACATCAAGTTCGCTGCAGAGAAGATCAAGGAAGGCAAGATCGATGCTCTCGGCATCGCTCGTCAGAACCTCGTTGATCCTGACTGGGTGACCAAGCTCAGAGAAGGCCGCGAAGAAGAGATTAAGCCATGCATCAGATGCCACAACGCATGCTTCAACTTCGCCAAGTCGAAACACACTGCAAACACACAGCCTCTGTTCGACTCGCTCCAGCTTGCACGCTGCGCTCTGACACCTTCGACGATGCAGCACAACAAGTACAAGATCGTTCCTACAAACAAGCCTAAGAAAGTCGCCATCGTCGGCGCCGGCTTCGGCGGACTCGAGGCTGCTCTGGTACTCAAGAAGAGAGGCCACCAGCCTGTAGTATTCGAAAAGAGCGACAAGATGTTCGGTCTGTACAATACAGCTTCGGCAATGTCCTTCAAGGATGCCGACAAGCAGCTCATGCAGTGGTATGAGAGAGAGCTCAAGAAATGGGATATCGATGTAAGACTCAATTCAGAGGTCAAGGACATCACTTCCCTGCTCAAGGCTTACGACGATGTTATCGTATCGATCGGCACATTCCCTAAGTCACTCAACATCAAGGGTTTCGACAAGACGATCACATTCACGGATCTCCTTATCGGACCTAAGAAAGACGAGTACAAGAAGATCGTCTTCCTCGGCGGCGGACTTTCATCCTGCGAAGCTGCATATGACGCAGTACTCGCCGGCAAGAAGCCTGTAGTCGTTGAGTTCCTTGACGACCTGATCGTAGCTCCTGGCACATGCCTTGCAAACTCCTCGTTCCTGAGAGAGGCTCTGCCTTTCAAGGGAGTTCCTGTACATCTGAGAAGCTCCGTTACTGAAATCGGTGACGGCTACTGCATGATCAAGAACTTCGAAACAGGCGAAGAGTGGAAAGAAGAATGCGACTGCGTGGTAAACGGAATCGGATTCGTTCCAAACGACCAGTTCGCTTCGGTCAAGGCTAAGAACCTCCACAGAGTCGGAACATGCGTCAAGTGGGGAGCTTTGAGAGAAGTAATCTGGAGCGCATGGGATGTAGCAATGAAGATCTAATCGCTGCTGATCACATTAAACGTAAAAAAATGGCCATCAATGGCCATTTTTTATTGTAAGCGCCTGCAGAATAAATCCTTTCGCTCGTGCCTCGTCGTCTCGAAGCACATTCCGCTTCATCGCTCCTCCATTGGCCCCGGGAATAAGTTCCCGGGTTCCTTTCGCTGTCAGAGCGCTGCCGCGGTGTGCTTCAGCTCCTCCTCGGACCATCTCGCGGCAGGATTTTTCTGCAGACGCTTTCTCTAAAAGACTATTTATTCCAGATCTTTTTATATTGTTTGTATTTGCCCAGATCGTTTATTACGTTCCATGGTATGAAGCCGCCCTTCAGGCCTGCGTCTTTCAGAGCCTTGATCTGTGCTTTCAGTTCTTTCTCGCCGTAGTTCTCGGTCGGAGCCCAGTAAGGAGTGTTGTAGCCGGTGATCCATGTGCGGGCGGCTGCTGGATGTTCGAGATAATCCTGCTGTTTCTTTGCCCTCTTTGCCCAGGCTTTCATCGTATTATACGGGTTCTTCCACGCTCCCTCGCCTCCCGTATGATCGCTATAAGGCATGGCGCTTATCGCATCGACTATATTCGAGATGCCCGGCCAGTACTGACCGTAGGCTGTCATGTATCCGTATGCGCTCTCACCGAAAACGTCAACCGAGATATATGCTCCGGCCTCGTGGATCTGGTCAGCGGCGTAGAAGCAGAAGTTCTGTATGGCCTGCCCTTTTTCCTCATCGTATACGTTGCGGAACTTTGTCTTTTTGTTCCTCGACATCTCATAGGAATTCTCAGGGAATCTCACGTAGTCGAACTGGATCTCATCGAATCCGAACTCCTCTATCGCCTCCTGCGCCAGCCGCACATTGTACTCCCACACATCACGCGAGTAAGCGCTTGGCCATGTTGACCTTCCGCCGTACTTTATGCAGTCTTCAGGGTGATCTTTCGCATAGAGCGGATCATTGAACACGACTATGCGGCCTATCATGTAGACGCCGGTCTCCTTGAGCTTGTCTATCCCCTTCCTGTACTTCTTGAGCGAGGTGTATGCCGTCTTATATGACTTCGGCGACCACTCTTTGGCAGTCTCTGCAGGCCAGGCGAGCACGCCGTCCTTGATATCCACGACTACCGCGTTGCAGTCCGTCTTTTCGATCAGCTTTATATAATTATCAGGATCTGCTGCCGAGACGCAGTTCAGATACATCGCTCTCGCATCGGAGCAGAATTCCTTGCCTTCGATCACAGTCCTTTCGTAAGGATAATAATCGAGGTTCTTCGCCTTGCCTCCGTGAAGGTCGTATCCGTATTTATCCTTCTTTACCTTGTCGTATACGCCGTTTTTGTTATAAGCCTTTTTTGCTTTCTTCTCAGTATCCGTCATGTATTTGCCATAGACATAGCCTTCGGCAGTTCCGTCTTTTTTCCCGTATTCCACCTTATACTTGTGGACGGAACCGTCGGTCAGCATCTTATCGTATCCGGTCACCCTGAGGCACGTGCCCTTCGGAGCAAAGGATGCGATCGAAGGGCCTGACTCCTCAGCATAAATGGTGGCCGGCGTCCTTACATAGACCTCGGTCTCCTGTACCACCATATCGGCGGTAGGAACAAGATTCTCCAGCTTCATGTAAAGGTCTGCCGCTCCTTCAAGACCGGTATTATCGACCCTGCAGTACATGACCCCGTCAACTTCTTTTATCCCTATCAGCTTTTTAACTGAAGTGCCGCGCACGAGCCTGCCTATTTCGACCGCCTCAACAGGATCGTCCTCCGCTCCGGTCTCTTCAGCTGCTTCTTCAGTTATCTCCTCTTCATCGAGCGGTATGCCGATCAGAAAGACCGGCACATCTTTTGAAGTGCCTCCGGCAAAAACATACTCCGGCTCAGGAGTGATCACGTTAAGCGAGCTTATATACGCGATTATCATTGCCAGGCATACAAAAATCACCACGCAGTCCCGTATTCTGCGGAGACGTAAGGCGCGCTTTTTTTCTGCCTGTTCTGTTGCGTTTCGCTCTTTTCCGGTCATTGCTCCTCTTTTCTGACAGCATTTCTCAATCTCCAATTAAACATCATTTGGCTCCAACGTTCAACCGGATATACAGCTTTAGGATACAGCGTCAATAATCCTGTGGCGGCCCGGTAAAAGTATGCGAAAACATTTCCGCAATAATGTATAATTTAATGGATACAGCAGGAGGTGCTTATTATGAGCAGAATAGATCTGACTCCATTCATCAGGGAAGACACAGGATCCGAAATAATCGTCGATCTTCCGTGCAAATCCACGGAAAGAGCTTTTTTCAACGGTTATCAGACATGGACCCCTTCCTATGAGGTCAGGCCTACGGATACCCACATCGGCATAAAGAGGTTTTTCAGGCGGATCGGATCTCCATGGGGAACAACCAAGTACGGCGATGCCTTTTTTATGCATTACACCGGCAAGCCGGGACAGTTCCACGGGTTCACCTATTTTTACAAAAGATACGAAGACACGTATCTCCTCATAGGCTCAACAGATGAGACCAACGGATATACCATATTCAGATATGACATGATCAGGGGCGAGCTGAAGATCAGAAAGGATGCGGGCAGCAGCAGATTCGATCAGGATCTGCATATCGCTGCTTTCGAAGGCTCTCACGATGAAGTCTTTGATGACTGGTTTGAAGCCTCCGGCATAAAGCGCCGCCCGGCGGAGCCTATGGCAGGCTACGGGAGCTGGTATAACCATTACGACAAAATAAACGACGAGACCATCTCGCGCGACCTCGAAGGCGCAGCAGGCATACTGGAGCCGGGAGACCTGTTCCAGATCGATGACGGCTGGCAGGTGCAGGTCGGCGACTGGGACTGCAATATGAAACGCTTTCCGCGCGGCCTGAAAGCCTCAGTTGACGATATCCATGACAAAGGCTTCAAGGCAGGCCTGTGGCTGGCTCCATACTCTGCCCAGTTCAGATCACAGCTTGTAAGAGATCATCCGGACTGGCTGCTGAAGCATAACGGCAGGCCGTGGTATGCAGGCTGCAACTGGGGAGGGTTCTACGCCCTGGATTTTGACCACCCGGGAGTACAGGATCATCTCAGGCGCACCTTCGACAAAGTTATAAACGAATGGGGATTCGATCTTGTAAAGCTCGACTTCCTCTACGGAGCAGCTCCGTGGAAGACTGCCGGCGGTGAATTTGATGGCGAAAGCCGCGGCGGACGCATGTGCAGGGCCATGGATCTTCTGAGGGAATGGTGCGGCGATGCAATGATCCTCGGATGCGGAGTCCCTCTCGGACCTGCCTTCGGAAAGGTCGAATACTGCAGGATAGGCTGCGACGCGAGCCTTGACTGGAACAACATACCTCTTATGAGAAACGCCAACCGTGAGTATCCGTCCACAAAGCACGCCATACTGGACACATTCTACCGCAGAGGTCTAGACGGAAGAGCATTCCTGAATGACCCTGACGTGTTCTTCCTCAGAACAGACAACATAAAGCTTTCTGAAGAGCAGAAGGGTCTCCACGCAAGAGTCCTTGCACAGTATGGCAGCTTCTTCCTCACCTCAGACAACATGGGCGAATACGACCGGGATCAGCGCGAGCAATACAGACAGCTCAGGGAGCTCTGGCACAATAAGGACTGGACAGACAGGCATTTCCTGGACTGGATAGATAAATACAAATAAGCCGATGCGATCGATAAGAAGGGTAAAAGAAAATGAGCAAAAACAAAAACGCCGCCGTATCCCAGGCAGGCATATCTGAAAAACAGGCTAAACGGAATCTGTGGTTCTTCCCTCTCGGTACATTCGGAAGGGACATGATCTACAACCTGTTCACCAATTTCATACTTGTCTATGTGCTCTTTACGCACAATCTGACTCCTGCCCAGCTGATGGCAATCACCGGCATCATGATAGGCGCAAGAGTGTTCGATGCGCTGAATGACCCTCTCATGGGCAACATCATAGAGCGGACAAGGACCCGCTGGGGCAAGTATAAGCCGTGGCTTGTCATCGGCATTCTCAGCACATCGGTCGTTGTATACCTCGCTTTCAATGTGAGGCTCGAGGGATGGGCGTTCATATGGTTCTTCGGCATCGTATACTTTGCATACAGCATCGCATACACCATGCACGATATCTCATACTGGGGCATGATACCGTCGCTCAGCAAGGAAGGCAGCACGCGTGACAAACTGACGGCAATGACAAACCTCGCTGCAGGCATCGGCGGAGGTCTGGCAGGACTCTTCATACCGATGTTCACTACAGGCTCGGGAGCCATAGGCGGAAACGCCCAGACGGCTTACGGAGTGGTAGCGCTCATATTCTGCATACTCGCACCGCTCTTCCTGTGCTTCACGATTTTCGGCGTCAGGGAAGACAGGTCATACATGGATACCACCCCGCCTCCTGTCAGCTTCAAAAAAATCATCTCTACTATCACCGGAAATGATCAGCTTTCATGGATGTGCCTTATCTTCCTTCTGCATCAGATAGGCGCTGACCTGATCGTCGGAGGAATAGGATCGACTTACATCTACTTCACATATGGATATAAAGGCGGACTCTACTCGCTGTTCTCCACCATCGGACTGTCGGCATCGGGAATACTGCTGATCGCCTATCCTTGGCTGTCATCCAGATGGAGCAGGAAGACCCTGATGAAAGGCTTCGGGGTGATAATGACTGTGGGATTTGCAATGATGCTCGCTGCCGGGCTGTTCATGCCTGCCAGCATGGCTTCATTCTGGATCACCACGATCGGCTACATGCTTGCGCAGCTCGGCATGAACTGCTACTACGTGATCATGATGCTCTCGATCATCAACACTGTTGAATACAACGAGTATAAGAACGGTACGAGAGACGAGGCCATCATAGCTTCGATAAGACCATTCTTTACAAAGTTCGGAAGCGCCCTGTGCGTGCTCCTCACGACAGTTTCGTACCTGATCTTCGGAGTCACGAAGTATACGAACCAGATCAGCTCACTTGAGCAGGCAGCCAACATGGGCTCCATCACCGAGGCCGAAAAGCTTGCTCAGATCGATTCGGTGATCAGTTCGGTCAGCAGCGGCCAGAGCCACGGCATACTGCTCGTCATGGTCCTGATACCTCTCCTGATGATGCTCGGCGCATACCTTCTCTACAAGAAGCACTACATCCTTGACGAGGATGAATATGACCGCATAGTTGAAGAGCTAGGTCACAAAAAAGCGTAAACGCAGACCGGCCCGCTTCCGAAGTCTTCGAAAACGGGCTGGTTTTTTTTGCTTTCAATTGTCGGTTACAGACCGGTTCAGGTCTCTGTATGTCCCTACAGGTTGTCTGCCTGCTCACCGAATATGCGGTTTCCGTGCTTCATCAGCGCCGTGCATAACAGCTCACCAAGCACGTAGCAGCCTGCTATCTCGCCAACAAGTATCTGGAACATGAGTACCGGAATAGCTACGTCGACTACGCCATAGCCGAACCTGAGTACGAAAGGAACGATGAGAGCGTTCGCTATCACTGCAGGCAGAGGCACGAGCCAGCGGTTATTGCGGAGCAGGTATCCCAGAACTGCGCCGATCAGTGTAGCAAGGCTTCCGAATATCACGTCGATTATTATCCCTCCGCCGATCATGTTGCCGATCAGGCATCCTATGAAAAGGCCCGGGATCGCAGCCGGGGTGAATATAGGCATAATGCACAGGGCTTCTGCTATCCTCACCTGCACCGGCCCGAATGATATCGGCGCAAAAATCATTGTGAGAGCCACATAAAGAGCGGCAATAACTGCGCCCTGAGTGATTCTCAGAACCTTTGGATCTCTGTTTTTCATTAATTGTTTTCTCCTTTGGTTTTATTATTTTAGAAGCAGGATATCGGACCCGAACTGCTTCAGACGCCATTTTCCGCGGGCGTCCACGCGTGATTGTACAGTAAGAGCAGGATTATGTCCAGCAGAACTTCTTTTCCGGCTCCGTCAGAAATAAAACAGCCGCCACACCTGGCGGCGACTGTTCTTTCAATATCAAATGAGCAAGCTATTCCACTGTTTCAGGTTCTTCAGCTGCCGGCTCTTCTGCCGCTTCCTCAGCTTCAGGCGCTTCCAGGTCAACTCCGAGCTCCTTGAGGATCTCTCTTGCCTTTGTGCATGCAGGGCAGTCGCAGAACTTCTTTCCTTCTGCCTTTATTGCCTCAGCATGAGCCTTGATCTGCTCAGCTGCCTCTTCGCCCATTTTTTCTCTCATCTCAGGATCACTGAATGTGTCGATGACTTCGTCTACCGAAGAGACACCGGCCTTGAGCTGCTTGATGAACTCAAGCTCTGTGACCTTGCTTACTACAGGAGCTGCCTTCTCCTTGAGCTCATCGATCTTAGGAGCTGCCTTCTCCTTGAGCTCGTCGATCTTAGGAGCTGCCTTCTCTTTGAGTCCGTCTACTACAGGAGCTGCTTTCTCAGCGAATTTTCCGGCTTTTTCTGCAACTTTATCACTGACCTTTCCGAGCTTCTCGTTTGCATCGATAGCTTTTTCAGAATACTTGTCAGCGAATTCGCCGAGCTTGTCCCATGCTTCACCGCCCTTTTCCTTGAGATTATCGAACTTGTCGCCGTACTTGGCATCTGCTTCGTCGAGCCACTTTTTAGCTGCGTCTTTAAGCGAAGCATTAGCGTTGCTGTCCAGCAATTCTTTGACCTTATCGATCAGTTTCTTATCTGCCATCTTGTTTACCCTCCTGTAAATTTGCTATTTTTACCGCTTGAATCAGTGATCAAACGTTGCTTATCAAAGATTTTTTACGAGTGTAAGTATATTGCTTCCGTCCTTGTATTCGTATTCGACAGCATCCATGGTCTGCTTCACCATGAAGATGCCCAGTCCGCCGATCTCTCTCTCGGCAGCCGAAAGAGTCACATCAGGATCGTCCTTCAGCAGCGGATCATAAGGCTTGCCGTGGTCAATGAATGTGATCCTTACCTGTACAGGTTCATCCGACACTGCAACACGCACCACAGCCCTGCCCTTATCCGGATGGTAAGCATATTTGCATATGTTGACGAATACCTCTTCCACCGCGATATCGATCTGCATCTGAGCTTTCATGGAGCAGCCTACCGCTTCAAGATTCTCATCAACAAATGCCATCACCTTATTCAGGTTATCCTCAACAGCCTCTATGTCGAGATCTCTGTTGCTTCCGGAATTATCCAGATCGTTATCAATAAGAAGCGTGTCGGTTTTCTCAAGAAGCTCTATGAGTTCCTTTGTCCACAGGTCGATCTCCGCCTTGCGGTCTTTGTCCTCAAGTCCTCCGCGCCTTATTGCCCTTCTGATCAGTCTTGTGTAACCGATGATGCGGGCCTTGTCCTCAACACTGCGTATGACAGATTCATCGTCCGTGCCGAGATACTTAGCAAGCGTCTGGTACCAGAATTTCTGTGCTGTTTCATAGCTGAAGCCCTGGAATGCCACGACTCCGTCATGATCAAGCTCGAAGAATCCCCTGTAGGCATTGAACATTGAGCCGAGTTCGAAGACAGGATTGCCGACAGCGAGAGTGTCCATATCGATCAGAAGCACTTCGTCATCCTGAAGCTCGAGGTTCTTGGTATGATAATCGCCATGTATCATGTGATCATCGTGCGGAACGGCCTCAACAAGAGCGAGCAGTTTTTTGCCTGCTTCCTCAGGCAGGTAATCCTGCATGAAATTCGCCCACGAGATGACTGTTTCTCTCATGTCAGGGAGCTTGCCCGCAGGGACCTCCGTACTGTGGATGCGCTTCAGCATCTCGACATACTCGTCAACGCACCAGTCGAACTTTTCCGGCTCTTTCGCAAGGATGCTGGAAAAGGACTTTGCGTTAAGCAGTTCAAACACAGATCCGTAACTGTCGCCGATTTTCACCACATCATAAGAGATGGCTGTCGGTATGCCGAGGATCAGCGCCAGCCTTGCGACTTCGCGTTCATGCTGGATATCGTCAAGCGCGTCGGGGTTGTTGTAGACCTTAACAACATTGTCCTTGTCGATGCGGTATATGCTGCCGTTAGCTCCGCGTCCGATCTCTTCACATCCCTCAACGGACACCTTGCGGTACGCCTTTTCGACTTTCATCATCTCCGTGAATCCGGTCATCTCAAAGACCTCAAAAACATCAGATTTCACGTTGATCACGCTCAGATCAGGATGTTTTTTTCTAAGGCGCAGTATTACCCTCAGCCCGGCACTGGAAATGTATTCCAGCCTCTCTGCATCGAGCACTACAGCAGAAGGATCCTTGTCTGTCATCGCTTCATTGATCTCGCTCTCAACGTCAGAGGCATTGCCCGAATCTATACGCCCTTCGAGTTCGATCGTCAGTTTTTCATTGTCCCAAGAAGTATTCATCTTCTGTACAGGTCCTCTACTCTATAGTCAGAATATCCGAAAATCCGGTTACATCAAAGATCTCCTGGATCTCTTCAGAAACGTTCTTAACTACCATGCTGCCCTTTTCATTCATAGTCTTCTGGGATGACAGAAGCACACGAAGACCGGCGCTGGAAACATATGCCAGATTGCTGAAATCGAAGACCAGCTCAGTGATCCCGTCCAGCGATGCCTTGACTTCCTCCTCAAGCTGTGGAGCCGTAATGGTGTCGAGCCTGCCATCAAGAACAAACTCCAGTTTTGAACCTTCCTGATTTTTCTTGATATCAAGCATAAAAGCAGTTCCTCCTATTAATTCGCCGGTGAAAGTTTCTCCGGCAGTAAATCAACCTATTCCGAATATATTATACTACAAAATTCTCACTTTGCATCTATAATATGCTGCCTTAGTAAATCAGAGTTTTGTCGCCTGACGGAGCCTTGACTATCCTGTGCGCGCCGCCCTTTCTGTCAGTGAGCTTCTTTTCATCCACAGGATGCTCCGTGATCATGAGAGGGATGCCTCTTTCGTCCGAAACTCCCGTCTCATGCGAAGGCATGTAGATCTCCGCTCCCCGCTCCTCATAAGCGAGCCGGGCCTGCCTGTTGAATACGTTAAGGCCGTAATCGCCATATACCTTCACGCCCGCATCTCTGAACCTTGCGATCCACCCTGCATTGCCGCAGAGTATCCCGCTCTCCCTGCAGGCTTCCGCGATCTCATCGAAATGCATCTCAATGAACCTGTCGAGGCTGCCCTTTGAAATGTTCATTATGTAAGGAACGGATCCCGGCTTCAGCTCCTTCCCTCCTGTCTCCATGAAGTGCTCGAGAGCCACCGGCCTTATGCCGCTTTTGTTGACCAGCTTCTGCCAGTCATCTGCGCTCAGGGCTCCGGAGCCGAGTCCCTCTTTCTCTCTTATCTCAACGATCTCATCTTTGGTGAGAGCAGGTCTCCTTCCTTTGATGACGTGTTCCCTGCGTCTCTTCATGAGTTCGTCTGATGCTTCACGCCTCATTCTGTTCACCACTGAAAGAGGCATCATTATGCCGTCATCTATCTGAACGTCTATCCCCGTAAGTCCCGGGGTATACACAGTGTCTCCCAGCCTGTTGAGCGATGCTTCGATCCTTTCGCTGTCAGTCGGCACCTTCTCTGCGTATTCAACTCTGTGATCGGATACTATCTCTACGCTGTTTCCGTTCCTGACATCTGTCATCACGAGCACCGGGAACTGTCCGGCACGCGCGGTAAATGCCATGGTAACAGGAAGCTTCTTCTCAGGCACGTCGAGAGCTGCTTCAAGAAGTTTCCGGTCAGTGACCTTGCAGACCGTATCGCCCGTGAAGGCTCCTCTTTCGAAGTCGCCCGCCAGTATACAGCCGAGGCCTATGTCCTTCACATACGTGACAACGCCTCCTGCAGGTGACCTGAGGAGATAGTCCGCATCCTCTCTTATGAACTCAATGCCGTCTCCGTTGCTGAGCCCGGTGCCCTGCTCTCCATCCGGATGGGCAAGCTCGATGCATACGAGCTCCCGTCCGCGCTTCAGGGCTCCCCTGGCGGCAGCCTTCTCGTCCTTTTCACTCACCTTGCTCTCGCTGTCTATGACCGCGATAACACGGCCTATGCGGAGGCCCTGATTCTTAGGGCTGGATCCTGAAAGAAGATCCTCACCAGGGTTGCCGTACAGATATCCTTCCGTAAAGTCTCCGCGGTTGAATATCTGTCTGAGCTCGAGCATGTCGCTCTCATCGACCCTGTAAAGTTCCGCGGCTTTTTCCGGTCCGTGCTCAGCAGCCAGTCTGTCGAACAGATCCATGTATTTGCGGTAGATCCTCGTTACTACCGCTACATACTCAGGAGTCTTCATGCGCCCTTCTATCTTGAATGACGCAGCCCCGGACATTACGAGTTCAGGTATGTGTTCTATCAGGCAAAGATCTTTAGGGCTGAGAGCGTAGTAGGTCTCGCCGTCATCTCCCCTGTACGCCTGCCTGCACGGCTGGGCGCATGTGCCCCGGTTTCCCGTGCGTCCGCTTCCGCCGCCGAGCACCCTGCTCATCTGGCACTGTCCGGAATAGCACATGCAGAGAGCTCCGTGAACGAAGACCTCCACATCGACCTTAGGTTCGAGAGCGCTGCAGTACGCCGCAAGGTCTTTTATCTCGTCAAGTGAGAGTTCTCTTGCCGGCACTACCCTGCTGAATCCCATCTCTGACGCGAAAAGAGCTCCGCCCTTGTTGTAAAGCGTGCCCTGTGTGGACAGATGGAGCGGCAGATCCGGCAGATACTTATGCAGCAGTCTCGCAAGACCCATGTCCTGCACGATCACTCCGTCTGCTCCGAGTCCGTATATGTAGTTGCAGTAGTCGAACGCTCTCGCGAGCTCACTGTCTGCAATAAGAGTATTTATGGTCATATATACTTTTACGCCGTGGGAATGAGCGTAACTGATGGCATCAGGCAGCTCTTCGTCACTGAAATTATCGGCGAATATCCTGGCGTTGAATGCCATGCCTCCCATGTATACGGCATCCGCACCGTTATTTACAGCGGCTATAAGATGCGCCTTGCCTCCCACAGGTGATAAGAGTTCGGGTCTGTTCATGATAAATATCCTCCCTTTTGAAATATTAGCACATATTTCAGATATGTCCACGATTTGTATTAAATGCTGACCACAATGTCAACCGTCTTGATAATGTTTTAGCTCGGTATTACACTTGAGTTAGAGAAAAAAAACCAGTAATCATACTGCAATTCAAGGAGAGAGGAGCAATGAGTACAAAGGACACGGTCCTTGTTTTGTTTGAAAAAAACAAAGGTTTTTTCATATCCGGAGAACGGATAGCAGAAGAACTGAACATTTCCAGAACGGCAGTCTGGAAAGCGGTAAAAAAGCTTCAGAGTGAAGGCTATGAGATAAAGGCCGTTACAAACAGAGGATATTGTCTCGATAAGGAATCCGATGTGCTTACAGAACGCGGGATACGCAGCAATCTGCAGGATTACTGTAAAGATCTGCGTCCTGAGGTTTTCGTAAGAGTCGATTCGACCAATACAAAATGTATTGAAAAGGCAGAAAAAGGTGAACCTGAAGGCTATGTAGCCATCGCCGGTTCTCAGAGCGCCGGAAGAGGACGCAGAGGAAAAGCCTTCTTTTCCCCTGCCGAGAGCGGTATATACATGAGCATCCTGCTCAGACCTGTCGGCCTTACCGAGAATCAGGTGCTTCATTTCACCACAATGGCTGCGGCTGCGGTAAGTGAAGCCATCGAGAGTGTTTCAGGCAAAAAGGCCGACATCAAGTGGGTCAATGACATTTTCATTGATGGTAAAAAGGTATGCGGCATCCTGTCCGAAGCATCCTACGGAGTCCAGACCGGAAAGCTCGAATACGTGATAGTAGGGATCGGCGTAAATGCTTATGAACCTTCAGGCGGATTTCCTTCCTCGATAGCCGATGTAGCAGGCAAAGTATTTGACGAACCTTCAGCAGGACTCAAGAACCGTCTTGCTGCCGAGATACTCAACCGCTTCATGGCATACTACGAGCACCTTCCGGAAACACCTTATTCCGAAGAATACATAAGGCGTTCCGTTGTCACCGGAAAAGACGTAACGGTACATAAAGGCAGCGAGATGATAAGGGCGCATGTCCTTGGGATAGATCAGGAATTCGGGCTCAAGGTCCGCTACGAAGACGGAAGCGTAGAGGTCCTCAGATCCGGTGAGATAAGCATCAGAATATAAAACAGACGAAGCCGGCTGCGGTTGACAGCCGGCTTCTTTGATTATACGATTTTGTCAGCAACTGATACAGAAAGGCATAAACGCAGATGAAGGATTTCACAGCTGTTTACATACCGGTCGGCGTTCCGACATTTCACCTCGAAAGTGCAAGGGATCTTTTCGAAAGATCCATAAAGATCCTGCGCGCTGCAGACCCTGCTTTTGTTGTCCCTGACGACATGCTGCTCTCTGTCGATGCAATGAACGCATATATATCGGATCCGGAACCTGATCTGATCGTGTTCCAGGACCTCACCTTTGCCAACGCGGCATACATGTCCGGGGTGATACAGCGCTTCGACTGCCCTGTTCTGCTGTGGACTCTCCGCGAGCCCGTTATCGACGGCACCAGGCTCCGCCTGAATTCTCTTACCGGCGCATACAGCGCGGCAAATGCAATGCGGTCATACGGAAGGACCGATTACGGATATGTTTTCGGCTCGCCTGAAGAAGCGGCAGTCGTAAGTAAAATCGAAGCCTGGGTAAAGGCAGCAAGGATCAGAAAAGAGATGCATGGGCTGATACTGGCTACCGTCGGAGAACCTCCTCAGGGATTTGATTTCGGACGCGCGCACGAGGAAGAGCTGAAAGAAGTATTCGGCGCTTCTGTTATATCCATACCGGTAGCAGACATGATAGAACGCGCAAGATCGTACAGCGACGATGGATGCAGTGCGTATATGGACCGTTCATTCGAACTGACCACAGGACTTGATAAAACGCCTGAAAAGAACCTGCGTGATCACGCCAGGCTTTACAGGGCGTACAGCGAATACATACGCGAAAACGGCATAGGCGCCCTCGCGTCACGGTGCTGGCCTGATTATTTCACAGAATACGGGACCCCTGTCTGCGCCGTGCTTTCGATGCTCAATGACGACGGCACTGCGTCAGCCTGTGAAGCAGATGTATACGGTGCACTGTCAATGTGGACGGGAATGAAGCTTTCAGGTTCTCCGGTATTCTTTGGTGATCCTGTAAGCCTTGACGAAGAAGAAAACACGCTCACATTCTGGCACTGCGGAACTGCCGCATGCACTCTCGCGCGCAGGGATACCGGCGCTGTAGTAGGCGTTCACCCGAACAGAAAAACAGGTCCTGCGATGGACTTCGGATGTGAGGCCTTCCCTGAAGCTACCATATTCCGCATCGGCCGTGAACCGGACGGGAGCTACCGTTTCATCATACTCGAAGGCGAAGCACTCGACAAGCCTAAGCAGTTCACGGGTACTTCCATAGTAATAAAAACAACGGCTCCTGTGCGTGAAGCCGTTGAAAAGAGCGTACTTGACGGCTTTGAACCTCACTTCGTCGTCATGAAGGGACATCATGCCGAAACGCTGAAAGCCCTCGCGGGCATGATCGGATCCAAAGTATTTGTGTACTGATATATTTTATTTGTTATGTTGAGCTGCCCGCGGGCAGCTCTTTTTTTTAGTCCTTATTTATGCCTGCGGCCGCTCTGAAAAGCTCTCTGAAACTGCTTTCAGACCTGTAGAATACCGGTATACGGCCAAGCGGAGCCCGGACTGTGTACTTCGAATCCCCCTTGTACGCCTTGCCGTCCCAGAACCCCGTCCACTCGCCTTCAGGCAGATGCACAGTCCTTTCCGCGGCGCTCTTTTCTATGACCGGACACACGTACATGTCATCACCGAAGAAGTATGAGTACTCGTCCCTGCACGCCGAATAGTCCACTGCGTTCCAGAAGTCAGGCTTCATCACCGGTATGCCTTCCGCAGCTTTTTCTATGCAGTGCTCTATGTACGGCCTCAGCGCTGCATGGACCCCGGTCAGCCTCACTGTATGCGGAAGCACTGCGGGATCATCGAACTGACTGTTTGCCCACGGTCTTATCGACTCATGGCTCTTCATAAGAGGCGAGAAGGTATTCATCTCCATCCAGCGTATAAAGAGCTCATCGCTCCTCTTCAGCTTCCCGATCGAAAAGAATCCTCCTATGTCGCTGTGTACCAGCGGCACTCCCGAAAACCCCAGCGAGAAAGTCGCAGGCATCACGCACGGCATTCCGTAATCTTTCGTAAGATCCGTGTGCTGGTCGCCGTTCCACATTATTGGCGCATAACACTGCTCTCCAAGATATCCGGAGCGTGTGAAGAACATAACGTCCTTATCGCCGTACTCCTCCACTGCCTCGCGGTTGATCCTGGCCCACATCACAGGCCACAGATTGTGCAGCTCAGCCGGATCTCCGTCATGCAGAACGCAGTCAGTAGGCAGGTATTCTCCGAAATCAGCCATCCATCCTTTGATGCCGATGTCGAGCATGTTCTTCTTTATAAGGACCTCCTTTATGAAGCGTACGGCTTCAGGGTCGGTCAGATCGAGCATGCCGGCGTCAAATGTGGTCGACTTCATGTGGGCGATGCTTCCGTCTTTGTTCCTGATCAGCCAGCCTTTTTCCGCGCACTCCGTGTACATCCTGCTTCCCTTCACCAGATAGGGGTTCAGGTAAGCGAGGAAGCGGACCCCCCTGCTCTCAAGCCTTTTAACGGCTTCAGGAAGGTCGTGATACAGCCTGCTGTCGTATTCGTAGTTCCACCAGACCTGCTTTCCCATTACCGTGCGGTTCTCCCCGCACCAGTCCTGGCTCCACACCGCGCTTATCTTTGCCCCGGCATCGAGCATCGTAAAAGCCTTTGAAATGACTTTGTCTGTGCCTCCCTGTACTGCTATGATCATGCCGTCGAGGCACCAGTCAGGCAGATACATCTTCGGCGGGTTCTTCCTTGCCAGAGCGCGCATCAGAGTGTCGTAGCCGCCTGCGCGCAGAAGCATCAGAGAGCGCGGGCAGCTGTCAAACTCAAACCTGTAATCGTGCTTGCCGAATACGGATATGCCGTCGGACGGAGTATCGAAATAGAACAGCCTTCCCTTATCCGTGACAAACACAGGCATGGGAGAATAGCTCCCGATGCTTCCAGCATCTTTTTCACGGTAGCGTTTCTCAGGCAGTATTACTTTTTCCAGAAGCGTGCGGGCGGTGATATGTTCGGAGACAAAATTCATGATCCGCTCTCCGCGAAGATTTGTCTTGCGGTACTGCTCTCCGCCTCCGAATACAGCCTCACCTTCAATGGCAGGTATACTGAACCCGTAAGCCCAGCCCTCTTCTCCCTCGAAGAAGAGTTCGCATCCGAGATCGCATTCCCTCACTTCCATCCTGAGCGAATGACCGTCTCCTGACATCAGAAAAGTGCTGTCGTTTATCCGCTCAATATCGCTGAGGCGCGCATGCTCAAGTTCGACAATGGATTCCTTCACAGTTCCGCGCTTCGAAGTATATGTCTTCTCGTGCCTTATCGCGGAAATGAAAGGAGTGGACAGGAGTTCGGTCCCGTCCACCAGCAGTCTCAGTTTTTTTCCGTCAAATTCGGTTTTAAGCATTCAGTTATACCTTTAAATATCTGCAAGGTATCTGCCGAGTTCCTTATTGGAATCAGCTACTACCTTCGCCTCATCTATTCCGGTGATCGCTCCGTGTGCCACCGTTACCTCTCCGTCTATGACTGTGTAATCCACGGCGCCTCTGACGCCTACAGTGCCGAGCACTGATTTCGGATCATAGCACGCACCTACGAGCTCGAGACGGTCTGAATCGATCATAAAGAAGTCCGCGCACTTGCCGACTTCGATCGAGCCTATCTCCTTATCCCTGCCGAGCAGCCTTGCCGATCCCATCGTAGCTACCTTGAGCATGTCATAGCCGGTCGGAGCCAGTCTGCTGGAATTGAGCCTGTGCAGCAGGAATCCGACGCGGAGCTCCTCGAGCATGTCTGAGCCGTCGTTGGAAGCCGAGCCGTCTACTCCAAGTCCTACCGGGATGCCCATATCGAGCATCTCAGGGATGCGGGCGATACCCGATGAAAGCTTCATGTTGGATATCGGGCAGTGGCAGACGCCTGTACCTGTATCCGCAAGGAGCTTCAGCTCTTCATCATTGAAGTGGATGCCGTGGGCATACCAGACGTCATCGCCTATCCAGCCCACTCTCTCCATGTAAGCGAGCGGACGTATGCCCTCGCGCTCAAGCATGTAGTTCTCTTCGTCTTTCGTCTCGCAGAGATGCGTGTGCAGGCGCACTCCCTTTTCCCTTGCCAGTATCGCGGATTCGCGGAGCAGGTCTTCAGAGACCGAGAACGGCGAGCACGGCGCCAGAGCGATGCGGCGTTTCGATCTGAAAGATCTGTCGTGATATTTGTCTATAAGGTCGATGCTGTCCTTCATGATCTCATCAACGGTCTGCACCACGCTGTCAGGCGGAAGTCCTCCGTCCTTTACGGAAAGGTCCATGGAACCGCGTGAGAAATGCATCCTCACGCCGAGCCTGTCTGCAGCTGCAGCCTGTGCGCCTATGAGATCGCCCGCTCCTGCAGGGAATACATAGTGATGATCGAACACCGTTGTGCAGCCGTTCTTCATCAGCTCGCCCATGCCCGTCAGCGATGAGAGATAGACCGTGTCTTCATTAAGGTTCTTCCATATCTCGTAAAGCGTCTTGAGCCAGTCGAAGAGCTCCATGTTCTGGACCTTCTCGAGATTGCGCGAAAACACCTGATACAGATGATGATGAGCGTTTACAAGTCCCGGGTAGCAGAGCATCCCCTTCCCGTCTATGACAGTGTCCGCATCGTGTTTCTCAGGTCCTATGTATGAGATGAGTCCATCCTTGCAGAACAGGTTCGCATTCTCATAAACGGTATCCCTGCCGTCGCATGATACTATCGCTTTAATATTATTTACTGACAATGTACTCATTTTTCAGGCTCCTTTCCCAGAGATCTCAGCCGAGTAATCCTTCGTAAATTTCCTTGTCCCTGTTTCCGAATACGTTAAATATGACTTTATTTATACTGCTCTCATGACTGTCAAGCCAGTCTCTTACAGTTTTTACCGCGATTCGGGCGGCTTCTTCCGCAGGGAAGCAGAACACTCCCGTAGATATGCAGCAGAAGGCGATATTTTCAAGACCGTTCTCCGCTGCCAGATCAAGGCATGAACGGTAGCACGATCTCAGCAGCTCCCTGTGCTCATCAGTCAGTCCGGCGTCGACTATAGGGCCGACGGTATGCAGCACATACTTTGCCGGGAGACAGTAGCCCGGAGTTATCTTTGCCGTACCGGTCGGCTCATCATGGCCCTGTCTGCGCATGATCTGCTGACAGCTCCATCTGAGGTCGAGCCCCGCCGCGCTGTGAATGCAGTTGTCAATACAGTTGTGGAGCGGTATGAAGCAGCCCAGCAGGGTGAAGTTTGCCGCATTGACTATCGCATCCGCCGCCAGCCTGGTTATATCGCCCTGCCACAGGTAAAGCCTGTCATCGAGCGTGCACGGCTGAAGCGAATCCACGCTTACTATGCCCTTCAGAAGAGCTTCTCTCCGCAAATATGCGTCCTGCACCGCGCGGAACTCAGCACCGATCGGTTTTGCGTCCCTGACATTCATCAGAGCCCGGAGCAGTTCCTTCTGCTTTTTTTCATCATCAGGTACCGGGACCATGCGGTATACCGGGTTCTCATTTTTCAGTTTTTCGATGAGCCACAGTCTGGCTTCAGTCTGATCCATTGCTTTTATTCCTCATCGTCATCATCAGCACCGCAAACAATATGACTATCACGGCCGCGGTCGCCGACCATATACCTCTGTCCGGCAGAAATGAAGTAGTTCCGTCTCCATTTACTATAACATCTGCGTCCCTCAATATCCACGCCCCAAGTGCAGGGCCTATGAGTCCCGGCACAAAAACCTGACCTATTATTCTGACTCCCTGGAACTGCCCTGCTCTTCCCTCAGGAATGCTGTCTCTTATCATGGCTCCGAACACCGACATCCCCGTAAGGTAACCGGCCATCATCAGAAGCGATCCGATGAATACCGGTATTGTGGACGTTGTGAAGTACAGTATTGCGTATCCTGTTATCAGCATCACGATCACCGGCATTATGCTCCTCATGAAGCCGAGCCTGTCATAAAGCCTTCCGTAGAAAACAGTGATGACAGCCGCGAGAAGTATCGCAGGCGCAAAAATGAGAACGTAATTGTCCATCCCGAGGGTCTTCTCATAGTAAATAAGCAGATAAGGCATGAACACCTGTATCGAGATGTTGAACACGGCGAAATTCACCAGTGTAAGATAAAGCCTGCTGTTGTCCTTCGCGACGGACGGTCTGAAGCTGTAAGCAAGAGTATTGCCCAGACTCTCCCCTGTCTTTTGCAGTCCCGGAGCATCCTCTATAAGGAACCAGCCTGCGATGCCTATGAACGTGGTTGCTATTCCTATTATGTAATAGATCGACGTCCATGCTTCATGGGTATCCAGATCGAAGCTCATGAAGCCACCGAACACCACCAGGATGGCGATGAGCGGCATCATGGAATTGACCCCTTCTATCTTTCCTCTGTTTGTGGAATCCCCCCTGTCCGTCAGCCAGGCATTGTATGCCGCATCATTAGCAGTCGATCCGAAATAGGTCATCACGCAGTCCATCACTATAGTCAGCATGATACTTTTTATATACGCAAAGCTTATGATGCTAAGACCCCAGATGATATAGCCGATGCTCATGAACGCCTTGCGCCTGCCCACCTTGTCTGAGACAGCGCCCATTATGATGGTCGTAAGCGCCGCAGTGACCGCGCTTGCCATCACCATTGCCGAGATGTCAGCCGGCTCCGCATGAAACATCTTGTAAATGAACACGTTGAAATACATGTTCTCGACCACCCATGCCACCTGACCCATCAGTCCGAATATGAGCATGGATATCCAGAATTTCTTTCCGAGTTTAGTCTGCATACCTTATCAGCTCCTCATCTGTTTTTTTCGGCCGCACTGTTATCCAAACTCCTATGAATACCAGTACGATACCGGCCATCTGGCGTGCGCTTATCTGCTCGCCAAGCATCATGAATGAGAACAGC
Organism: Mogibacterium sp.; assembly: GCA_017505405.1. Classification (GTDB taxonomy): domain Bacteria; phylum Bacillota; class Clostridia; order Peptostreptococcales; family Anaerovoracaceae; genus Crickella. The sequence goes on from JAFVPI010000019.1 coordinate 54,640, forward strand.
GCAACGAACACCGGCTCCGACGCATATATCAGCGTCGTATGCGATGCAGGACTCAGCTTTTCGGCGGATGTCTGGAAGATGAATCCCAGCGCGCCGCAGCCGAGCGCCAGATACAGAAGCTGCCACCAGCCTGCTGCGCTCACCGGCAGTCTGAAGCTGTCCTCAAGAATAAAAGTGAATATGAATCCGTACACCGACACAAAAGCCAGCTGGAGCGTGCCCAGCACTATAGGGTCATGCTTATGCGCGTAGCGCTCAGTGTACAGCATCTGGAACGAATAGAAGAACGCGCTCATTATGCATATCAGGTCGCCCCTGTTGAGCGACAGGCCTGCGGAAAGGCACATGAACCCGACTCCTATCAGCGTAATGATTATGCTGGCGATCTGCGTCTTTCCGGGCACGATATGCTCCTGCACCAGGATTATAAGCGGAGTGAAAAAAGCCACGAGGCTCATCATGAAGCCTGCATTCGAAGCAGTGGTGTACTTGCATCCCAGCACCATGCATAAATATGACACAAATAAAAACGTTCCAAGCACTCCGGAGTGCAGGAACGTTTCTTTATCCAGTCTGCGGTATCTCTTATGGAATACGGCAAGGCATGCCGCAAAGGCAATCAAAAATCTCAGAGCCACCATGTTGAATACTTCGAGCTCTGCGAGTATCTGCTTGGAGAATATCGTCATTGCTCCGAATATCATGGTGGCCGCAAGCATCATCAGATCACCGAGTGCGATATGTTTACTGTCTGCGGCCATGCCTTTTCTCTGTGTTACATTTTTATAGTCCGGTTACCTCTTCATTTAGAATTATACACCAGTTTCTCCCCATCTGAATCGCAAATAAGCGATTGTCCGTCAAGGATGGTGCCTCTTATCACGCCGGAAGCGATCTCCGTCTCCACATGCTGCTGCAGGTAACGCTTTATAGGTCTTGCGCCGTAGTGAGGATCGTAAGCTTCGTCGGCTATGAATTCGAGCGCCGCGTCAGTGACGCTGAGCTCGATATCCCTGTCTTTGAGCCTTTCTGCGATATCCCTGAAAGAGAGCTCTATGATGCCCTTTATCTGCTCCTTGGTGAGCGGGCTGAACAGGATTATATCGTCGATACGGTTGAGGAACTCCGGCCTGAATCCGGCCTTGAGTTGAGCCATTACCATCTCCTCAACAGCCGGATCGATGGTGCCGTCTTCATTCATGTTGTCGATGAGGTCGGCGCTTCCGATGTTTGAAGTCATGATGACTATGGTGTTCTTGAAGTCGACCGTGCGGCCCTGGTTGTCCGTAAGGCGTCCGTCGTCGAGAAGCTGCAGCAGGATGTTGAACACATCCGGATGAGCCTTTTCTATCTCGTCAAAGAGGATGACGCTGTACGGCTTGCGGCGCACTGCCTCTGTCAGCTGACCGCCCTCGTCATATCCGACATACCCCGGAGGCGCTCCTACCAGTCTCGATACGGAGTGCTTCTCCATGTACTCTGACATGTCGATCCTTATCATGTTGCGCTCGCTGTCGAAGAGCGATTCCGAAAGAGCCTTGGCGAGCTCGGTCTTGCCTACGCCCGTAGGTCCGAGGAAGATGAACGATCCGATAGGTCTGTTCTCATCCTTGAGACCCGCTCTGGCGCGCAAAATCGCCTCTGAGACGGCTTTTACGCCCTCATCCTGACCAATGACCCTTTTATGCAGGATATCCGGCAATTTAAGGAGTTTATCGCGTTCTGTCTCTACGAGCTTGCTCACTGGGATACCCGTCCAGCCCGAGATGACTTCAGCGATCTCGTCTTCTGTGACCTCCTCCTGGAGCAGCCTCTCCTCTTCTCTTTTATCTGCGGCAGCCTTTTTCTCCTCAAGCTGTCTTTCGAGATCAGGCAGCACGCCGTATTTCAGCTGCGCGCCCTTCGCGTAATCAGCCTGCCTTTCAGCATCTTCGATCTCGAGCCTGACGTCTTCTATCTGCTGCTTGAGGTTCTTTGCCTCAAGTATCTCAGCCTTTTCGTTCTCCCACTGGGCCTTCATGCCTGCGCTCTTCTCCTTGAGATCGGCAAGCTCCTTCTCGAGTATCTCGAGTCTGGCCTTCGAACCCTTGTCTTCCTCTTTTGAGAGCGCCTGCTTCTCGATCTCGAGCTGAGTGATCTTGCGGGAGATCTGGTCGAGTTCTGAAGGCATGCTGTCTATTTCGGTACGGATGCGTGCCGCTGCCTCATCCATCAGGTCGATGGCCTTGTCAGGCAGGTATCTGTCGCTGATATACCTGTCGGACAGTGTGGCGCATGCGATCAGAGCGCTGTCGGTGATCCTGACTCCGTGATGGATCTCAAACTTCTCTTTAAGTCCGCGGAGAATGGAGATCGTATCCTCTACGCTCGGCTGATCCACCAGCACCTTCTGGAACCTTCTCTCGAGGGCCGCATCCTTTTCGATGTACTTCCTGTACTCGTCAAGAGTGGTGGCGCCTATGCAGTGGAGCTCTCCCCTTGCCAGCTTCGGCTTAAGGAGATTGCCTGCATCCATGGCTCCTTCAGCGGCTCCCGCTCCGACGATATTATGGATCTCGTCGATGAACAGGATTATCTTTCCTTCCGATTTTTCGATCTCATTGAGTACGGCCTTAAGTCTCTCCTCGAATTCACCCCTGAACTTGGCTCCCGCGATAAGCGAACCCATATCAAGGGCGTACACTGTCTTGTCCTTGAGTCCTTCCGGAACATCGCCTGCGAGTATCCTCTGAGCAAGGCCCTCTACTACGGCCGTTTTACCGACACCCGGCTCACCGATGAGAACAGGGTTGTTCTTGGTACGTCTTGAAAGGATCTGCACTACGTGCCTTATTTCGGAATCCCTGCCGATGACAGGATCGAGCTTGCCTGCCCTCGCCATCTCAACAAGGTCTCTGCCGTACTTTGCAAGCGCTTCATAGTTGTCTTCAGGGTTCTGGCTCGTGATCCTCTGATTTCCCCTCACCTTTGTGAGCGCCTCAAGGAACTTCTCCTTTGTTATGCCGTATCTGAGGAATATCCTCTCGCTCGGAGTTCCCTTTTCTGCAAGGAGCGCAAGATAGATATGCTCCACGCTGACGTATTCATCCTTGAACTGTTCGGCATTAGCCTCGGCATCCATGAAGATCTTGTTGAATCTGCGTGTTCCGTACATGCCGTCGCCGCCGCCCGAGACCTTAGGTATCTTGTCTACTTCTGCCTGGACATCCTTTGTTACGGCAATGATGTTTACGCCCATAGACTGAAGCAGCTTAGGGATCAGCCCATCCTGCTGCTTGAGCAGGGCAAGGTGGATGTGCTCGCCGTCTATCATCTGGTTGCCCATGGCGACCGCGATGTTCTGGCAGTCAAGCACCACCTGCTGTGCATTCTGAGTGTATTTTTCAATGTTCATATATGCTTACCTCCTGATTACGAAGATTTATTAGCTCTTTTATCATCAGCTGTGTCTGAAACGATGCAGACTGTGCGGACCTTGCGGACCATGCGGACCATGCGGTCATGCGTACCGTGCTCCACCACGCGGCTCCGATACAGCTGACTTTTTGCGCAAAAATGACTGTTGCTCATTTTTACAAAACAATAATAGTACAATTTTCAACGTTTGTAAAGAAAAATTTAGCACTCACTTAAAAAGAGTGCTAATAATTTTTTACCGTCATCTTAATCCCCGCTTTCCCCCTGTCGTCCTTCCGGAGCTGATCTTGTATCCGTTTTGAAAACACGCCTGATTTGTCAAGGTTTGAAAGACGGCGGACTGTAAAACCGCTATAAATCTTGTATCTGAAAAACGCAACCGGCACTTTTGTCAAGGTTTTTCAAAGACTGCCTTGACAAATCAGCCGACCAGAGGCCGGTGATACAAGGTTTCCGTTGAAAAGCTCCAAATCTTTATTTAACAAGTATGCGAACCTTGACAAAAGACACTAAAGGCCGGGTTCGATACAACCCGGCCTTTACCGTTACTTTATGTTTCCCCGGCCGTCATGCCGTTCTTTGAAATCAGATATGTATTCGTCTGCTACATTGAATGTGAATCCATTGCCGTTGATCTCATTCATGCTGGTGATCGTCATGAATGCCCCGGGGTCGATCGAAAGGACGGCGCGCTTGACTTTATTGAAATTCCTGTTGCTTGCCGCACAGAGGATTATGTCTCTGTCCTCTCTCAGGTAGCCGCCTACTCCCCTCAGTATGGATGTTCCGAAGCCTATCATGAGCAGTTCTTCGTTTACCTCATGGATCTTTTCAGTCCATATCATTATCTGATAGCCGCCCTGTTCCAGAACGATCATTCTGTCCATGACTACTCCGTAAACCAGAGCATACAGGATGCCGAGTATTATTCCTTCAGCAGCAGTTACCGGGATCTGCAGGAGGAATATGGCTATGTCCATGCCTGACATAACCGTGGCCAGCTTCCATCCGAGCTTGCGGTTCATTATCATGGCAGGAACATCAATGCCTCCGGTGGAGCCGCCCAGCCTCATCACGAGTCCGAGACCCACACCGTCGAGCACACCCGCGCAGATCGCCGCCAGCATAGGCTCGTTTACAAGATGGTGCAGAGCCGTCATCTGTTCAAATATTCCCATGAAGAACGGGAATGCAAACGTTCCGAGTGCGATCGTTGCTGCGAACCTTTTGCCCAGCACCGCCGCGCCTATGATGAACAGCGCAATGTTAAGCACTGCAACGGCAGAGCTCACGCTGAGACCCGTTAATATGTTTATTATTCTCCCTATCCCGCTCACACCGCTTACGACCATGTTGTAAGGCAGGGCGAAACATGTTACAGAAAAAGCACAGATGGCGTTTCCGAGCACCATCTGTGCAAATTCAAATGCATTCTTTTTTGTTATAACGCTTTTCACTTTTTTATTCCTTTAAATGACCGGCAGCCATATTTGTCATATAGATGACCAGCGGCCATAATTGTCATATAAATGACCGGCGGCCATGGCTATCATATCAGGTGTTTCACTCACCGTCTGATAATAGGCTTTTTCTCCGGCACTTTGATCTTTTTCTTTTTGCCGGCCTTGTCTGCTTTGCTTTCCTCTTCAGCCATTTCTTTGAGGAGCTCTACTAACTCGCCGGCCCTCTCTTCTGCAGTCGGCTGGTTTTCGCCGTTCATTTCAGCAACATCCCTAAGGGCCTCAGCTATCTCGGCCTCCCTCGCAGCTCTGGCTTTGAGCTCTTCTTCCATTTCTTCCTCGAACTCATCCGTGAGGTCATCGATCGTGATAGTGGAGAGAGTTTCCTCATCCACGTCTTCGAGCTCAGAGACTCTAGCTGCCTGATTGGTGATGATCTTCTCGAAAAGATTACGCACCTCTCTGGCATTCGCGAAGTTCTCGCCTTTTGCCTCCTCGAGTCTGATTATCTCCTCGCGCACCGCGGCATCTGCCTCATCGGTAAGCTTATACTGGTATTTTTTGCACTGCAGCTCGAATATCTGCTGCAGCTCATCCACGGTGTAGTCAGGGAATTCAAAGAACTTATTGAATCTGGATTTGAGCCCCGGATTGCTCTCAATGAATTCTTTCATTAGCTGCGTGTATCCGGCAACTATCACAACGAACTCATCGCGGTGGTCCTCCATGGCCTTAAGTATGGTATCGATCGCTTCCTGTCCGAAGTTCTCATCCTTCTGATTGAGTGTGTACGCTTCGTCTATGAAGAGCACACCGCCCATGGCCTCCTGGATCTTTTTCTGAGTCTTGATCGCGGTCTGTCCGACGTATCCGGCAACAAGTCCGGAGCGGTCGGTCTCGATCATCTGTCCGGTCGAGAGGATGCCGATCTCCTTATAGAGTTTGCCGAGTATCCTTGCGACTGTTGTTTTACCGGTGCCCGGATTGCCCGAGAAAACAAGATGAAGCGACATCGGGACTGCCTTCATTCCCTTCTCCTCGCGCATCTTTCTGACCTTGGCAAGTCCCACGAGTTCTTCCACATCGTGCTTTACCGTCTTGAGTCCGATGAGCTCATTAAGCTCTTCCATGCCCGATTTCTCAGGCTCTTTCGGTTCTTCAGGCTCGTCGCCCGGAGTTTTTGTCGCTACTGCGACCGGCTTCCTTTCAGCCTCTTCCATTGTTTCGACCTCAGTCTCTATATTGAGCACAGCTTTACCCTCATTCGAGATCTGGCGCACCTTGTCCCTGACTCTCCGTTCCCTTCTCTGAATGGAAGTCAACGAATCGTCGGATGGTCCGTAGAAATCGTTATACATTTCATTGAATCCATCAAGCATGTCTGCCATAGGAATCCTCTCCTGTCTTAAAATGCGTTATACCGTTCTTTATGGTTCAGATGATAATACAAATGGCCTCTTTTGTAAAACCTGTTGTTATGCTGTCCTCCACTTCATAGCTGAAAGCATTGAGATCCTGTCAGACAGCACGCGTGTACTCTCTGAGCCACTCATTTTCTTCATCAGTCATGTACGGGCTCAGCTTTTCATAGCACTGTCTGTGGTAGTCATTGAGCCATTCCCTTTCAGACTTTGTGAGTTCTTCAGGGTCGATGGCATCGAGGTCGATCGGCACAAATGTCATCATCTCGAAGCGCATGAACTGACCGTATTTGTTCTTTTCATCCTTAACAGTCACAACGTTGTTCTCGATGCGGATACCGAAATCGCCCTCTTCATAAATGCCCGGCTCGATGGTCACGCACATGCCTTCCTCAAACTGATGATGCTCATCCCTTTCAGGCACCACATACCATCTGAAGCCCGTTGGGGGTTCATGTATGCATCCGAGGTATCCGAAGCCATGACCCGTCCCGCACTGGTAATCGAGCCCGAGGTCCCAGATAGGCTGACGGCAAAGAACGTCGAGCGACCATCCGTGGTTGCCGTAAAGGAACTTTGCTGCAGAAAGATGCTGGTTGGCGCGGAACACCGCGGTATAGTATTTTTTAAGGCGCGGCTCTATGTGACCGAGAACGGTTGTCCTCGTTATATCAGTAGAACCTTCGTAATAGCCTCCGCCGGTATCCGAAAGGAGCATCTCTCCCTCCTTCAGGACAACGTCCGTCTCAGGCGTCGGAGAGTAATGCATCATTGCGGCGTGCTCCCCAAAGGCCTGCAGAGGAGCGAACGAGTCCCTTATGTACCCTTCCTGCTCGCGGCGCAGGGATGTGAGCTTCGCGGACGCGGAGAGTTCTGTGATCTCCATCTTGTCATAGTTGTTCTTGACCCAGAAGATGAACTTAGTAAGCGCCACGCTGTCCTTCAGCTCCGCATTCTTTATATTCCTGATTTCGACCGGATTCTTCATGGCCTTCATGAGGACAGTCGGATTGTGGTCTTCGACCTTTCTGCACTTCAGCGAGCACGCGAGCTCGTGGTTGAAGCGCGCAGGATCGATCAGCGCCGTCATGTTCTCCGGTATCTTCTTCACATCTTCATAGATGTCGTTATATGGCTTCAGTACAACGCCGTCTTCTGCAAAGTGCGACCTGATCCCGTCATTCAGCTTGCGTTCATCGATGTAGAGATCGACATGGTCTTTGTAAACAGCTGCATAGCAAAGCACCAGCGGGAAGAAATCTATGTCGTCTCCCCTGAAGTTCAGCAGCCAGCACACGTCGTCTATCGCAGCTATGATGTGCACATCTGCTCCGCACTCATCCATTTTAGCGCGTACTCTTGAGAGCTTGTGCGCGGTGCTTTCGCCCGTCCACTTCTCCTCAAGATAGAAGCAAGGCTTCACGGAAAGAGGCGGACGGTCGGTCCATATCTCTCCGACCAGATCCATCGAACTCTGAACGCCGATCCCTTTTGCACCGAACACTTCCATGTATTCGCGGCCGTCCTGCACCGAAACAGTCCTTCCGTCAAAACCTACAGTACCGCCTGCAGGCACATTGCTGATTATCCAGTCAGTCAGCTCAGGCGTGCCCTCAACGTGCAGCTTCATAAGGCGCACCCCGCTCCCCTCGAGCTGGTTCTTCGCCTGGGTAAAATATCTTCCGTCGGTCCAGAGGCCTCCGTCGTTCTGCGTAATAACGGCAGTGCCGAGCGAGCCGTTGAAGCCGGTCATGTATTCCCTGGCCTTAAAGTGTGCGCTTACATATTCGCTCTGATGATAGTCGGCTGAAGGGATGATATATGCATCTATCCCGCGGTCTTTCATCAGTTTTCTCAGTTCAGCTATTCTTGCTGCATTGATATTCATTTTTTATCTCCGTTTTTATCAAAAGCGGTCAGTATTACCGCATCACATTCTCTATGTCTTCTATACGGCGCGGTATGGCTGCAGAGAGGTTCTCGCAGCCGTCTTCAGTAATAAGGCAGTTGTCCTCAAGCCTGAATCCTATCCCCCATTCCTCGTGATAAATTCCCACATCTATGCAGAACACCATATCAGGGGCAATGAATTCAGGAGTCTCAACCACATCATGCACGTCAAAGCCTATATGATGGGCGCCGCCGTGCCACATGTATTTTCTTATATTTGCCGCATCATCCAGGACTCCTGCATCAACCAGCAACTGTGCATTGTACTCCTTTATGGTAGCATCCACAGCATCCATCCTCATGCCCGGCTTTACTATCGAAAACATGTAATCTGAAGTTGCGAGCGCGCATTCGTACAGCAGCTTCTGCCTGTCTGAAAACTTTCCGTTGCACGGCCAGCTGCGGGATACATCAGTGATAAGGAAATCCCACATCACGCCGACATCGTTCAGTATCATGTCACCGTCCTGAGCTATGCCGTCATATGCATAGTTGTGGATCACGAAGTTGTTCTTTCCGGATGAGATTATCGGAGGAAATCCATAGATATATGGAGCATATTCGTGTATGGCCTTGTCGAATTTCGCCTTGTAGCGGTACTCCGGCATGCCCGGCTCGGAGCTGGTCATCATGGCAAGTATGCCCTCACCGGTTATCTTTTCGCCGACTCTGAGAGCCTCTATCTCGCAAGGCTTTTTATAAAGCCTGAGCTTGCGGAACAGCGGATCGGAATTGCCGAAGAGAAGGAACGGCAGATTATGATGAACATAATGCTTGAATTCGTGCTGGGCGCGGTCCCTGTTTGCATCGTCGGATTTGTACAGATCAAGGTATATGATGCCGTAATTGCCCGACCAGGCTAGTTTCCTGAAATCCTGTATGAATGCTTCGGTGCTGCGTATGTCTCTGACGCCCGATATAGCTTCTGCCTCATCCGGCTTAACTCTTACGCCCGTCCAGCGCTCAGCGATAAGATCAGGAGGCAGTATGTAGAGCCGCTCATTTACGCTTCCGTCTGCATCCTTGCTCGCAAGCAGCACGGCTTCCTTGCAGGTGAGACCGGTAAGATATACAAAATTGCGGTCCGCAAAAAACGGGTAGTACTCATCGTTTGTCTTGATGACTTCCGTACCCGAAAAAACAGCCAGAAGCGAGCCGGCCGGCAGCATGCTGTACAGGCTGTTTCTGTTTTCAGTGTAAAAAGACTTGTCCAATTGTTAACTCCTGCCAATGATATGATCACCGGACCATGCAGCGGTACCGTCATGGCACAGCGCAGGATCCGGTGATTATTATTTGTCTGTTATAACGTAATTATTTTTCATCCATCAGATGACATGCCACGATGTGGCCAGGCGACATCTCTCTTGCTACCGGCATCTCATTGAAGCATCTCTCTGTGGCAAACTCGCATCTGCTTGCGAATCTGCAGCAGTCCTTAGGATTGATCGGGCTCGAGATCTCACCTTTGATAGGTATACGTCTGTTTTCCCTGGCCTTGTCAGGATCCGCTTCAGGGATAGACGAGAGAAGCGCCTTTGTATACGGATGCATCGGATTCGCATACAGCTCTTCCGAATCAGCCATCTCTACGATGGTTCCCAGATACATGACCACTACTCTGTCTGACAGGTACTTTACTACCGAGAGGTCGTGGGCGATGAACAGATACGTAAGTCCGAGGTTGTCCTGAAGCTCGTTGAGCATGTTGAGCACCTGAGCCTGGATGGATACGTCCAGAGCTGAGATCGGCTCGTCACAGATAATGAACTCAGGATCGACGGAAAGCGCTCTTGCGATACCGATACGCTGTCTCTGTCCGCCCGAAAACTCATGAGGGAATCTGGACATGTGATCCTTATTGAGTCCGACCGTCTTAAGAAGCTCTTCAACTTTTGCTTCGATCTCTTCGTTTGACTTACCCTGCAGTTTAAGACCCTCGCCAACGATCTCCTTTACCGTCATACGCGGATTGAGCGGTGCGTAAGGGTTCTGGAAGATCATCTGCACGCGGTGGCAGAAATCCTTCTGCTCCTGCTTTGTCAGCTTAGTTATATCCTTGCCGTCGAAAATGACCTGACCGCTTGTAGGCTCATAAAGCCTTATCAGGCATCTTCCGGCTGTCGACTTTCCGCATCCGGATTCGCCTACGAGGCCGACAGTCTCACCCTTATAGATGTTGAACGATACTCCGTCAACAGCCTTCAGCGTAGCATGTCTGCCCACATGGAAGTATTTGCACAGGTCCTTTACCTGTACGAGAGGTTCCGCATTATAATCTACCATTATTTCGCCTCTCCTTTCTTCCTTCTGAACTCTGTATCCGGTGCCATTTCATGCTGCAGCCAGCATCTTGTCATATGCTCATCCGAGAGCATGTACTCCTCAGGCGGATACGCGTTGCATACGTCCATGCAGTAGTCGCATCTTGCAGCGAACGGGCATCCCACAGGAGGCGAAAACAGATCAGGCGGCGTTCCCTCAATTGGTGAGAGCTTCTCGCCTCTGCTTGTCTCGAGCCTTGCGATGGAATGCATCAGTCCGCTCGTATAAGGGTGCGCTGTCTCATAATATATCTCCCTCGCGGTACCCTTCTCTACGATCTTGCCGCCGTACATTACGACTACACGGTCGCAGATCTTGGCGATGACACCGAGGTCGTGAGTGATCATGATGATCGATGTGCCCAGTGTCTCCCTTAGCTCGAGCAGGAGCTCAAGTATCTGAGCCTCGATGGTAACGTCGAGTGAGGTCGTCGGCTCATCGCAGATGATAACGCTTGGTCTCGATACGAGAGCTATGGCTATCATGACACGCTGCTTCATGCCGCCGGAGAGCTCATGAGGATACTGGTTGAATCTCTTCTCTGTATCGGAGATGCCGACCAGCTTCATTATCTCAATAGCTTTCTCCCTGACCTCCTGCTTGGAGATACCTTCTCTGCCATGGAATACCTCCATGATCTGCTTTCCGACCTTCATTGTCGGGTTCAGCGAGGTCATAGGATCCTGGAATACGAATCCTATCTCACCACCCCTGATCTTGCGGATAGCCTTGTTATCCATCTCGAGGATGTTTTCACCCTTGTAGATGATCTCTCCTCCTTCGAAGAACCCCGGCGGTTCAGGATTGAGCCTGAGGATGCACTGAGCGGTAACGCTCTTTCCGCATCCGGACTCGCCTACGATACCGAGCACTTCTCCGGCGCGGACGTCAAAGCTGACATCACGTACAGCCTTGACCTCTCCGCCGTATGTCTTGAAGGAGTATACAACGTTCTTAAGTTCAAGAATGGTTTCTTTCTTTTCTGCCATGATACCCCTCCTTTCTATTCAGTTCCTCTCAGCTTCGGATCGACTGCGTCACGGAGACCGTCGCCAAGCAGGTTGAGAGCCAGCATTGTAGTACAAATGATGAGAGCCGGAATAGCTACTTCATGCGGATGTACTCTCAGGTATGCGATACCTTCTTTTGCCAGAATACCCCAGCTGCATCTAGGAGGCGCGATTCCGAGTCCGATATATGACAGGAAAGCTTCCTGGAAGATAGCGCCCGGGATAGCAAGGCAGAGGTTTGTTACAAGCATGCCCACGATGTTCGGGATAATGTGCTTGATGATGATAGCAGTGTCGGAAACTCCGAGAACCTTTGCTGCCATTACGAAATCCTGCTCCTTGAGCCTGTAGACCTCGCCTCGCACGAAACGGCAGGTGCCTATCCATCCGACCACGCATAAAGCTACGATCAGCGGAGCAACTCCCTTTCCGAGTACCATCATGACCAGGATCGTGATGATCAGGCTAGGTATGCCGTAAAGGATATCTACGATACGCATCACTATCATGTCGAGCTTGCCGCCGTAAAATCCGCAGAATCCTCCGATGACCGCGCCTACACACATGTTGATGGTTGCTGCAAAGAGTCCGATCGAGAGCGATACTCTTGCACCCATCCATGTACGCACCCACTGGTCACGGCCTGTTGCATCCGTACCGAACCAGTGCGCGGCTGATGGTGCTGCATGCTGATTGGCAGCATCCATCGTGGAGAATCCATACTTGCTAAGCATAGGAGCGAATATGGCAAGCAGTACATAAACCAGAATGATGCAGAGTCCTATGAACGCGGCCCTGTTTTTGCGGAATCTTCTCCAGGCGTCCTGCCAGAAGGACAGAGACGGTCTGGATATGGTTTCCATCTGTTCTACATTTTTGCCTTTGATGACAAACATATCTTTATTCAAATCCATCATGTCTGCCACCTACTTCTTTCCTATACGGACACGAGGATCCGCAACACCGTAGAGAATATCTACGATCAGATTTGCTGTAACGAGAAATATACCGTAGAACACGGTCATGCCCAGGATCATGGAATAGTCATTGTTGTTTACGCTCTCGACGTAATACTTACCCATGCCCGGGATAGCGAAGATAGCTTCAATAACGAACGTTCCGGTAAGCACTGAAGCAACGGTAGGTCCCAGTATCGTCATCACAGGCATGATAGCGTTCCTTATCTGATGCTTTACTGTTATGCGGGCTTCAGAAAGGCCCTTGGACCTGGCGGTCTTGATGTAATCCTGCGATGTTACCTCGAGCATGCTTGCACGCATGATACGCGATACGGACGCAAGCGTATAGAACGCCAGCGCTGTCGCAGGAAGTATAGTGTATTTGAAACCTTTATATAAAGCTACCGGCAGAAGTCCCCACTTGATTCCGAAGAAATACTGCAGCAGAGCTCCCATGATGAAGTCAGGAATACTGGTTCCGATTATCGCAATGATAACGCAGAAGAAGTCGATCTTTGTGCCCCTCTTGCGCGCGGCCAGGATGCCCAGCACCAGGCCGAATGAAATAGCCAGGCACAGAGCTCTGATTCCGAGGTCTGCAGAGAACGGGAATGTCTGTCCGATAATATAATTTACAGTCTTATTGGTGTACTTCATCGAAAATCCGAAGTCACCATGGATCAGATTGCCCAGATACTGGAAATACTGAACAATCAGCGGTTTGTCGAAGCCATAATACTTTGTCATGTTTTCTATGACCTGTGGAGTCAGCTTCGGGTTAGTGAACGGTTCTCCCGGCATCAGCCTTGTAAGGAAGAAGACTATGGTCACCAGTGCCCAAAGAGTCAATATGGCTGCGATGACACGTTTTATAACATACTTTGTCATCGTGTTCCTCCTGATAGTTTAATGAAAGCCCCGGTATTTCTGCCGGGGCTTTCATTGGTTTAGCTATAAGCAGTTATTGAATTGATCTGTTGTTATGTAATTGATCTGTTGTTATAACTGATTATTCTGCTACGTCAGCGTATGCCCAGTCGATATTGATGCTGAAGGAGTAGAATGTTACATCCTTCATCTTAGGGCTCAGCAGGTAGGACTGGTTCCTTGCCTGAAGAGGTACCCAAGCGCCGTCCTCGATGAGGATCTGCTCAGCTTCATTCAGGAGATCCATTCTTGCGTTAGGATCATCGACTTCCTTCATAGCAGCATCGAGCTTAGCGTCGAAGTCTTTGTTGCCGTAAGGTGTGTACCAGTTGATGTCCGATCTGAACAGGTTGAGGTATGTTGTAGGGTCGTCGAAGTCAGGGCCCCATCCTGCGTATCCGATCTCATAGTCGAACTTAGGATATACTTCGCCGTAGATGTCAGCGTAAGTGACCTGACGGATGTTGACCTTGATGCCGAGAGCATTCTGCCACTGCTCCTGCAGTACCTCAGCGATCTTCTTGTTGGACTCAGCGTCTGTTGTTACGAACTCGATCTCGATCTCGGAAGGATCAGCAATGTTGAGTTCCTTCATTGCAGCGTCGAGATATTCCTTAGCCTTGGCTACATCGCCTTCCATAGGGTATGCATATGAATCAACGTCATATGTCTCGCCGTATGTCTTGCCGTCCTTGCCGGAGAGGCCAGGGAAGCAGAGTGCGTTGTAAGGATTGTAGAGTCCGCTGTTAGCCAGCTGGTTGTACTCAACTCTGTTAAGAGCGTAGTTCAGAGCAAGTCTGAAGTTCTTGTTTGCCCATACAGGATTGTCACTGTTAGGGTTGATGTAGCAGTAGTCTACATTACCGTTGAGGTATACGCCGTAGTCGTCGTTGTCCTTGTAGTTCTCAACAACAGCATTGTCGAGTCTTACGAAGTCGAGTTCGCCGTTCTCATACATAGCAAGCTGTGTATCAGGCTTCTCGATGTAGTTGAGCTCAACTCTGTCAAGCTTGATGTTGTCTGCATCCCAGAACTCAGGGTTCTTCTCGAATACATACAGGTTGTTCTCTGTTGATGTAAGAACGAACGGACCGGAGTATACGTTCTTGTCAGCTGTAGCAGCAAACTCATCACCATACTGCTCTACGATATCCTGACGGAGCGGAGCAAGGTTGGACTGCATGCCGAGTGCCGAAAGAAGTACTGTCATCGGCTGGTCAAGTGTAACTTCGAGAGTCTTGTCGTCGATAGCCTTGATTCCGAGTTCGCTAGGGTCAGCCTCGCCTGCTTCGACCTTAGCTGCGTTCTTTACGCAGATAGTGTCGAGGAACCAGGAGTAAGGTGAACCGACGTTAGGGTCTACCAGTCTCTGCCAGCTGTAAACGAAATCGTTAGCTGTGATAGGCTGTCCGTCACTCCAGTTAGCATCGCGCAGATGGAATGTGTAGACAGTACCGTCATCAGAGATATCCCAGGACTCAGCGATACCAGGAGTTACTTCTCCGCCTGTATTACGGGTAAGTCCCTCTGTGATAGCGTGCTGGATCTCGTTGTCTCCGATGCTGTTGCCCTTTGTAGGGTCGAAAGTAGTAGGTTCTGTATTAACAGCATACCTGAACACTTTTTCGCCACCTTCAGAGCCGCCGTCTCCGCCTGGTGTGCTGCAGCCTGCAAGTGTTGCAATGATCATGGCAGCAACCATGAGGAGAGCCAATAGTCTCTTCTTCATAGAATCCTCCTTGAAAAAATCCCTTTTTGTTTATTCTGCATACTGATTTTTAGACCGCTGTCTAAAAAATCAATAATACACAAAATTATTTTAATCTTTTTTAACCAACTCTTCAATCAATTTCCAAAATAGTCATCTGAGTTTACTTTGTAAGGTCCTCAGAAATAGACTTAAGATACATGAAGTTGGTCAGGTAGTTAGGTGTTCCCGTCTTGTGATCTGTACCGGAAAGATTGAATCCGCCGAACGGATGCTGAAGTACTACGGCTGCCGTGCACTTGCGGTTGAAGTACAGATTGCCTACGTTGAATTCGTTCTTTGCCTTGATCACATTCTCTCTTGTCTCACTGTATACGGATCCGGTGAGTCCGTATTCTGTCTGGTTTGCGATATCAAGAGCCTCATCGAACGAGTCGACCGGAATAACAGCGACTACAGGTCCGAATATCTCCTCATTGGCGATGCGGTCAGTGCGGCTGATACCGTCTATCACGGTAGGATCAACGAAGTATCCCTTTTCATCGCTGTATGTGCCGCCGAACACTACATTGCCCTCTTTTCTGCCGATCTCAATATATTTTGCGATCTTGTCAAAAGCTTCCTGGCTGGATACAGGACCGATGGTCTTGTCTTCCCTGCCTGCGCCCTGATTTGCCTTGAGAGCCTTTGCTTCTTCTATGAGAGCCTCAACGAACTCATCGTGCACATCCCTCATTACGATCGCCCTTGAGCATGCAGAGCACTTCTGTCCCTGGAATGTAAATGCCGAGCTTGCGACTCCCTGTGCGGCTTTCTTTACATTTGCAGATGAGTCGATGATGACAGCATTCTTTCCACCCATTTCAGCAACTACTCTCTTGAGCCATTTCTGTCCCGGATTCACCTTTGCAGCTCTTTCGTAGATGCGGCAGCCTACTTCCTTTGATCCTGTAAAGTTGATGAATCTGATAAGAGGATGATCAACGATCAGGTCACCGATATCCGAACCGGAGCCAGGCAGGAAGTTGATTACTCCTGCAGGTATCCCGCACTTCTCCATCACTTCGAAGAACTTGAAAGCAGATATAGGCGTATTGGATGCAGGTTTGTTGACACTGGTATTGCCGGTGATGGCAGCTGCTATGAGCATGTTTGCAAACAGTCCCACAGGGAAGTTCCATGGCGATACAGTTGCGCCGACCCCCATAGGGATGTACACGCACTTGTTGTATTCTGCCGTCTGGATGCAAGGGATGCCCTTATCGAGTTCCTGCATGTGAACGCAGTATGAATTGATAAAGTCCAGAAGCTCGCAGAGCTCACCGTCTGCCTCGCCCCAGTTTTTACCGCTTTCCTCAACATTCCACGCATCGAGGTAGAATCTGTTTTCATCGAGCAGCTGAGCCAGCTTGCGCATGCAGCGTATCCTCTCGTCAAGAGATGTGTTCTTCCACTTCAGGAACGCCTCATGAGCTGTCTTTATAGCCTGGTCGCACTGCTCTGCGCTTGCCGAGCTTGAATAACCCAGCACTTCCTTGTTGGCAGGATTCAGCGATTCAAACTTCTTCTCAGTGAAGATCCTTTCGCCGCCTATAATGAGCGGGCAGGTAAGTCCCTTTTCCTCATCCACCTGCTTAAATGCAGCAAGCATCTTCTCTCTGTTTTCAGGGATGCTGAAATCAACTTCAACTGCATTAGCAAATCCTTTGTACATGTAATACCCTCCTTCCATTTATACAAAGAGTTATAAGTAATATTCCATACCGTCAGCAGTGCCGGCGGATACTTATCTGAAATATACGTGGTAATGCTCCTTATCTATGCGGTACAGAGGCTTATAGCAAAGTTCCCCGTCTGTAAACTCTCCCCTGTCTCCGTCTGTTTTCTCTTCCAGCTTTGATATATCCGCATGAATGAAATCTCCGGAATCGGATATGGCCGCAAGCAGATAAGGTCCCCATGCCAGATTATAGTAACTGCTGTCAGAAGCTGCTGTTCTGCGCAGTTTCATCGGCAAATCGAATGCCACGGTCCCGCCGGCTTTAAGCCTTCCGCAGTATATATAACCGTCTTCCGCTTCAGGGTAGTCCTCTCTTGCCCATGCAGGTATCCGGACAGCCAGCTTTCTTTTCATATCTGCACCGGCTTTTATTTCAAGGCGGCCGTCCTCAGAGAAAGAGACCGTCAGCTTTTCTTCGTCGTCAACACATGACGCGACCGGCAGATTTACTCTGACTACGGCTTCATCGCCGCTTCCCTCATATGAGAAGATGTCTTTCATGAACCTGAACCTGCTCTCCATACCTGTACCGTGGCAGCAGCTGTTCTCCTCTGTCTCGTAATGCTTGCAGCTGCCCGGCGCAAGCGGCATGAAGTATGTGGTTCCGCCGTCTGCACAGTGGCTGTAAGACATTAGGATATGGTTGAACAATGTATGCTCGTAATAATCAGGAAGATCGCAGCGGACCTCCGGCTCGTACTCTATCAGCTTGGATGCAAGCCTTAGCAGATTGAGACTGGCGCAGCTTTCGGCTGTTTTTTCCGTCAGATACATGCATTCGCTGTCTGCTGCACGGAAGCGCTCTTCTTCCCCTGTGCCGCCGATGCAGTAGCAGTGGTGTTCCGTTACGATGCGGAAGAAGTTGCGTGCCAGATCAAAGTATCCCATGTCGCCTGTTACGGAATAAAGCTCCATGGCTCCGGTCACCTGCGGTATATGCTGGTTTGCATGCATGGAGTCGAGATCATCCCTGTTCTCGCGCATCTGGTCGAACAGCCGCGCGTTCTCAAACATCCGGGCTGCCTCAAGGTGTTCCCTTTTGCCGCTTATCCTGTACAGCCTCACGAGCGTGGAATTCATCGCCCCGTATTCTCCGGCGATATAGGTATCCCACATTTTTGCTCTCTGCTCATCAGTCAGGCATGCAAGCCGTTCATATATCCAGTCCCCAAGCGGATCAAGTATTTCTGCCGCCCGGGCGATCCCTGCCAGTTTGTATGCATCCAGAAGACCGGTCATTATCTTGTCGAGAGTATAGTAAGGAGCCCAGATCTCAGGATACGGCGTAAGCTCTTCAAGAAGATCGAACTGTTCCTCATCATATGCGCTCAGAAATCCCGGATGCACTTTTCCCGACGCTGCAAAGGCCTGCTGGCATTCGGCAAGGCCTTCAACTATTGCTGATGCCTTGTTTCTGAACACCTCATCTCCTGTTGCCGCATACGCGAGGGAAATGCCGGACAGATAGTGTCCGGTAGTATGGCCCCTGAGCTTGCACTCCAGGGAATCCCATCCTGTCATAGGCCCGGCATCTCCTGTCGGAAGGCCGGCAGCCTTTCTGAAATTGTAAAGCATGCTTCCGGTATCCTGATCTGCCAGAAACTTAAGCATGTCTTTCTGTCTGTCATAAAAAGGTGAGCCCGGAAGCAGTCTGATGCTGCGGAGCGGCGGGTGCGTACGCTCAGGTACCACCCTGTTGTTGATGATATTCGGATTCTCAGTTTTGTTGCCCATAATTATTTATCAGTCGTGCCTGTTCATCCACCTGATCAGCTCAGCGCAGTATTCATCGCACCTGTCAACAAAGCATGTATGCCTTGCTCTTTCCCAGAGTATCCACTCCGAGCCCTTTATTCCGTCATGCATCGTCTTTGCAACAAGCGGTGAGCAGAGGTCCGAGATACCGCTCATTATGAGCGAAGGAACCTCTATTTCGCCAAGCCTGTCTATGTATTCGAAATCCTTAAGCGTGCCGGTAGGTGCAAATTCATTCGGACCCCATCCGCATACGTATGCTTCCCTGCCCGTTTTCTTAGGCCTCGTGCAGCATTCCGGAAGATCCTTCCGCCAGTAATCGCAGTATCTTGCCATGTATTCCTCAACTGCGGCATCATAGGCCTCTCCGCTGAAGTCACCGCTGCTGAGAGCATGGTTTATCGCATCCTGCATCTCCTGCGGCATCATGGCTATCCTTCTGAGGCCTTCCCTCTCCCAGAGACTGCTCGATGGATGCCCGCTCGATATGATAAAGCTTTTTATGCCTTTTGTTTCTTCTTTATAGTCGATACCAAGGCATATCTGCATCATTCCGCCCCACGACTGCCCTATTATATGGCATTCATCCAGGCCGAGATACTCCCTCAGGGCAAAGAGCTCGCTCATCCACGTCTCTTTTGTCCACAGCTCAGGATGCCCTTCGATATACGAGAGACCGCATCCGAGCTGATCATACATTACGACCATGCGGTCATCATCATCAGCTATGTTGTCGAGCACTTCGAAATAATTATGAGTGCTGCCAGGGCCGCCATGCAGGCAGATCAGCGGAGATTTTCCGTTATCCGCACACGTGCCGGCGATCCTGTAATATGTTTTATGACCCATAAAAGGCATGTAGCCTTCTCTTATTTCTGCCATCAGGGCACCCTCCTCCGGGTTTTGCTTTTACAAAATACAGGCCGGACTTTTACTATCCGGCCTGTTTTATAGACATCTGTATAATGCTCCAGATGACCGACCGTTTAATGCTTTAAAGCTGCATTATCTAGAACGACTGAGCCGTTCTGTTTATGATCTCATTCTGAAGCTCCTCATCGAGGTTTCTGAAATAATCGGAGTAGCCGGCCACGCGCACGATAAGATCCTTGTAATCATCAGGATGCTTCTGTGCCTCCAGAAGTGTTTCCTTGTCGAATACATTGAACTGGATGTGATGTCCGTCCATAGCGAAGTATGTACGGATCAGGCTGGCCAGGTTCTCAAGTCCGGTATCACCTGCAAGAGCGCTCGGAGTGAACTTCTGGTTCAGAAGAGTTCCGCCGGTCGAGCAGTGATCCATCTTTGCGCACGACTTGATAACAGCCGTAGGTCCATTTGTATCTGCGAATTTCTCAGGCGAGATACCTTCGGATACAGGCTTCTTTGCAAGTCTGCCGTTTGCTGTGGCGCCTATTACCTCACCGAAGTAGATGTGGCAGGTCGTAGGCAGCATGTCGACATGATACTGTCCGCCGCACATGGTCGGACGTCCTGTTACCTCATCCCTGTACTGTCTGAATACATCCTGCATGATGTCGTCAGCATAGTCGTCGTCGTTGCCGTACTTAGGCGTCTTGTTCTGCACCATGTTGAAGATCTCCTCGTGGCCGACGAAGTTGTCGTCCATGGCAGTCATGAGCTCCTTCATGGTGAAGTTCTTCTTGTCATATACGTTATATTTGATCGCCGCAAGGCAGTCTGTAACTGTTCCGATACCAACGCCCTGGATGTATCTGGTGTTGTATCTGGAACCGCCGTTGTTGTAGTCCTTGCCCTTCTTGATGCAGTCGTTGGTCACGATCGACAGGCACGGAGCCGGCATGTACTTGGCGTAGAGCTTCTCGATGACATTGTTGCCGCGGACCTTTACGTCTACCATGTGCTTCAGCTGGATCGTGAAAGCATTCCAGAGCTCTTCATATGTTTCGAAGTCCCAGGCATATCCTGTCTCAGGTCCGAGCTGCTTTCCGCTCTGATCATCGAATCCGTTGTAAAGAGTCAGCTGGAAGATCTTAGGGATGTTGAGGTATCCGGTGAGGATGTAAGCCTCATTGCCCCACGAACCGGTCTCAACGCATCCGGACGAGCCTCCCTGACGTGCGTCTTCGAGAGTCTTTCCTGCGTTCAGCAGCTCCTGTACGATCTCATCAGTGTTGTAGAATGCAGGCTGTCCCCATCCTTCTCTCGAGATCTCGCAGGCTCTCTTAAGGAACTTGTGCGGAGTCTTCTTGCTGATCTGAACGTTGGAGTTCGGCTGTACCAGCTTCATCTCGTCCATGCAGTCGAGAATGAGGTAGCTGACAGCGTTGACGCCGTTTGTGCCGTCTTCCTTGATTCCGCCGGTATTGATGTTTGCAAAGTCAGTGTATGTTCCGCTCTCCTTGAGGGTAACGCCTACCTTAACAGGAGCCGGCTGGTTGTTGAACTTGACCCACAGGCACTCGAGGAGCTCGAGAGCTCTTTCGTCATCGAGGATGCCTTCCTTTGTGTCTTTCTTGTAGTATGGATACAGATGCTGGTCGAGTCTTCCCGGGCTGAATGCATCCCATGGATTAAGCTCTGTTGTGACAGCCAGATGTGTGAACCAGTAGAGCTGAATAGCCTGCCAGTAAGTCTGCGGAGCATGAGCCGGAACGACGTCCAGGTTAGCAGCCATCTGCTCGAGTTCTGCCTTGCGGACAGGGTCTTCGCACTTTTCAGCCTCAGCCTTCAGCAGCTTCTGATATCTCTCACCGAGGATCATCACAGCATCGCAGTCGATGAGCATAGCCTCGAGTTCGTCCTTCTTTTCGAGCGCTTCAGGATCATTCATGAAGTCGAGAGCGTCGATAGCTTCCTGTATCTCTTCTTTATAATCCGCGTAACCCTTAGTGAATACGTTCTTGCCGCCGCATGTATGTCCGGGACCTCTCTGCTCCATGAACTCAGTAAACATGCCGGCCGCATAGCACTTTCTCCACTCGTGTGTCATGCCTGCGATCAGCTTGTCTCTCATGGACTTTCCCTTCCAGTAAGGGATGATGATCTCTTCCTGGTCCTTGAGATCCTGTTTTGTTACGGTGTAGTTAACAACAGCACGGTCGTTCATGATGTACATGTCTTCGATCGTGTGGCATGTAAGCTCAGGGAATGTCGGCGAAGACTGAGGATCCTTACCCTTTTCACCTACGATGAGCTCGCCCTCTCCGAGGTAGAGGGTCTTCTTGCTGAAGTACTCCTTGAGTACCATGGCTCTGAGTACAGGAAGTGATACCTTGTCTTCCCATTTCTTATAAACTTCTGTTTCGATGATCGCTCTCTCAAGATCGATGTGAGGCTGAGTCTCCATGCTGACCTTTCTCAGAGCTTTGATCCTTGCGTTCATTCCACGTTCTTCCATTTTTTCCTCCGTCCGGCTTAACCGCCGATCTTTACATTAGCAAAACCTGCTTTATTCCACTGTTCAACAAATGATTCCATTTCTTCATCGGACGGCGCCGTCAGTTCTGCCGCCGGATATTCGCGTCCGAGTTTGCCGTATTTGTGAGACCCCGTGCTGTGATATGGCAGCAGATTCACCTGCGGAGTCTGTATGCCGTTCTCCTTCAGGAAATCTATGATCTGCGCCATGGACTCAGGATCTCCGTTGACTTCCTTTACGGTCGGTATCCTTATGTATATGCGGGCACCGGCCTTCGCTATCCCCTTGAGATTGTCAAGTATGAGCCTGTTGCTCATGCCGACGTATTTTTTATGCTTCTCGTCGTCTATCACCTTGACATCGTATAGCCAGGTGTGAACGTACGGCAGTATAGCCTCGA
>JAFVPI010000020.1 GCA_017505405.1 Mogibacterium sp.
CTTTTCTCCTTCTGATCTTTTTCTTGCCGCCGGCTTTCTTTTTTGCCTGCTTTTCAGCCTTTGCCGCAGCCTTTGCTTCTTCAGCTGCTTTTCTGGCCTCTTCGGCTTTTTTCGTCTCTGCAGCCTTTCTTGCTTCTTCAGCTTTTTTCCTTGCAGGAGCACTGTTGTTTGCGACAGCTTTCTTCTCCTTAAGGGTCTTTCCTGCAGGCTTGGATCTTACGGAAGCGCCTTGTTTTACAGTTTTCTCCGGCTTTACGGCTTTTTTGCCCTTTGCAGCCTCCATCTCCTCAAAGATCGCTGCCTCGAGCTCTGCCTGATACTCAGCCTGCTGCCTGGCCTCTTCAGCCAGTTTTGCCTCCTCTGCCTTTCTCACCTCGGCTTCTCTTGCAAGCAGCCTCTGTCTCTCTGCTTCAGCAGCCTTCGCTGCCCGGCGGGCATCCTGCTGTTCTGCGATCTTTTTCTTGACAGCGATCCTTGCAGCGCCGAACTTCTTTGAAAACTCTGACTGGGCCTGCTGAGGTGCTGCAGGCTTTACAGGCTTCGGCTCCGCAGGCTTGCTGTAGTCATCAGGCAGCCCGTATTGCTTCTTCGGTTTTTCAGGTGCAAATGTCCCTTTTGTAACTGATTCCTGAAGCTTTTCTGCAGGCGCTTTTACTGACTTGATGCCTTTCAGAGTGTCATCCGGTTTGTTCTCAAAGTCGAAGTTGAGGCCGTCAGGTTCTTCCGGCTTATTTTCAAAGTCAAAAGAAAGACTGGCAGGCCCGTGCTTTTTGCTTAAGTTGGATGAAGCATTGCGCCGGTCCTGAGTGATCTCCCTGACTTTGCCATTATTTTCTTTATTGTCGAACTGATCTGATGTCATTTTTATCTCCGACATTTATATATTATTTGCACTTCCATATACAAAAAGTGCGGACTTTCTAGTTCCACACCATTTTAACACAAAATATTGTCTTTATATCAATATATGACGCTATATTTAGATTAAGATGTATTAAGGTAACAATTCTGCACCGCGTTATTTCTGCAGCATTCGCATGGAATTGAGTATGCAGATCACGGCTACTCCCACATCGGCAAACACGGCTATCCACATGTTTGCTATGCCGAGAGCTCCGAGGATGAGACAGCTGAATTTTACGAAAAGCGCGAACGCTATATTCTGCTTCGATATGCCCAGAGTCTTGCGGGCGATACCCATGACCGCCGGTATTTTTCCGAGATCATCATCCATGATCACTACGTCCGCAGCCTCTATGGCCGCATCGGACCCAAGAGAGCCCATCGCTATGCCCACATCCGCTACCGAGAGTACCGGCGCATCATTTATGCCGTCACCTATGAAAGCAAGTCTGCCACGCCTTTTGTCTGCCGTTTCACCCGTACCGGCCTTGCTTCTGAGATCATCCAGAAGAGCTTCCACTACACTGACTTTATCCTGCGGGAGCAGCTCTGCCCTGTAATCTGTTATGCCGAGTTCGGCAGCCACAGCGGAAGCGACCTTCCCGGAATCGCCGGTGAGCATCATAACAGACTTCACTCCGGCATCCATCATTCCGCGTATCGCTTCCCTGACGCCTTTTTTAGGCACGTCCGCAACTATGATAGTGCCTATGTATCTGCCGTTCTTCGCCACATAGCAGTTTGTGCCGCTGACATCTGCAACTATCTCAGGAAGTTCGATCCCCTCTTCATCAAAGAAGCCCCTGTTGCCTACTGTGATGGTATCGCGGCCTGCTTTGGCTGTTATGCCCTTTCCGGCTGCGTTTCTGACATCCTTTATTTTAGACTGAGGTATCGGCTTTTCACAGGCCTCCACTATAGCTGCTGCGATCGGATGTGTGGATCCTGCCTCGGCTGCAGCAGCAAGTCTGATTATCTCGTCGGTATCATGGCCTTCCGCAGCTTCTACCATAGCTACCCTGAACCTGCCCTCGGTAAGCGTTCCGGTCTTGTCGGAAACCACTGTATCAAGATTTGAAAGGAGTTCAAGATAGTTGGAGCCCTTTACAAGCACTCCCTTTGATGATGCCGCACCTATGCCTCCGAAAAACGCCAGGGGAACGGATATTACCAGGGCGCACGGACATGATATTACGAGGAATGTACATGCTCTGAGCACCCACTTTCCGAATTCAGCGGCAAAATGACCTGAAACAAGCGGCGGCAGAAAAGCAAGTACCACTGCGGCTATCACCACTGCAGGAGTGTAATAATGCGCGAATCTCGTAATGAAATTCTCCGTTACAGACTTGCGTGATGAAGCGTCTTCCACGAGCTCAAGTATCTGCGATACCGTGCAGTCGTTGAACTCCTTATCCGCCCTTATCCTCAGCATCGTTTCACCGTTGATGCAGCCCGATATCACCTGTTCGCCCTCGCTTACCGGTCTTGGGAGCGATTCGCCGGTCAGTGCAGAAGTATTCACAAGACCGCTTCCTTCGATGACGGTACCGTCCGTAGGGACTTTCTCTCCGGGTTTTATTACCAGAATGTCTCCCTCCTCGATATCGTCAGGGTCTATCACCTCGACAGCCCCGTCTTCTGCTTCGCGGTTCGCAAAATCAGGCGCCATGCTCATGAGGTCCGCAATGGATCCCCTGGATTTTCCCACAGCATATCCCTGGAAGAACTCTCCCACCTGATAGAACAGCATCACCGCTACGGCTTCTCCGAATTCCTTACATCCAAACGCCCCTATCGTCGCTACGGTCATAAGGAAGCTCTCATCGAAGAGCTGCCGGTTCTTAATGCCGATCAGGCATTTGCGCACCACATCATGGCCGACAATGAAGTAAGGAACAAGATAAAGCAGAAACAATATGACCGTGCCGGTCTGGGTATCAGGGAACAGACCTGCGTGCTCAGCGACCATCAGTATCACAAACAGCACCAGGGATATCCCTATTTGCCTTAATTCCTTTTTCTGTTTATCCGTGAATCTTTCCATTACAGAACGACCTTGCAGTCAGGCTCCACTGCTGCAATGCATTTTACAGCTTCTTCCACTACCTTATCGAATACTGCATCATCCGCCTCGATCATCATCTTCTGTGTCATGAAACTTACTGAAGCATCGGTGACGCCGTCGAGTTTCTTTATTGCTTCCTCCATCTTTGCAGCACAGTTAGCGCAGTCAAGATCCACGAGTTTGAATTTCTTTTTCATTTCAGTTCTCCTTTTCTTCTCAGGTGAAAACCCTATTCTTCGATATGTTCCTTTCCCATCTCTATGATGGTCTTTACGTGATCGTCATCGAGGGAATAATAGATCGCCTTTCCCTCGCGGCGGCTCTTTATGAGCTTGCCCGTCTTTAAGGCCTTGAGCTGGTGGGATACAGCGGACTGGTTCATCTCAATGTCTTCGCATATCTCGCTGACATTTTTCTCTCCGTCAAAGAGATCATAGAGGATCTTTATGCGCGTGGAATCCGCAAACATCTTGAAGAGTTCCGCCAGTTCGAGAAGTTCCTCCTCGCCCAGATCTTTTATCATGTAATCGTTTTCAGTCATCTGCCGTACCTTTCATTAAAAAAACATATGCTGATTTATTCATATGAATATATTAGCATATGTTCATAATAAGTCAATACTTTATTAAATAAAATTATTCAGTCTTTGAATCCGTCCCAGACCGGTATGCCGGTGTATACCTGAGGCTCCTCCTCGCCTCTCAGCACCCGGAGGGCTCCATCCGCCATGGCTTCGTGCTCCACCTCTCCCGGATAAAAGAATACGGGAGCTATGAATCCGCAGCGTTCTTCTATCTGCCTGCAGAGGTCATCGAATCTCAGAAGACCGCCACCGCACAGTATCGCATCGACCCTGCCTGACAGCACCGCTGCCATGGAGCCTATGCTTTTACAGATATTGTAGATCATCGCATTCCATACGCGCACCGCCTTAGGATCCCCCGCCATGACCATCTCATGGACCGTATCGGAATTCGAAGTTCCGAAATGACTTACAAAGCCCGCCGATCTTGTGCAGGCATCCCCGACATTCATGTTCTCCTTTCTGCTGAAGTATTCAACGGAAGGCTGTACCGGCAGAGCTCCGATGCGGGTCGGTGTGAACGGTCCCTCACCGAACGCGTTGTTTGTGCCGTCCACCATGCGTCCGTGATCGTGAGCAGATATGGACATGCCTCCGTCGATGTGGCAGACGATGAGGTTCGAATCCTCATATCTCATCCCGTGCCTTTTGCAGTGCAGCCGCGCTGTGCCTTTCAGATTAAGAACATGCAGGCTTGATCCCCTGTATAACCCATCGATACCTGTGATCCGGGCCTCATCGATGAACTCGTCCACCTTAGGTCCGTCCACCATCAGGGCTATGCCGCCGTATTCCGCAGCCAGCTCCCGCGCCAGAGGCGCTCCGAGGTTCGCCGGATGGTCTACGCCTGTCACCTTGTTCCGGGTATCCTCCAAAAGCTTATCGTTGATCGCATAGACCCCGCTTCTTATCGGCGCCGTGCTTCCTCCGCGGCCGACTATTGCATCTGCGCCGCGAAGATCTATCCCGTTTTCATCAAGGAATTCGAGTATCATCTGCTTTCTGAAATCCAGCTGATCGTATGCGCTCGCGAATTTCGCGAGCTCCGGCGCATCGTGAAACACGTTGGCCTCGTAAAGCTTCTTATCATCCTCGAAATATGCGAGTTTTGTGGATGTCGATCCCGGATTTATTACGAATATTCTGTAGCCCATGTCGTTTCTGTTTTTATACAATCAAATACAATCTCCGCTATTGAATATAGAACATCTGTTCGGTATCATAATACTGCCGGGATTTCATGGAGTATTATGAGACAGGCAGTGGATGTGCTTGCCGTTTTCGATATAGGAGCGATGTCTCCCCGCCCTATAAGGTTCAAGGTGGTGGAGTCCGGCATCAAGAAGACGGTCAGGGTAACGGACATTAAGAATATAGAGTGGCTCGGCGCAGGCGGTGTTTCACGCATCGTCTATGATTGCTGTACCGTCAACGAGGGCCGCCGCGTCAGTTACCGGCTGCTCTACTTCTATCATGAATGCCGCTGGGAGATAGAGCGCAGCGCGTGATCTCCCCTACAGATCGAATATGCTTATCTGCGCGGATTCAGGCAGTCCCGCAAACAGCCCGTGCTTCTTCAGATCATCTATGTTGGTGCCAGTCAGTTTAGTTCTCGACTTCACGTCGTCCAGAGTGCTGAACGGCCTTTCGGCATACGCCGATGCAAGCGACTCAGCAGCCGTATCGCCTATTCCGTTTACAGCGTTGAACGGCAGCATTATCTTTCCGTCCACCACGGAGAACCTGCATGCCTCGGCCACCCCGAGCACCGGCTCTGCAAAGCTGAAGCCTCTCGAGAAGGCCTCGTACATGACTTCGTATACCGTCAGCTGCTCCTTCTGCTTCGCCGTTGCGGTGTTGCCGAGCTTTTCTATCTCATCCATCCGCTTCTCCACTCCCGGTATCCCAAGGCCGATTATATCGGCGTCGAAGTTGTCCACCTTTGAAGTGAACCACGCAGCGTAGAAGGCTTCAGGGTAATTGACCTTGAACCATGCCATTCTGATCGACATCATTACATATGCCGCAGCATGGGCCCGCGGGAACATGTATTTCAGTGTCTCGCATGACCATATGTACCATTCAGGCACACCGTGGTCCTTCATCATGTTCAGCTGGTCCTCGCTCAGCGTGCGGTTCTTTCTTACGATCTCCATGATCTTGAACGCGTCTCCGTTCGGAAGACCTTTCTTGATGAGGAAATTCATTATGTCGTCACGGCATGAGATGACCTCGTCTATCGTAGCCGTGCCTTTGCGCAGAAGTTCCTGGGCATTGTTGGTCCATACGTCGGTGCCGTGCGAGAAGCCCGACATCTTGATCAGCGCAGAGACCGTGGTCGGATGTATGTCATCGAGCATCCCGCGCGTGAAGTTGGTCCCGAACTCCGGTATCGCATATGTGCCGTGAGTGAACCTGTAGTTCTCATTCTTTATTTTCAGAGCGTCAAGCGATGTGAATATGCTCAGCGTCTCCCTGTCGTCCAGAGGTATGTTCATAGGATCGACTCCGGTCATTACCTGAAGATGCCTTATCAGCTGCGGCACATCGTGTCCGAGTATGTCGAGCTTAAGAAGGTTCTCGTCGATCTTGTGGTAATCGAAGTGCGTCGTGATGACATCGGTGTCGCGCTTGTTCGCCGGTTTCTGTATAGGACAGAACTCATATATCTCGTGGTCGTCAGGAACGACGATTATGCCTCCCGGATGCTGGCCGGTAGTCCTCTTTACCCCGGTGCAGCCCTTCACAAGATAGTCGATATCATACTTGCTTGCATTTATATGATTATCCTCTACATAGTGCTTTACGTATCCGAAAGCAGTCTTGTCTGCAATGGTCGCTACGGTTCCGGCCTTATATACGTTCTTTTCGCCGAAGATCTCACCCACGTATCTGTGAGCCACAGGCTGGTATTCGCCTGCAAAGTTGAGGTCTATATCAGGCTCCTTGTCCCCCTTGAATCCGAGGAAGGTCGCGAACGGGATGTTGAGCCCCTCTTTTTTCATGCGGGCGCCGCACTCCGGACAGTCCTTGTCAGGCATGTCGTATCCGACATCGTATTTGCCCGGCTCGTCCGACCACTCAAAATGCCTGCATGCCGGGCATACATAGTGCGGTGCGAGCGGGTTAACTTCGGTTATCCCCGCCATGGTGGCGGCAAATGACGATCCTACTGAACCTCTCGAGCCTACCAGGTATCCGTCACGGTTCGATTTCTGCACCAGCATCTGCGCGGCTATGTACATCACGGCATATCCGTTGCCTATGATCGAGCTCAGCTCTGTATCGAGCCTCTCTTCTATCTCAGGCGGAAGCGGATCCCCGTATATCGATTTTGCCTTCTCATAGCAGCTGTTTCTGAGGGTCTCCTCGGCTCCTTCTATCTTAGGAGGGAATTTGCCGGCCGGCACGGGCCGCACTTCCTCCACCATGTCGGCTATCCTGTTGGTATTGGTCACCACGATCTCTTCCGCCCTGTCGCCGAGATACGCAAACTCAGCCATCATCTCGTCCGTCGTCCTCAGATAAAGCGAATCAGACGGCGTGTCGCGGAAGCCTATGCCCGCCATGATTATGTTGCGGTATATCGAAGCCTCCTGCGTAGGATAATGCGAGTCGGTGGTGGCAACTGTAAGCTTTCCCAGCCTGTCTGCCGTTTCGATTATCCTCAGGTTGTTGTTTATAAGGTCCTGATCGTCACGGGCAATGCCGTCTTCGATCATGAAGCGGTTGTTTCCGAGCGGCTGTATCTCCATGTAGTCATAGAAAGACGCGATCCTGTCGAGTTCGTCATTGTCAGCGCCTCTTACTACCGCCTGATAGAGCTCGCCTGCCTCACACGCAGTGCCCAGTATGAGACCCTCCCTGTGAGCCTGCAGCACCGAGCGCGGGATCCTCGGACGCTTGTAGAAATAATCTATGTGCGAAGTGCTGACGAGCTTGTAAATGTTTTTGAGGCCCGTCTGGTTTTTCGCCAGGATTATTATGTGATAGGTGCGGTTTTTCTTTATATCGATCGTGCCGTCAGCTGTCACTGCATCTTCATCCGGATACAGATAGCCTTCGACTCCGTAAATGATCTTTATGTTTCTGCCGCTCTTGGCCTGCTTTGCCGCTTCTTTTGCTGCATCAGGGAAAGCCTGCACTACGCCGTGGTCTGTGATGGCGACAGCCGGCTGGCCCCAGTATGCCGCTTTTTTAACGATGTCCTTCACCTCGTTGAAGCCGTCATTGTCGCTCATCTTGGTGTGGCAGTGCAGCTCCACCCTGCGGCCGTTCGGATAGGTGTCTTCCTTGAGTTTTTTCTCCGTCTTTCTGATGGAATTCAGCATCATGAGGTTCTGATGCTCGTAGGTGTCGTACTCGATGCTCCCGCGGGCCATTATCATGTCGCCCGCTGAAAGATTTTCCTGTATTTCCTTAAGCTTTTCCTCGGATATGAAAGCCTTGAGACCGAACGTCCTTACTCCTGAAGCTATGAGTATGGTTATGAGCTGACGTCCGCTCTTAATAGGCATCGACTCCATACTGAAGACTTCACCTTCTATGACAGGCCTTTCCTTGCTTCCTACAAAGCTGTCAAGTTCACCGTACGGGACCGGCCTGCCTGTGAAGTCATCGCCGAGGAGCACAAGTTCACCGGCTGCGTTTGTAAATGCCGGTCTGTCTTTTTTGTTCTGCCTGTACTGACGGCCGTTTCCTCCGCCGTAAGAGCCGCTGCCTGCCGCCTGAGTCTGCTGGTAATCATCGCCTGCAGGCTTTTTAGGGATCATGACCCCCGTATATGTGTAATTGAACCTTACTCTTTCAGCTGAAGCTATCCTGGCTGCTATCCTCTGCTTCATGAGGTTCTCGGTTTTTTTAGGCATCACAAAATTGAGCTTGGCGTCGATGTTCAGCGCCACGCTCGTGCCTCCGTTCACCCTGGACACAGACACATTGGTTATCTCTATGTCTATGTCCCCGGTGTCCCTGCCGCTCGCTTCCTTAAGCTCGTCAGCAGTCAGAATGTCTTCAGAGATCTTTATCATTTTGCCTGTCTATTCCTTATCGGCCTCAACAAGCTCGATGAGCCTGTCGATAAGCAGGTCTTCCTTTACCTTTTCAAGTATCTCGCCGTGGCTGAACACAAGGCCCTCACCCTTTCCGCCTGCAATGCCGTAATCAGCCTCGCGGCTCTCTCCCGGCCCGTTTACAGCGCAGCCCATTACTGCGATCTTAAGAGGCCTGAGTCCGGCATCAGCGCGCTTCTTAGCGATAGGCATCAGTCTTTCTTCCGCTTCATTGGCAAGCCCTATAAGGTCTATTTCCGTCCTTCCGCATGTAGGGCATGATACCACATCTATGGCCTTCTCCCTCAGTCCTGCTGTCTCAAGAATGCGTCTTGCGAAGAGCACCTCCTTCACAGGATCGTCAGTAAGGGATACCCTCATGGTGTTTCCTATACCTGCAAGCAGTAGCGCTCCTATGCCGATGGCCGACTTGAGTTCTCCGTTACGCGGAGTTCCGGACTCCGTGATGCCGATGTGTATAGGTGCATCCGTGAGTTCCCTGAGCTTCAGATGCGCATCATAATTCATCCGTACATTCGAGGATTTGATCGATACCACCAGTTTGTCATATCCGAGGTCTTCTATGTACTTCAGCATGGCAGCTCCGCTCTCAGCAAGAGCGTCAGCAGTGACCCCGCCGTATTTTTCGACAAGATCCTTCTGGAGCGAGCCTGAGTTGACACCCACGCGTATAGGTATGTCATGTTCCTTTGCCTTATCGACTACGGCTTTCACCCTGTCAACGCTGCCTATATTGCCCGGATTGATCCTTATCTTATCTGCTCCGGCTTCGATCGCCGCTATGGCAAGCCTGTAATCAAAATGTATGTCAGCCACAAGAGGCACCTTCACGAGCTTTTTTGCCCGGCCGAATGATTCAGCTGCCTCCATGTCAGGTATGGCGCATCTCACGATCTGGCATCCGGCGTCAGCAAGCTCATTTATCTGCCTTACCAGCAGGTCTGTGTTTCTTGTGTCGACATTTGTCATCGACTGTATGGATACCGGCGCTCCGCCTCCGATGGCGACATCGCCGCAAAATACCATTCTTGACATTCCTTCTCCTTTTAACCGAAAAGATTCATGACATCGTTTATTGTGATGAGCGCGAAGAGGGTCAGCAGCACTGCCATTCCTATAACAGTCGCCTTGTACTCCATGTCATCATTGATCCTGCCGCCCGAGAGTATCTTGAGCAGGATGAAGAATATCTTGCCTCCGTCAAGCCCCGGTATAGGGATCAGATTGAAGATCGCGAGGTTCAGACTGACGATCGCGAGCAGTGTCAGATAAGACGCCAGACCGTAGTCCGAAGCTGTGCCTACTATCTTGACCAGACCGACAGGCCCTGCGATCTCATCTCTTTTCACTTTTCCCGTGAACAGCATCCTGAAGCCTTCGATCAGTGATCTGTTGAGTTCCCAGGTGGTTGACGGGCCAAGCTTTACGCAGGTCCAGAAGTCCCTGGTCGTTCCGGCTACTATTCCCACCATATAGCTTCCGTATTCCTCGCTGTACTCAGGAGTCACGGCAGTTGTGGTCCTTTCACCGTCACGCTCATATGTGACTTCAAGGGGTTCTCCTCCGTCGTAAGCGCTTATACCCTCTACTACCTTCTCCCAGCTTCCGGTCTTTACTCCGTTGATCTCCACGATAGTGTCGCCCGCCCTTAGGCCGGCCTCGTATGCCGGGGACCCTTCCTGCACGGAGTCAAGCGTGTTGCACACCACTCCGGATATGCAAAGCGCTATCGTCACGGCAACGATGGCTATTATGACATTCATCGTAACGCCGGCAAGCAGTATCGCTATCTTCTGAAGATTCGTCTTGCCCGAGTATGACGTCGGACTGTCCACGGCCTCTTCTTCGCCTTCCATGGCGCAATATCCCCCCAGAGGCAAAAGTCTTAAGGAGTACTGCGTATCGCCTTTCTGCTTCTTGAATATCAGAGGGCCCATGCCTACTGAAAATTCCTTGATTTTTACACCGCACCATCTGGCAACAGTCATATGGCCCCACTCATGCGGAATGACCAGCACGAGCAGCATCAGTACAAACAGGATCGCTGTTTTCACTATCTCTTATCTCCCGTCTAATATTTCTATATGTTCAGTATCCCCGTCAGCGCGCATATCGCGTAATACACGACAGGCGCCACGAAGATGACACTGTCAAACCTGTCCATGATCCCGCCGTGTCCCGGGATCAGTGTTCCGTAGTCCTTTATGCCCATCTTGCGCTTGAACATCGAAGCGGTAAGGTCTCCTGCCATTCCGGCTGCTCCTCCTACGAGTCCGAGCACCAGGCATACGACAGCCATCTCTTTCATGAATATGAATCCGAAGAGCCCTGCAAGCAGAGAGCTTCCGGCAAGTCCGCCGACCGCTCCTTCAATGGTCTTCTTAGGGCTGAGGTTCGGAGCCATCTTGTGCTTTCCGAGGAAGTACCCCGTGAAGTACGCGCATATATCCGATCCGAATGCCGCTATGACGACTATCCAGATGAAGAGGCTGTAATCGGTCATGTCTATCAGCACCATGTGATAGGTGAAGAAAGGTATGTACACGAGACCTGTAACTGTCGCGACTGCGTCGTACGGGCCGCGCCTGTCTATCTTCCAGCCGTATATCATGCCTGCAGCCGCAGCAAGGAACACCCATATGCACATGACCATCATGTTTTCATAAAACTGCGGCACGGCGTTCTCCCGCCCTGCAAACGGTATCGCAGTCACAAAAAGAAGCACGGTCATTACATAGCCTATCTCCCTGGACGGATGTACATCAAGGCTCTCCCATCCTTTATAGAACTCCTGGAGCCCCATGATGGCTATCAGAAGAGCAGCAGCCCACAGGAACCAGCCGCCCAGATACAGCACTATCAGAAGCGGCGCCATTATAAGTCCCGAAATGATCCTTGTTTTCATTTGTCATTCTCCTTGCGTCCGCCGAACCGCCTGTCACGGTTCGCATAAGCGTCTATCATCTCAGCGTACTCCTCAGGCGTGAAGTCAGGCCAGAGCGTGTCTGTGAACATCAGCTCACTGTAGGCTGACTGCCAGGTGAGGAAATTTGACATGCGCTCCTCTCCGCTGGTCCTGATGACAAGATCGGGATCGGGCACATCAAAATGTGCGCTTCCGGAATACAGGAATCTTGAGATATCGTCCTCTGTCAGCTCTCCGGGATCCCTGCCCTGCTCAATGCATTCAGCAGCAAGCGCTTTTACGCTCCTCAGTATCTCATCCCTTCCGCCGTAATTAAGCGCGATGTTGAAGGTGAGCCCATCGTTGTCT
The DNA here is from genome assembly GCA_017505405.1 of Mogibacterium sp. Classification (GTDB taxonomy): domain Bacteria; phylum Bacillota; class Clostridia; order Peptostreptococcales; family Anaerovoracaceae; genus Crickella. The sequence goes on from JAFVPI010000020.1 coordinate 11,901, forward strand.
TTCAGCCTTCCGACCATTTTGTTGATCGCGTCGACCGAAGCCTTAGGCAGCATGTCATACTCTCCGAAAATATTGATGTGCACGTTGTTCTCATCGAGCTCTTCAAGCTCCGAATTGACGTACTTTACAATAAGATTGAAAATGCCACTAACCTCTTCAGTGCTTCGTTTCCAGTTTTCTGTGGAGAATGCGTATACTGTCAGGTACTTTACGCCCAGATTTGATGAAGCGATGACGATCTTCTTCATCGCCTGCATGCCTGCATTGTGCCCCATCACGCGCGGCACGCCGTGAGCCTTGGCCCATCTGCCGTTGCCGTCCATTATTATCCCAATATGGGTAGGTATAGGTCTCTTTTCCATGTCGTTTTACAAACAGCAGGCGTGGCATAAAGCCACGCCGCAGATCATCATTAAAATACGCTTTTAGACTTCCATGAGTTCCTTCTCTTTATCGGCGATGATGGCATCGATATCCTTTATCGCCTTCTCAATGGTCTTCTGAGTGTCTTCAAGCTCCTTCTTGAGATCGTCCTCTGTGAGCTCTCCTGCCTTTTCTGCCTTCTTCAGCTCGTCATTCGTGTCACGTCTGAGATTTCTGACAGCTACCTTGGCATCCTCGCCGTAGTTCTTTACTACCTTAGTGAGCTCCTTACGTCTCTCTTCTGTGAGCTGAGGGATCGCAAGTCTTATCACCTTGCCGTCGTTTGTCGGGTTGATGCCGATATTTGCTTCAAGGATCGCCCTTTCGATGTCTCCTACCGATTTAGGATCGAACGGCGAGATCATCAGCGTTCTCGGATCAGGCACCGAAATGTTGGCAAGGGCCTTGAGAGGTGTAGGTGTTCCGTAGTAGTTCACCATTATCCTGTCAAGAAGTGCCGGGTTTGCTCTGCCCGCTCTTACGGTGTTAAGGTTGTCTTTAAGGAAATTCTTAGCGCCTTCTATTCTCTCTTCAAGTGATTTCTTAGCCATGATATGCCTCCTACTGTATGAGTGTGCCGACATTTTCGCCGTTGATAACCTTCATGAGATTGCCCTCTTCCTTGAGAGCAAACACGTATATCTTAGTCTGTGTATCCTTGCAGAGCGTCGCTGCAGTAAGATCCATGACCTTAAGATCTTTATCGATGATGTCCATGTATGAAAGCTCCGTGTAGCGTTCTGCATCCGGATCCTGCTTCGGATCTGCCGAATACACCGCATCGATGTTCTTTGCAAGGAGCAGCACGTCCGCGCCGATCTCGGCGGCTCTGAGAGCTGCTGTCGTATCTGTAGTGAAGAACGGGCTTCCCGTGCCTCCTCCGAACACCACGACCTTGCCTTCTTCAAGGTAATCGAGAGCCTTGCGTCTTGCATATCCTTCTGCCATGTCTCTGATCTCGATAGCTGTCATGAGCTTGGCCGGGCATCCTGCCGAAAGCAGGGCATCCTGGACCGCAAGTCCGTTCATGACGGTTGCCAGCATTCCCATGTAGTCTGCTGTAGGCTTGTCGATATTGCCTCCGGTGCGTCCGCGGAAGAAGTTTCCTCCTCCTACAACTACCGCCACCTCTACTCCGGCATCGCGTATCTCCTTGATCTGGGCAGCTACCTTTCCGAGCTCCGCATCGTTGACTCCGAAGCGGTCATCGCCTGCAAGCGCTTCTCCGCTTACCTTTATAAGGACTCTTTTATATTTTATTGCCATGTTTAAGTTCCTCCAACTGTTTTATTGTACCATGTTTGTCGGATTAACTCTATGCATCTTTCTTTTCGATCTTACGGATCTCCTTTGTGCGGATCTCCTCGCAAAGAGCGTTCACAAATTCGCCGAGAGGCTTTACACCTTCATCGCCGAGATACCTCGAACGTACGGAGACATTTCCGTCTTCAGCTTCCTTGGCTCCGAGAACCAGCATGTACGGGACTTTCTCCATCTGAGCCTTGCGGATCTTGTATCCTATGCGCTCGCTGCTGTTGTCTACCGTCACGTCTACGCCGTTTTTGCGGAGCTCCTTGCGGACTTCCTCTGCATAGTCAGCGATCTTGTCAGAGATAGGCAGTATCCTTACCTGCTCAGGGCAGAGCCATGTAGGCAGGTTGCCTGCATAGTGCTCGATGAGCCATGCAAGTGTGCGCTCATAGCATCCGATGGAAGTACGGTGGATGATATACGGACGTTTTCTCTGGCCGTCTCTGTCGATGTAGTACATGTCATATCGTTCAGCAAGGAAAGTGTCGATCTGTATCGTGATCATCGTGTCTTCCTTGCCGTATACGTTCTTTGCCTGGATGTCGAGCTTAGGTCCGTAGAAGGCGGCTTCGCCCGTTGCTTCCTTGAATTCAAGACCGATATCGTTGAGTATGTCTCTCATGAAGCCTTCAACTCGGTCCCACTCCTCGGCTGTTCCGAGATAGTCCTCAGCGTGTTCAGGATCCCACTTTGACAGGCGGTAAGTGACATCTCCTTCAAGGCCGAGTGTTGTCAGGCAGTATTTTGCAAGCTCTACGCAGCCCTTGAACTCTTCTTCAAGCTGATCCTGGGCTACGACCAGATGTCCTTCCGAGATCGTGAACTGTCGTACTCTCGTAAGTCCGTGCATCTCGCCGGCCTGCTCATTTCTGAACAGCGTAGAAGTCTCGCCCATCCTGTATGGCAGATCACGGTAGCTCTTCTGGCGTGCCTTATATACGTAATACTGGAACGGGCATGTCATAGGACGCAGAGCCAGTACATCCGCATCAGCGTCGTTCTCGATAAGGTTGAGGTCCTCTACTCCGCGGATCTCGCTCGAGCGGTCCTCTGCAGCCATGATATCGTCCATGTTGTCATAACCGAGCAGGAACATTCCGTCCTTATAGTGATACCAGTGGTCGGATATCTTGTACAGTGTGGACTTGGCCATCAGAGGAGTCCTTGTGCGCACATATCCCCATTCATATTCCTCAAGATCCTCGATCCATCTCTGCATTTTCTGGATGATCTTTGTGCCCTTAGGCATGAAGAGCGGAAGTCCCTGTCCGATGACATCCACAGTCGTAAAGATGTCCATCTCACGGCCGAGCCTGTTGTGGTCACGGTTCTTTATATCTGCGAGATAGGCCAGATACTCTTCGAGCTCATCCTTCTTTGTATAAGCCGTTCCGTAGATACGTGTGAGCATCTTGTTGTGCTCATCTCCTCTCCAGTAGGCTCCGGAACTCGATGTGAGAGCGAACGCCTTTATAGGCTTTGTGCTCATGATGTGAGGTCCTGCGCAGAGCTCAACAAAATCTCCCTGCTGATAGAACGATATTTCCTCGTCCTCAGGCAGGTCCTCGATGAGCTGCACCTTGTACGGCTCATCCTTGTCCTTATACATCTGTATGGCTTCTTCTCTCGGAAGTGTGAAATATGTCAGCCTCTCACCCTTCTTGATGATCTTCTTCATCTCTGCTTCGATCTTATCGAGATCCTCTCTTGTCAGAGGCGGCATGTCGAAGTCATAGTAGAATCCGTTATCGATCGAAGGTCCGATAGCGAGCTTTGCATCCGGATAGAGGTTTTTAACCGCTTCGGCGAGCACGTGCGAGCATGTGTGCCTGTATGCGCGCTTGCCCTCATCGGAATCGAATGTAAGGATGTTGAGATCGCAGTCCTTATCTACCATCGTTCTGAGATCGACTGCCTTTCCGTCGATCTCCGCCATGCATGCCACTCTCGCGAGTCCTTCGCTGATGTCTCTTGCGATGTCATATGCGGACATCGGCTGGGCATATTCTTTTTTGCTTCCGTCTTTAAGTGTAATAATCAATTCTGTTTTCCTCCTTCTATTCTCCGGAAGGGCCAAAAAATAAAGTCCCCTCCGACGTTCTGTCAGAAGGGACGCATACTCTGTTATGTGTGAGTATCCGTGGTTCCACCCATCTTCCGGCAAGGTCTCTTACCGGCACTCATTCAGACTTTTGACGCGGTCTAGGCGGGCAGGATTGGTGCCACTCGGAGGTGGTTTTCAGTACACCGGGACTTAGGATGATTCCAGCTGCCATCCCTCTCTGGCAAGCCCCCTGGTGAACTTACTGTCCTCGTCATCGTTTTACTTTGCCTATGATACAATTTTTAAGGCCTTATTTCAACTATTTCTTCGGACTCCACTGCATTCTTTACAAGCGTTTCGACGTCCAGTGCAGACTCAGACTTTTCTATGCGGTCTTTCTTAGGCTTGGTCACAGGGTGCTTAGGCAGGAACACCGTGCAGCAGTCCTCGTAAGGCTGTATGGAGATATCATATGTGCCTATCTCGCGGGCCTTGTCCATTATATCCACCTTGTCCATCGCGATCAGCGGTCTCATAACAGGCATCTCTACCACGCTGTCAGTCACCACAAGCGCCTCTGCGGTCTGGCTGGCCACCTGGCCGAGGTCCTCGCCCGTTATGAGCATCATGCAGCCGTTTTTCAGGGCGATCTGCTCTGCGATCCTCATCATGAAGCGCCTTACGAGCAGAGTGGTTTCATCCTCAGGGCAGTTCTTTACGATCTCTTCCTGTATAGGGAGCAGATTGATGACATGCATCCTGACTGTGCCCATGTAACCCGCGAGCGTCTTGACAAGCTCTTCTACCTTGCGCTGAGCCCTCTGGCTTGTGTACGGATACGAATGAAAGTGCACCGCTTCTATGCTCATCCCGCGCTTTGCCATCATGAACGCCGCAACAGGACTGTCTATGCCGCCGCTCATCAGGATGAGGCCCTTTCCGTTGGTCCCCAGCGGAAGTCCTCCGAACCCGCGGACCTTATCCCTGAAGATATATGCTCCTTCGCGCCTCACATCCACAGTGAGCACGCAGTCAGGGTTGTGCACGTTTACGCCGAGCACCTTGCAGGCCTTCAGCACCATGCCACCCACCTGGCGCGCTATCTCAGGCGATTCGATCGCAAAGGATTTATCCGCTCTCTTTCCCTTGACCTTGAAAGTTTTTATATCCTCAGCTTCGATCGCCTTCTGCATGAACTCTGCAGCCCTTTTGCCTATCTCGTTGATGTCCTTAGGCGCTTCGACCGCCGGGCTTACCGACGCCACTCCGAACACCCTTACGCACTTTGAGATCACCTCGTCCTCAGGTATATCCGAAGGGACCCTGACAAACATGAGGCCGTCTATCCATTTCGCTTCAGCGTCTTCATAGCAGGACAGCGCGTTCTTCACTCTCTCGAGCAGCACGCGTTCAAAGTACGGCTTATTCATTCCCTTCAGTGCGACTTCACCGCACCTTACTATATAAAGATTCTTTTCCATTTCACTAATACCTTTTTATCAGCGGAAGCTTCCGAGTCTGCGGAACCGTTCGACAGCGATCTTTGTGCGTTCGATCACATAGTCCATCTCTTCCACCGTATTGAATTCAGAGAAGCTGAAGCGCAGGGCTCCTTCTATCTCCTTGTGTGTCATTGACATTGCCTGCAGCACGTGGCTGTCACCGGTCTTGTTTGATGAGCATGCGGAGCCGGTCGAAACGTATATCCCGTCCTGCTCGAGCGTGTGCAGCAGCACCTCGCCGCGCGTGCCTTCAAATGATACGTTCAGAACTCCCGGGCAGCGTTTTCCGTGCTCATGCAGAGTATATCCGAGCTCTTCGGGACCGTTCACCGTTATGTCTCTGATCTCTGCCCTGAGTCCGTTGAGCAGATAGTTATTGACTATGCCCATGCGGCTGGTTTTCATGATGAGATCCGAGCATGCCATGCTTGCTGCCAGGCCCATTCCGGCTATTCCCGGCGTATTCTCCGTTGACGATCTGAATCCGCCCTCCTGGCCGCCTCCGATTATATATGCAGGCAGGCTGTGACGCTTTTTCATGTAGATAAATCCCATGCCTTTAGGCCCGTGGAACTTGTGAGCGCTCGCGGTTATGAGATCGGCATCCGTGTCATCGAGCGGAAGCTTGCCGAAGGCCTGTACTGCATCGGTATGGAACATTATGTCAGTGCCGTGTTTCCTGTTGTACTCCCTTACAGTGCGTCCTACAGGTATCACAGGCTCTATTGTGCCCACCTCGTTGTTTACAGCCATGATAGAGACGATAATAGTTTTTTCGTCAAGTGCTGCTTTTACCACCTGTTCTTCGACATATCCGTCAACATCCACATCGAGGAATACCACCTCGAAGCCATCCTCTTTGAGTCTTTTACAGGTTTCGAGGACAGCAGGATGCTCGACCTTAGTGGTGATGATCTTATTGCCCCGGCGTCTGAGCTTGCGCGCAGACGAGAGCAGCGCCATGTTGTCGCCCTCTGTGCCGCCTGAGGTGAATATGACATTGCCTGCAGGCGGCAGCAGATCTTCGATCTGCCTGCGCGCGTCATACAGCAGGTTGCCTGCCTCAAAGCCGAGCGAGTGAAGAGAAGACGGATTTCCGAAGTTGTCTTTTGCGACCTTATACATCAGTTCCGTTACTTCATCGTATTGTCTTGTTGTCGCGCTGTTGTCGAGATAGATCATCTTATCTGCTACTTGGCGAAATCGGTCGCCCTTGTCTCTCTTACGACATTGACTTTTATCTGGCCCGGATATTCGAGCTCAGCCTCGATCTTCTTGGCGATCTCTCTGGCGAGCATAGGCACTTCGTCGTCCTTGACCTGGTTAGGCTTGACTGCGACTCTGATCTCTCGTCCGGCCTGTATGGCGTAGGACTTGTCGACGCCCTTCGTTGTATTGGCGATGTTCTCGAGGTTCTCAAGCCTCTTGATA
>JAFVPI010000021.1 GCA_017505405.1 Mogibacterium sp.
GTTATTCCGGAGCTGTCCGGCCGTAAAGCCGGGTCATTTTTAATATTTCCTCAGCGAGTTCTTCTGTGGCTGCGCCGGGTCTCATCCTCCAGGTCCAGTTACCCATAGGTACTCCCGGTGCGTTTATCCTGGCCTCATCGCCGAGTTCCAGCCAGTCCTGCATCTGTGCGACGAACAGCCTCGCAACGGAACTCATGCCCCCGCGGAGGACTCCCCTGCAGAAGCCTTCCTCTTCGTTCAGACCGAAGTATTGCTTTGCAGTTGACAGTTCCTCCTCGCCAGCTATTGCAAGCCAGCCTGCCAGCGTGTGGTTGTCATGAGTGCCTGTATAGCAAATGCAGTTGCTTACGAAATTATGAGGCCTGAATGCCGTGGTATTCATGGCGTCAAAAGCGGCTACCAGCAGCTTCATGCCCGGGAATCCTGATTCCTTAAGCAGCTGCCTGACCTCAGGTGTTGAATAGCCAAGGTCTTCCGCTATGAAATCAAGCTGCGGGAAACGTTCCTTAAGTGTGTCCACGAGCCGGATCCCGGGTCCCTTGACCCAGTGTCCGTTCTGTGCGGAAATCTCTCCATATGGAACGGCGAAATAACTCTCGATCCCTCTGAAGTGGTCGATGCGTATCCTGTCGAACAGTTCTCCCGCACCGGCTATCCTGCGGACCCACCAGCTGAAACCGTCTGCCTCCATTGCATCCCAGTCATACAGCGGGTTTCCCCAAAGCTGTCCGTCCGCATTGAACAGATCAGGCGGAACTCCGGCAACCTCTACGGGAATGTTCTTTTCATCCAGCCGGAACCAGTGAGGTTCTGCCCAGACGTCTGCGGAATCAAGCGCAACATATATCGGAAGATCACCGATAATGGAGATGCCGGCATCATTTGCGTATGCCTTCAGCTGTGCCCACTGGCGATAGAACAGGAACTGTATGTATTCATACATTTCCACTTCTTCGCGGAGCTCACTTCTCCATTTTGCGCAGGCCTCAGGTCTGTGCAGCCTTATGTCCTCATCAGGCCACTCGAACCACGGGCGTGAATCGAAGTGCTGTTTCAGCGCCATGAAGAGCGCGTAATCAGGAAGCCACGCTTTCTTTCTGATGAAAGCGGAAAACGCCTCCCTGTCTCTGGCAATGCCTCTCCGGGCTGCCTTTCTGAGCAGTCCGATCCTGTTCTCGTAAAGCTTTCCGTAATCGATCTTTTCAGGATCCTGTCCGAAATCCGGGGAACTTACCTCTTCTTTCGTCAGCAGTCCGTCTTCGATCAGGATATCCGGATCCACATAATACGGACTGCCGGCGTAAGAAGAAAAGCTCTGATACGGAGAGTCTCCGTAGCTTATCGGTCCTACAGGAAGCATCTGCCAGCAGCTCTGTCCCGCGGCGTGCAGAAAGTCGACAAACTTCCTTGCCTCAAGACCGAGAGTCCCGATCCCGTACGGAGACGGGATGGAAAATAGTGGCATAAGTATTCCTGCTGTGCGCTCTGTATTTTTCATAAGATTAACCCTTTACGGCTCCTGCAGCCACACCCTTGATGATGTGCTTCTGGAGCGCCATGTAGAAGATGATGATCGGCAGCATGGAAAGCATGATTACCGCCATCGTAGCGCCGAGGTCTACCGAGCCGTAGCTTCCCTTGAGATACTGTACATGGATAGGGATCGTCATGTATTTGGTCCTGTCGAGTACAAGGTACGGGAGCAGGTAGTCATTCCACACCCACATGGTCTCAAGGATGCCGACTGAAATAAGTGTCGGCTTCAGCATAGGCAGGACTACTGAGAAGAACGTACGTATCGGTCCGCAACCATCTATCGCGGCCGCCTCCTCTATCTCAAGAGGCAGGCCTTTTACGAAGCCCGCAAACATGAATATCGCAAGTCCCGCTCCGAATCCCAGATATACGACCGGGATAGTCCAAGGTGTATTCAGCTTCAGATTATCTGCCGTGAACGTCAGAGTGAACATCACCATCTGGAAAGGAACGATCATGCTGAACAGGCAGAGATAGTAGAAAATGTTGGCAAATTTTGAGTTTACACGGGCAATGTACCATGCAGACATCGATGTGAACAGCAGTATCAGGAATACCGAAGCAATCGTGATGAAAAAGCTGTATCCGACGGACTTCATGAACGGATAATTACCGAAAGTCATGCCCTTTATGTAGTTCGCGAATCCTACAAAGCTTTCTGCAGTAGGAAGCGAGAATGCATTTGTATTGATTGATGCATTCGACTTGAACGAGTTTATTACTACCTCGAAGATCGGCATTATCCATGCTATGCACAGCACAACGAATATCGCAGAGACGACCTTGCTGAGCGGAGTAAATTTCTTATTGTGCTTTTTATTCATTGCTGCACCTCCTTGCTCCTGGTAGCTCTCTGCTGAGCGAGTGCCAGCACCGCAACAAGAATGAAGAATACCACGGCCTTAGCCTGTGCGGCACCGTGATAATTCTTATTGATGTTGTATGTTGAGAAGATATTCAGCGCGAGCAGCTCTGTCATGTTGACCTTGGTGTTCTCAAGCATGACTGAAGGAGCTCCTCCGGTCAAAGCTAAGTTCTGGTCGAACAGTTTGAATGAATTCGTCAGCGTCAGGAATGTGCAAATGGTGGTCGACGGCATCACATTAGGTATGATGACTCTTGTAAGAGTCTGCCAGCCGGTAGCGCCGTCTATCTTTGCAGCTTCCAGCATGTCGCCCGGAACAGCCTGAAGACCTGCGATGTAGATGATCATCATATATCCTATCTGCTGCCATGCCACGAGTATGACCAGTCCCCAGAAACCGTATGTGGCGTTAGCTGTCAGATATGTGTTATAGCCTTTAAGTATGGCATTGAAGATCATCGACCATATGTATCCAAGTACGACGCCTCCGATGAGGTTAGGCATGAAGAACACCGTACGGAACAGGTTTGCTCCTTTAATATGCTGAGTCAGTGCGTAAGCGATGAAAAACGCAAGCACATTAATGAGTATGATCGAAACTACCGCGAATGCCGCCGTATTCCAGAAAGCATGACGGAATCCGGCATCAGTAAATGCTCTGACATAGTTCTGGAATCCTACCCACTTTGCATCCCTTGGAGTATTGAAAGTGCAGAAGCTGAGATAAATACCCTGAAGGAAAGGCCATACGAAGCCAATAACAAAGCATGCAAATGTCGGGAGTATGAACAGCGGAAAGCAGCGCTGTATCGGTCTGCGGATCAGAACACTGTTCACGGTGGAGTGATCGTGTTTCTTTTTCTTTTTGCGCAAAACGCTCATCTCCTTTCTCTTTTGATTACCTATAAGCTTTTATAAAAAAGCAGGGGCAGGCGAGTATCGCCCGCCTCTGTCATTTATTAGCTATCAGCTAAAAGGAGTGAGTATTAGTTGTTCTCTACACCGTACTCGTAAGCCCAGCCGTCAACGAACGCCTTAACAACACCGTCCCAGTTAGCATCGGACGGATCTGCAGAGTAAGCTGCAAGAGCAGTCACGAGTGTAGCACGGAAGCTGTCTACGTTTGGTGTGAAGTTGAATGCCCATGTGCAGGCGTAGTTGCCGTTAGCGAGCATTTCAGCACCGGCCCTGGAGAATCCGTTTGCTGACTCAGGAGCCTTCTTGAACGGGATGTCGCCGATCGAGCTGAGTACTTCGATTCCCTTGTCAGAAGTTACACACCATTTCAGGAAGTCGAGTGTAGCCTGCTGATTAGCCTCGGAAGCCTGGCTGTTTACTGCGAGGCAGTTCTCTGTGCCGGAGCACAGGCCGGCCTTCTCTTCGCCGTCAACGCCGCAGTAGATCGGGATCATTGTGATATCATCAGGGTTCATCTGGAACTTATCTGCTGTAAGTGCAGCCCACTCCCATGTACCATTCTGATAGAATACGGCTTTGCCTTCGCCGAACTCAGCCTCAGCCTGGTCGCCTGTAGCAGTTGTCAGGGATGTAGGATCCTGAGCGGAATCTGTGATGTAGAGATCCCAGATCTTCTTGAAGTTGTCCATGTAAGTTCCCTTGATCTCAGCCGGCTTGTCTACGATACCGTCATCACGGAACTCATAGAAGAGCGGCATGTTGGCCAGGTGGCCTGAGAATCTCCAGGATGAAGAGTCATCAAGACCGGCTGAAGTAAATGCATCGAATCCGAGCTCGCCTGCGCGTGCGTGGATATCGTCTGCAACAGCCTTCAGGGAATCAAAGTCCTTGATCTCATCGAGTGAGTGACCTGCCTTCTCCAGAAGAGCCTTGTTGGTGATGATACCGTAAGACTCATAGATCCAGCCGATCGCCTTTGTCTCACCGGCTTCATTCTTCAGATTGAAGTCAGTGGTCGTAAGCTCATTCATGAAATCAGTGCCGTCCAGTGTAAGGCAATAGTCTTCCCAGTCCTTCAGCGCACTCATGTTACCGACATTGAATAGCGTTGGAGGCTCGGACTTAGCCATCTCTGCAGTCTGTGTGTCACTATAGGATCCAGACGCAGCTGTTACTACCTTGCAAGGAACGCCTGTCTCTTCGGTATAAGCTGCAGCAAGTCCCTGAAGTGCTTCATCTGCTTCAGGCTTCATGTTCAGCCAGTATACGGAACCGGTTCCCTCATCGCTTCCGGAGTCACTTCCGCCGCCGCCACCGCAGGCTGCGAAAGCAAATACCATCGCGAATGCAAGGAAAAGAACAAATAATTTCTTCTTCATGTTATTCCTCCTTAAAAAACCAATACCAATTATAAGCATTTCGATAGCTTACAAAAATTATTATAAGTCCCTGTTTTTTCCTTTTCAATTCTAAAAAAAAAGATTTTTGTGCTTTTTGGTTAACAATAAAGCGTCTATCTGATTGTAAAAAAAAAAGTTTCCAGTTGCCTAGAAACTAAATAGTGTATACGTTACTTTTTGGTACTATTTCGTACTATTTTCCCATCCGGGGTTGTGAGCCGTATTCGACAAGCATCTGATTCTAATCGCTGGCTAGAGGAGTGTGGATGTATCGTTTGACATTACCCTTTCGATATGCAAGCGGATTGGCATCATATGCGTTACGGAAACACCGTGCAAAGTAACTCATATCTCTGAACCCGCATAACAATGCAATCGACTCCACGCTCATTTTAGTAGATGTGAGAAGATGCTCGGCTCTCTGCAGCCTCAGCTGTTTTAAGTACTGTATCGGGGTTGCCTTGAGTATACATTTAAAACATCGATCGCATTCAGAATTGCTGACATATGCAGCAGAAGCGATATCCCTGACTGTGATTTCTTCTGCCAGGTGCTCTTCTATGTAGGTAATCATTATCTTGAGTCGTTCCATTCTTCGATGCTCCGCTTCAGCCAATGGCGCATGGCGGTCATTGGTGTGAAGATATATCTGATAAAAGCTTTCGGAGATCATATTACGGACTATAAATTCAAAGCCGTCTTTACGCTCATGCAGCTGAGTCCATATATCCTCGATATTATTGATAACACGGTTTGACCAATCTTTATCGGACCGCAGGATCAGGAACGGCAGACTCTTGTTATGATGTACCGGTCGTACATATTTGTCCCAGAACACACCTGTATCACCGCCGCTCACAAGTCTGGAATGAAAGA